>NZ_JBIAMS010000030.1:0-116285 GCF_042874195.1 Streptomyces sp. NPDC004134 | reverse complement strand
TCGCCCGGGAGATCTACCACCACCTACCCCACACGACCCACACCACTAAACCGCTCCCACAAACCACTTGACGATCCATAGGAGCTTCAGCGCGGTGGCAGTGGGGCGTTGAGCTGGTACGTCGTGTCTGTGCGGGCCGGGTGCGGGGGTAGGGCGTCGGGGTGGCGGTGGTGCGTGGGGTGGGCCGGTGTACGGGGGTGGCGGCGAAGGGAGTGGCCGTGTCGTAAAGGCTCCCCCCGGGCCACCCCACTCCTGATGATGCGGCCCTCCGTCCGGTGTCAAGGGCGTCCCTTCCGCTTCGCTCCATGGACGTCGCTAACGCGATGGGGCTTCGCCCCACCCTTGACACCGGACTCCGGCCCGAAAGACCGGCGGCTATGGGTGGCCCGGAGGGAGCGGGCGCCCTAATGCACCGCTACGAAGGCGGTGCCCGGCGGACGGGGTGGCCGGGCCACCGGAGTTGGCTGCCCCGTTCGCGGAGCGACCCCGAATCGGCGCGGAGCCGGCCCGCCCCGGTTGCCAGGCGTCCTCGGTGGGCGGAGGCCCGCGGAGGGGTTGCCCGGTTCGCCGATTCCCCCTGGTGGGTGCATGCCGGAGCGCCGGCGGCGGGCGCACCCCGATCGGCTAGGTCCACGGAAGGCGGGAGTTGGGCCCTCCGGCCTCGGCTGGGCACTCGGCGCGGATGGCCCGGGGGGAGCGGGGCGGTGCGTCCGAGGTGGGCTCGGTCCCGTCGCGGGTTGGGTTGGCGGAGGGCTCGGGCGGTTGCGTGTGCGTTTTGGGGCGAAGTTCGGGCCTTGGGGGGTGATTCGGGCCGGATCCCGGGGTGTTACCGCGAGTTACGACCCAATTTCTCCGCTCGGGCGCCGCGGCTGGGGTGGCGGGTTCGTGAATTCGGGTGGGAGCGTGCCGATGGGCGAAAGTCGGTGCGCGTGGGCGTTTTGGGGTAATTCCCGGGGTGGATTGCCGCTTGTTTGTCTCGGCGGCGGCCATTCCGGGCGGTCTCGGTTGGGTGGATGCGTCTACGGGGGCGAAAGTCGGCGATCTTGGCCAGATTCAGGCTGGATCCAGGGGTGTTACCCCGGGTTACGGCACGAAATCTCCGCCCCGGGCCCCCGGAGCGGCATCGGTACGCGGCCGCCGGGTCGACTGCGTAGTGCGTACGCCCGCTGGAGCTTGGCGCGGGTCAGACCCGAGGGCCCTACCGCCGCTTGTCCCCGATCATCGCCGCTCGGCTCGGACGGCGGTTGGTCTGCGCAGCCGGCCTGCGGTCGAGGTGGGCCCGATGCTCAAAACCCACGTCGAGGCGGCCTACTTACGACACCGCCCACCCCGACTCCGGCCCCCCGGACCAGCCCCCGGACCGGCCCACGCCGCGGACGGAGCCGACGCCCACGCCCGTACGCCCGGGATCAGGTCGATGGCGCTGACCCCGGTGCAGGTCAGAGCGGTCGACCCCGGTGGTGGGCAGGCTCGTTGTCAGTCGAGGCGCCTACCCTTGGGCGGGTGTGAGGGGACATGGTTTCCGGTTTCCGGTGGGCGGTGGACTGCGGACCGCGGACTGCCGCGCTCGGGCTCCCGCCCCCGCCTCAACCCCCCACCCCCGCCAGCGCCATATCCACCTGCCGCGGCGACAGCGCATGCTCGATCGCCAGAATCCCCGCCCCGATCGCCGCCGCGTTCTCCCCCGTCCTGCTCGGCTCGATCCGCAGCACATGCGTCGCCAGCGGGTGCGACCTCCTGTACACCGCCTCCCTCACCCCCGCCAGCAACTGGTCGTGCACCGCCGCCAGGGCGCCGCCGACCACCACCGTCTCCGGGTTGAAGAAGTTCACCAGGCCCGCCAGGACCTCGCCCACCGCCCGGCCCGCCTCGCGGACCATGCGGACCGCCTCGCGGTTGCCTTCCTTCACCAGGCGGACGACGTCCAGGCCCGCCGACGCCTCCAGGCCCAGTTCCCGGAGGCGGACCGCCAGGGCGGCGCCGCCCGCGATGGCCTCCAGGCAGCCGGAGTTGCCGCAGCGGCACAGCTCCTCGCGTTCGCCTACGCGGATGTGGCCGATGTCGCCCGCCGAGCCCTGCGCACCCCGGTGCAGGCGGCCGTCGGCGATGATGCCGCAGCCGATGCCCGTGCCCACCTTCAGGTACAGCAGGTACGACGTGTCCGGGAAGGCGCGGCGCTGTTCCGCCAGGGCCATGACGTTCACGTCGTTGTCCACCAGGGCGCGGACGCCGAAGCGCTCGTCGAAGAACTCCGGGATCGGGAACTGGTGCCACCCCGGCATGATCGGCGGGTCCACCGGGCGGCCGGTGGAGAACTCCACCGGGCCCGGCACGCCCGCGCCGATGGAGCGGAGCGTCTTGGGGTCCCGGCCGGCCTCCTCCAGCAGTCGCTGCATGGTCCGTTCGACGTGGCCGAGAACCGCCTCCGGGCCGTCCGCGATCGTCAGCGGGTCCTCGCGGACCGCGAGCAGTGTGCCGCCGATGTCCAGCAGCGCGACCCGGCAGTGCGAGGCGCCCAGGTCGACGCCGGCGACGGCGTGTTCTCGTGTGCGGAGGGAGAGGCGGCGCGGGGGGCGGCCGCCCGTGGAGCCGGCTTCCGCGTCCTCGTCGACGAAGCCGTGCGCGATCAGCGCGTCGACGCGCTGGGAGACGGTGGAGCGGGCGAGGCCCGTGAGCCGGGCGATCTCGGCGCGGGTGGCGGCGGCGCCGGAGCTGATCAGCGCCAGCACCTCGCCGGGGGACTGGCCCGCGGACGGGCTGTACGGCGGGGCGCCGGGCGGGCCCCCGGGCGGCGTCCCGGGCGGGCCGGGGGGCGGTGTGCCGGAGGCCGACGGCCGCGGCGGTGGCGGCATCGGCGAGGAAGACGAAGAAGCGGCTGTCACATCGACCACCTTAGAGACCACCAAGAGCACCAACAAGACCTTCTTTGTTCGACATTCGGCCAAAGTCTTTGCCAACTCATCAGAGAAAGCCCTTGCTTAGGCTCTTGACAGTCCAAAGAAGCCTGGGGACTCTGCCTTTCATGCTGACGATGCAGGACGTGTCCAAGAGCTTTCTCGGGGTACGGGTGCTGCACGGGGTGTCGCTCGACCTCGAACCGGGTGAGGTCCACGCCCTGGTGGGGGAGAACGGCGCGGGCAAGTCGACGCTGATGAAGGTGCTCGCCGGGGAGTACGCCCCCGACGAGGGCACCATCACGCTCGACGGCACGGTGCACGCCTTCTCGCACCCCGTACAGGCCCAGGCCGCCGGGATCGGTCTCATCCATCAGGAGTTCGCGCTGCTCCCGCACCGCACCGTCGCGGAGAACGTCTTCCTCGGCCGCGAGCCGGTACGCCGCGGGCTCGTCGACCGGCGCGCCATGGAGCGCCGCACCGCCGAGCTCCTCGCCGAGCTGGACGAGACCGGAATCGCCCCCCACACCCAAGTCAAGGACCTCTCGGTGGCCCGCCAGCAGACGGTGGAGATCGTCAAGGCGCTGGCGGCGTCCGATGTCCGTGTGCTTGTCATGGACGAGCCGACCGCACCCCTCGCCGACCACGAGGTCGAACTCCTCTACGCGCTCATCCGCCGTCTCGCCGCCCGCGGCATCGGCATCCTTTACATCAGCCACCGCCTCCGCGAGGTCTTCGACCTCTCCCGCCGCATCACCGTCCTCAAGGACGGCCGCAAGGTCGCCACGCTCACCACCGCCGACACCACCCCCGACGACGTCGTCCGGGCCATGGTCGGCCGCGAGCTCGGCTCGTACTACCCGCCCCGCGCCCGCGCCGAGGAGATCGGCGAGCCGCTGCTGACCACCTCGGGCGCCGGCAACGAGCGCCTCGCCGGCATCGACCTCACCCTCAGGGCCGGCGAAGTCACCGGTGTCGCCGGGCTCCAGGGGTCGGGCCGGACTTCCCTGGTACGGGCCCTCTTCGGCGCCGCGCCCTTCACCCGCGGCAGCATGACCGTCGCCGGCCGCGCGCTGCGCCCCGGCAGCCCCCGCCAGGCCATCCGCGGCGGCGTCGCCCTGGTCACCGAGGACCGCAAGGGCGAGGGCCTGGCGCTGCGCCAGTCCGTACGCGACAACGCCCTCCTGGTCACCCGCGCCGTCCACGGCGACGGCGCGCAGGCGGGCGAGGTCTCCGCCCTGCTCGACCGCGTCAACCTCCGCTCCCGCGGCCACGACCAGGAGGTCCAGTACCTCTCCGGCGGCAACCAGCAGAAGGTCGTCATCGCCAAGTGGCTCGCCGCCCGGCCCCGCGTGCTGCTCTTCGACGAGCCGACCCGCGGCGTCGACGTCGGCGCCAAGGCCGCCATCCACACCCTCGTCCGCGAACTCGCCCGCGACGGCATGGCCGTCCTCATCGTCTCCTCAGAACTGCCCGAGCTGATCGGCATGAGCGACCGCATCCTCGTCATGGCCGACGGCACCCTCGCCGGCGAACTCCCCGCCGGGGCAGGCGAGGAGGACATCATGCGGCTCGCCACCCGGGACGCGTCGGGCACGGCCCCCGAGGGAAGTGCCGCATGACCGCCGTACGGACCGAGGCTCCGTTGTCCGCCGCCCCGCGCCGGCTGCCCGGCGCGGGCCGCCTCAAGCTCACCGACCCCGTCGTCGGCGTCTGGCTGGCCGCCGCCGCGGTCACGCTCATCGGCTGGGTCGTCGTCACCCTCGACGGCGGCCAGTTCATGACCCAGTCCAACGCGACCGGCATCATGCAGAACTCCGTCGCCCTCGGCCTGGTCGCCATCGGCCAGTCCGCGGTGATCCTCACCGGCTCGCTCGACCTGTCCGTCGCGTACCTCATCAGCATCGGCACCCTCGTCGCCGCCGAGACGATGGAGGGCGGCAGCGTCGTCACCGCGGTGCTCGCCGTGCTCGCGCTCTCCGCCGCGGTCGGCCTCGCCAACGGCCTCATCGTCACCGGGCTGAAGGTCAACGCCTTCATCGCCACCCTCGGCATGGCGTTCATCCTGCGCGGCTACATCGAGGACAACTACACCGGACCCGCGGGCGACGTCCCCGCGTCCTTCCAGCGCCTCGGCTACGACCGCATCGGCTTCATCCCGGTCTCCGTCTTCCTGCTGATCGCCGTGGCCGCCGTGCTGTGGCTGATCACCAAACGCACGCGCCTGGGCCACCACATGTACGCCACCGGCGGCGACGAGCACGCCGCCCGCCTGTCCGGCGTGCGCACCAAGCGCACCGTCATCTACGCCCACGTGCTGTGCGCCCTGTGCGTCGGCGCCGCCGCCCTCTTCCTCGCCTCCCGGCTCGGCGCCGGTGCCCCCTGGGCGGGCACCGAGGCGCGCTACGACCTCGACTCCATCGCCGCCGTCGTGCTCGGCGGCACCGCGCTGGCCGGCGGCCGTGGCGGGGTGGCGGGGACGCTCGGCGGGGTGCTGCTGCTGTCCGTGCTGGACAGCATCTTCAACCAGCTCTCCGTCGACCCCTTCTTCAAGAACGTCGTCCGCGGCGTCGTCATCATCGCCGCCGTCGCCCTCTACGCGAGGCCGCGCGTGGCGCGGGTGACCGGACGCCGGCGCAGGTCGGGCGGAGGAGGGCAGGGGGAGTCGGCGAAGACACCGGCGGGTCCGCCGGGCCCGGCGCAGGCAGCGCGCGACGCAGAGCGCGGAGGTTCCCGTGCCGAATCCCGCGGCAGGTCCCGCGCCGAATCACGGCGGGACGCACAGGATGCGCCCGGTAAGGAGTCGCCCGCATGACCGCCGCAACCACCGCGACCGCCGACACCGCCGGAAACACTGACCGGCCGGGGCGGCGACTGGTCGCCGCACTCGGCACCGGTGCCCCCGTCTACGTCCTCCTCGCCGTGCTGCTCGCCGCGCTGGCGATCACCGATCCCGGGTTCTACGAGCCCGACTCCTTCCTCGCGTTCGTCAAGCGCGCCGCCCCGCTGGTGATCCTCGCCGCCGGCCAGTACATGGTCATCGTCTCCGGCGGCTTCGATCTGTCCGTCGGCGCGGTGGTCACGGCGGGGGTCGTCGCCGGGGCCGAGTTCTACGGCTCGTACCCGGACGCGCCCTGGCTGCTGGTCACCGCCGGGCTGCTGCTCGCCGGAGCGATCGTCGGCCTGGTCAACGGGCTCATCACCACCGTGCTGCTGGTGCCGTCGTTCATCACGACGCTCGGCATGATGCTGATCCTCGAAGGCGCCGTCTTCTACTGGACCGGCGGCTCCCCGCAGGGCGTACTGCCGCAGAGCTTCCGCGAGTTCGGCCGCGGCGAGGCCGGGGGCTGGCTGCCCTGGGCGGTGCTCGCGTGCCTCGCGGTCGGCGCCATCGCCGTGTGGCTGATGCGCGCCGACTTCGGCCGTACGCTCCTGGCCACCGGCGACAACGAGCGGGCCGCCGCGCTCGCGGGCGTGCGCGTACCCCGCGTGCGCACCCTCGCGTTCGTCCTCTCCGGCACCGCCGCGGCGCTCGCCGCGGTGCTCGTCGCCGGCTTCTCCGGGGTCTCGGCGCAGGCCGGCCGGGGGCTGGAGTTCGAGGCGATCACCGCCGTCGTGCTCGGCGGGGTCATCCTCGGCGGCGGCCGCGGCTCGGTCGTCGCCGCCATGGCCGGGGCGTTCTCGCTCCAGGCGCTGTTCACGCTGCTCAACCTCCAGGGCGTCTCCGGCGCGCTGGAGTCCACGGTCCAGGGATTCATCGTCATCGCGGCCGTCGGCCTCGGCGCCACCGGCAGGTCGGGCTTCTCCCGGCTGCGCCCGCGCCGTACCGCACCACCACCCTCCGCACCGTCAACGCCCTCGGAAGGGAAGTCCTCCTCATGAGCCGTACGCGCCGCACGACCCGCCCCGGCGCTCGCAACCGCTTGGCCGCACCGGCCGCCGCGCTGCTGGCCGCAGCGCTGCTCGCCTCCTGCTCGTCGGACGCGCCGAAGGACGATCTGGCCGACGATCCCGCCGCCTCCGAGCAGGCGGAGGACGGTGACAAGCAGTCGGAGTTCTTCGACCAGGCGGACTACGACCGGCAGTTGGAGCTGACCCAGGCGACCCCCGAGGGTCCCGAGGGCAAGCCCTGGGAGCAGATGCTCGATCCGCAGTCGGGCGGGATGGTCGACACCTCCGAGTACGCCAAGAAGGGCGACGGCGGCGTCAAGCTGTGCTTCTCCAACGCCGGCGTCTTCAACCCCTGGCGGCAGGTGGGGCTGAACACGATGAAGGCGGAGGTCGCGCAGCACGACGAGATCGAGGACTTCACCGTCCTGGACGCGCAGGGCAAGGACGACAAGCAGATCTCCGACATCCAGGAGCTGTCGGGCCAGAACTGCGACGCGCTGATCGTCTCGCCGAACACCACCGCCACCCTCACCCCCGCCGTCGAGGAGGCGTGCGGCAAGATCCCGGTGATCGTCTTCGACCGCGGCGTGGAGACCGACTGCGCCGTGACGTTCATCAGCCCCATCGGCGGCTACGCCTACGGCGCCGCCGCCGCGGACTTCCTGGTGGACGAGGTGGACAAGGGCGGCAAGATCGTGGCCCTGCGCATCTCGCCCGGCGTGGACGTGCTGGAGACCCGCTGGTCGGCGGCAGAGATCGCGTTCGAGAAGGCGGGACTCGACGTGGTCGAGGTGAAGTTCACCGACGGCGACCCGTCGAAGGCCAAGTCGATCGTCTCCGACGCCATCGCGCGGCACGGCCAGATCGACGGCGTGTGGATGGACTCCGGCGCCACGTCGGTCGCGGCCGTCGAGGCGTTCGAGGACGCGGGCGAGGACATCCCGCCGATCACCGGCGAGGACCAGCAGGACTTCCTCCAGGCGTGGAAGGACAAGGACCTGACCGCCATCGCGCCGGCGTACCCGACGTTCCAGTGGCGTACGCCCGTGATCGCCGCGCTCAAGATCCTGGCCGGCGAGGAGGTCCCGAAGGAGTGGACCCTGCCGCAGCCGGTGGTCACCGAGGAGAACTTCGACGAGTACTACAAGGAGGGCATGCCCCCGCTGCACTACGGCGCCTGCGGCTGCGAGGACCTGCCCGGCTACCCCGGCGACTGGGGCGGTGAGTGATGCCGGCCGGACGACGGCTGATCGGCGCCAACCCGTGGATCTGGCACTCCCCGGTGACCGAGCGCGCGCTGGCCGGGGTGCTGCCGCGGCTGGCGGACTGGGGGTTCGACTGCGCGGAGCTGCCGCTGGAACAGCCGGGTGACTGGCAGCCGGCCGCCGCGGCGAAGCTGCTCGACGGCAACGGCCTGGCGGCGGCCGCGGTGCTCGCGGTGATGCCGCCTGAGCGCGGACTCGTCCGCGCCGAGCCGCTGGCGGTCCGTACGACGCAGGACTACCTGCGCCGCTGCGTGGACGCCGCGCGGGAGATCGGCGCGCCGGTGGTCGCCGGGCCGATGTACGCGGCGGTGGGCAGGACCTGGCGGATGGACGCGGACGAGCGGGCGGCGGCGTACGCCGAGTGGCGGGACAACATCGCGCCGGTCGTCGCGCACGCCGCGGCCGCCGGGGTGCTGCTCGCCGTCGAGCCGCTCAACCGGTACGAGACGAGCCTGCTCAACACCGTCGCGCAGACCGTGACGGCGCTGGACGGGCTGCCCGGCGAGACGATCGGGGTCGCCCTCGACACGTACCACCAGAACATCGAGGAGCGCTCCCTGTCCGGCGCCGTACGCGCGGCGGCCGGGCGGATCGCGCACGTCCAGGTGTGCGCCAACGACCGGGGCGCGCCCGGCGCGGACCACCTGGACTGGCCCGGCTTCCTCGGCGCGCTGGACGAGGCGGGCTACCGCGGCCCGCTGTGCATCGAGTCGTTCACGGCGCACAACGCGACCATCGCGGTGGCCGCGTCGGTGTGGCGGGCGCTGGCGCCGACCCAGGACGCCATCGCCGTCGACGGACTCGCCTTCCTGCGCCGCGCCTTACGCACCTGACGTACCCGCCCCGCCCGTCCTCCCGTACGCACCCTGACCACGTACGCACCCGCACCGACACCGCACGCACCCCCCGCGCCACACGCCGCCGGGCCCGGAGCTCCGGGACCCCGATCCGGGCCCGGCGGACCACCCCTGCGCGCACCCCCGCGCGCTCGGCGCCCCACGAACCCCTCTCACCGACCGGTACGCCCATCCCAACCCGCACACCGAAGGAGAGGACCGATTCATGAGCTGTCATGCTCGTGACATAGGCAGGTCGCTGGTCACCTTGCTGGCCGCCGTCCTGCTCGCACTCACCGCGCTGCCGTCATCAGCGGCGGAGAAGGCGCCGGCCTTCAAGGCGCTGCTGTTCACCAAGGCCGTGGGCTACGTCCACGGCTCCATCCCGGCGGGCATCCAGATGGTCAAGGAGGAGGCGGAGGAGAACGGGTTCGAGGTCGACCAGACCGACGACTCGACCGTCTTCAACGACGCCGCGCTCGCCGAGTACGACGTGATCATCATGCTGCAGAACTCCGGCATGGTCTGGGACACGGACGAGCAGCGCGCCGCCATGCAGAAGTACGTGCAGTCCGGCGGCGGCGTCGCGGCCATCCACAACACGCTCGACATGGGGATCGAGAACGAGTTCCCGTGGTGGGACGAGCTGATCAACGGCGGCGCCCACATGCCGAGCCACTCGCCCGGCGTGCTCCAGGGCACCGCGAAGGTCGCCGACAAGGTGCACCCCTCCACCAAGGGCCTGCCCGAGCGGTGGGAGCGCCCCGAGGAGTGGTACAACTTCGACGTCAACCCGCGCGGCGACGTGCACGTCCTGGTCACCGCCGACGAGACGACGTACAACCCGGGCAACGACGCCATGGGCGCCGACCACCCGATCTCCTGGTGCCGTAACGCCGAGGGCGGCAAGGTCTGGGCCACCGCCATGGGCCACGACACCCCCGCGTACAGCGAGGAGGAGTTCCGTGAGCACGTCATCGGCGGCGTGAAGTGGGCCGCCGGCGCCGAGCCCGGCGACTGCGGCGGCACGGTCTGGAACGGCTACGAGAAGGTCACCCTCGACGACGACACCGCCGACCCGATGGAGCTGGACGTGGCCAAGGACGGCCGCGTCTACTACGTCCAGCGCGCCGGCGAGGTCCAGGTCTTCGACCCGGCCACCCACCAGACCACCACCGCGGGCAAGCTCGACGTCTACACCGGCGGTGAGGACGGCCTGGTCGGCATGGAGCTGGATCCGAACTTCGCCAAGAACGGCTGGATCTACCTCTACTACGCCCCGGCCGGCAGCGCCGAGGACGTGAACAGGCTGTCGCGCTTCACGCTCAAGAACGGCAAGCTCGACACCGCCAGCGAGAAGAAGCTCCTCGACGTGCCCGCGTACCGGGACCGCACCTTCCCCGAGCCCGGGCACACCGGCGGCGCCGTCGAGTTCGGCCCCGACGGCACGCTGTACCTGGGCACCGGCGACGACGTGCCGCCGAACCTCAGCCCCGACTGGCAGGGTTACGCGCCGATCGACTGGCGCGAGGGCCAGGAGATGCTGGACGCGGCGCGGACCGCGGGCAACACCAACGACCTGCGGGGCAAGATCCTGCGGATCAAGCCCACCAAGGGCGGCACCTACACGATCCCCAAGGGCAACCTGTTCGCGCAGGGCACCACGAAGACCCGTCCCGAGATCTACGCGATGGGCTTCCGCAACCCGTTCCGCTTCACCGTCGACCAGGAGACGGGCTACGTCCACGCCGCCGACTACGGCCCCGACCGCGGGCTGCCGACGACGGACCGCGGGCCCGAGGGCATGGTCGAGTACAACGTCATCAAGAAGCCCGGCAACTTCGGCTGGCCCTTCTGCCACGGTGACAACCAGCCCTACGCCCCGTACAACCCGGATACCGGCGAGGTCGGCGCGAAGTTCGACTGCGACAACCTGACGAACCCCTCGCCGAACAACACCGGCCTGACCGAGCTGCCGAAGGTCCAGAAGCCGGACATCTGGTACGGCTACGGCGCCTCCGAGAACTTCCCCGAGCTGGGCCAGGGCGGCTCTGGACCGATGGGCGGCCCGGTCTACAACTACGACCCGGACAACCCCTCCGAGACGAAGTTCCCCGAGTACTTCGACGGCGCCGGCTTCCTCTACGAGTGGACCCGCAACTACGTCAAGGAGGTCCGCTGGGACGAGAACGAGGAGCTGCTGAAGATCAACGACTTCCTGGCCTCGGCGAAGTTCAACAAGCCGATGGACATGACCTTCGGCCCTGACGGCTCGCTCTACGTCCTGGAGTGGGGCAGCGCGTTCGGCGGCGGCAACAGCGACTCGGGGCTGTACCGCATCGACTACAGCCAGGGCAAGCGCTCCCCGGTCGCCAAGGCCACCGCCTCGGCGACCAACGGGCCCGTGCCGCTGGCGGTCGACTTCTCCAGCGAGGGTTCCAACGACCCCGACGGCGACTCGCTCTCCTACGAGTGGGACTTCGACGGCGACGGCACCTTCGACTCGACCGAGGCCAACCCCAGCCACACCTACGCGAACAAGGGCGACTTCACCGCCCAGCTCAAGGTCACCGACTCCTCCGGCAAGACCGGGTACGCCAACATCCCGATCACCGCGGGCAACACCGCGCCCGAGGTGAAGATCGACACCCCGGTCAACGGCAAGCTGATCGAGTTCGGGGACAAGATCCCGTACAAGGTCACCGTGACCGACCCGGAGGACGGCACGATCGACTGCTCCAAGGTCTTCGTCAACCCGGCGCTCGGGCACGACGACCACGAGCACTCGACGACCGACCTGCCGGGCTGCGAGGGCACCGTCGACACCGGTGACCTCGGCGGCCACCCGGAGGGCGCGGACCTGACGTACGTGCTGAACGCCCGCTACCAGGACGGCGGCGGCGACGGCGCCTCCGCGCTGACCGGGTACGCCAAGTCGGTCCTGCAGCCCAAGCACAAGCAGGCCGAGTACTACGACGACCAGTCCGGTACCCGGATCGTCAACCAGGCCGGGGCCGAGAACGGCAAGCGCATCGGCGACATCTCCAACGGCGACTGGGTCGCCTTCGAACCGATGTCCGTCGAGGGCATGAGCCAGGTCTCGTACAAGCTGTCGTCGCCGTACGGCGTGGGCGCGATCGAACTGCGCGCCGACGGCCCGGACGGGCAACTGCTCGCGACGACGCCGGTGCACAACACCGGGAACTGGGACACCTACCAGGCCACGCCGGCCGTGCCGGTCGAGGCGCTGGAAGGGTCGCACAAGCTCTATCTGAAGTTCACGTCGCCGCAGAACAACTCGTTCGACGTCGACTCGGTGACCTTCAGCTAGCGACCGGGAGGTGAAAGGGCGGCGGCGCCCCGGGCGATGAGCCCGGGGCGCCGCTGTGCGTGCGGGGTGTCTCCGAGGTGCCTCAGATGTCGATGCCGTACCCGGCGAGGTAGGCGACGGGGTCGACGTCCGTGCCGTAGTCGGTGCCGGTGCGCACCTCGAAGTGCAGGTGCGGCCCGGTGGAGTTGCCGGTGTTGCCGGAGTCGCCGATGCGGGCGCCGCCCTCGACGCGGTCGCCTTCCGCGACGGACATCCGGTCGAGGTGGGCGTAGAGGACGTAGTGGCCGTCGGCCATGCGGATCAGGATGTGGTTGCCGTACGCGCCCTCGGTGGAGGTGCTGTGGACCTCGCCGGGGCCGACGGAGTACACCGGGGTGCCGGTGGGGACGGCGAGGTCGACGCCGGTGTGGTAGCCGGCGATCCAGCCGTCGCCGGGGAGGCCGTAGCGCGCGGAGATCCGGTATTCGGCGTCGACCGGGGCTGTCCAGCCGGGCGCGGGGGCGCGGAGGACCTGGCCGGGCCGCAGCAGGTTCGGGTCGGAGCCGATCACGGACCTGTTGACTGTGTACAGCCGGTCCAGCGGCACCCCCAGCCGGCGGGCGATCGCGGTGAGGGTGTCGCCCTTGCGTACGCGGTACGGGGGCGGTGCCGGCTCCGCGGGCGCGGCGCCGGGCGCGGCGACGTGCCGGGCGTACGCGGTGGGCGGCCCCGCGGCGGCAGCGGAGCCCGTGGCGCTCGCCGCGCCCGCTCCGGTGAGGGCCGCGAGCAGGGCGGCGAGGACAACGGCGACGGCGGTGCGCCGCTTTCGGGGGGAGAGATAACGTCTTGTTGACACGGCGTCACGCTAGGTGCGCGCCCACCCCGATTTGGCGACGGCGCGCCGGGATCACTCCACGACGAGCCGTACCGGGATGTTGCCGCGGGTCGCGTTCGAGTACGGGCAGACCCGGTGGGTCGCCTCCAGCAGCTCCTTGCCCTGCTCCGCGGAGATGGCGTCGGGCATCTCCACCCGCAGCGTCACGTCCAGCGCGAAGCCGCCCGAGTCGTTCGGGCCGATGCCGACCTCGGCGGTGGTCGAGACGTCGGAGACGTCGAGGTCCATGCGCTTGGCGACGACGCCCATGGCGCTGGTGAAGCAGGCCGCGTAGCCGACGGCGAAGAGCTGTTCGGGGTTGGTGCCCTCGCCGGTCCCGCCCAGCTCGGGCGGCGGCGCGAGCGTGACGTCGAGCTTGCCGTCGGAGCTGACGCCGCGGCCGTCGCGGCCGTTGGCGGTGCCGACCGCGGTGTAGAGAACGCTCATGGGAGGTGCCTCTCCGGGAGTCCAAATCGAACAGACAGGTCTGTCTGATTGCGGTCCCTCAGACTAGACAGACCTGTCTGCTACCGTCAACACGTGACCGCGCCACCGAAGCCCCCCGCCCGCAGCCGCGTCCTCGACGCCGCGACGCGGCTCTTCTACGCCGAGGGCGTGCACACCGTGGGCGTCGACCGGATCATCGCCGAGGCGGAGGTGGCGAAGGCGACCTTCTACCACCACTTCCGTACGAAGGACGACCTGGTCGCGGCGTACGTGACCGACCAGTGCCGGCGCCAGCAGGAGGCCGCCGCGGCCCTCGCGGGCACCGCCCCGCGTGCCACGGTGCTGGCCGTCTACGACTCCATCGGCGAGGCCGGCGCGGGCCCCGGCTACCGCGGCTGCCCCTTCATCAACGCCGCCGCCGAGTACCCCGACCCGGACCACCCGGTGCGCCGCGCGGTGACGGACTACCGGCGCTGGTTCCGCGGCCTGATGCGGGACCTGCTGACCGAGGACGGCCACCCGGACGCCGAGCGCACGGCGGACATCCTGCTGGTGCTGCGCGACGGCCTCGTCGTGGGCAACGACCTGGACGACGCCGCGGCGCTGCGGAAGCTGACGCGGGACGCGGTGGAGCGGGTGCTGACCCCGCGGGCGGCCTGATCCGGGCGCGTACGCCTGCGGACCGGCCGCCCGTACGCCCGCGGACCGGCGGCCCCGTACGAGACTCACCGCCCCGGCGCCGCCGGTGTCCCCGGTGTCGTCTTCGCCTGCCGCCGACGGCCGAGCAGCGCCCCCGCGGCCAGCGCCCCTGCGAGCACGAGCGCGGCGTTGACGCCGACCGCGGTCCTGACCCCGTCGAGCACCGCCTCCGGGCCCGTGCCGTCGGCGGCGGTGATGCGCGCGGTGGCGATGGCGCTCATCACCGGGATGCCCATGGTGATGCCGACCTGCTGGGTCATCGTGGCGAGGCCGGTGGCCAGGCCCTGTTCCGAGTCGGGCAGGCCCGAGGTGGCGGTGACCATGAAGCCGGTGATCATCAGCATGTTGCCGACCCCGCCGGCGAACGTCGCCGCCAGCAGCAGCCAGATCCAGTCGCCGGACGTGCCGAGAGCGAGCAGCGCCGCGGTGGCGACGGCCTGCGCCGCGCCGCCGTAGACGATCGCCGCGCGGCTGCCGACGCGGCCGACGACCCGGCCGCCGAGGGTGCCGCCGAGGACGGTGCCCAGGCCGAGGACGCCGAAGGCGAGGCCGGTGGCGAGCGGGGTGTAGCCGAGGACTTCCTGGAGGTAGAGGGTGAGGAGGAAGACCAGCGAGGTCTCGGTGAGGAACGCGACCAGCCCGGCGGCGTTGCCCCAGACGACGGTGGGCCGCCGCAGGATGCGTACCGGCACCAGCGGCTTCTCCGCCCGCTTCTCCACGAACCAGAACGCGGTGAGCAGCGCGGCGCCCGCGCCGAGCGCGGCGAGGGTGACCGGCTCGGTCCAGCCGGCCTCGCCGGCGTGGGTGAGCCCGTAGACGACGGCGAGCAGCCCGCCGGTGACGGTGACCGCGCCGGGGAGGTCGAGCCGGGGCCGGTCCGCGGGGCGGGAGTCGGCGATGACGGCCGGGGCGACGGCGAGGATGGCGGCGGTCACCGGCACGTTGACGAGGAACGCCCAGCGCCAGGAGAGCAGGTCGGTGAGCAGTCCGCCGAGTACGGCGCCCGCGGTGAACCCGGCGGACATCAGCGCCCCGTTGAGCCCGAGGGCCCGCTGCCGCAGCGGGCCCTCGGGGAAGGCGGTGGTGAGCAGCGAGAGCCCGGCCGGGGTGACGGCGGCGGTGGCCAGGCCCTGGAGGACGCGGGCGACGAGCAGCATCCCGGGGGAGGTGGCGAGGCCGCCGAGCACGGAGGAGAGGCCGAGCAGCGCCATGCCGCCGAGGAAGAGCCGCTTGCGGCCGAAGAGGTCGGCGATCCGGCCGAAGAGGAGGGTGAAGCCGGCGGCGGCGAGGGCGAAGGCGGTGGCGATCCACTGCAGGTGCGCGAGGGGGAAGCCGAGCCCCGCGCCGATGACGGGGAGGGCGACGTTGAGGATGGAGAAGTCCACCGCGACCATGAACTGGGCGCCGAGGAGGAGGGTGAGCACGAGCTTCTGCCGCCGGGTCATGCGCGCGGTGGGCGCCGTGACGGCTCGGTCGAGGACGGACATGGAGGTTCCCTTCGGAGCGAGCTAACGGGACTAATGTTCCGTTAAGCTGAACCGAAGGTAGCAGAGAACCCGGCACTAATGAAACTGGAGAACCGTTAATGAGTTCCGAGCCCGATCCCGGCACCCTCAGGCCCGGCGGCCGCACCGCCCGGGTCCGCGCGGCGGTCCTCCGGGCCACCGGGGACGCCCTGGCGGAACAGGGCTTCGCCCACCTCGACCTCGCCGACGTCGCCCGCCGCGCGGAGGTCGGCAAGACCACCGTCTACCGCCGCTGGGGCTCCGCCACCGGGCTCGTCGCCGACCTGCTCGCGGACATGGCGGAGCAGTCCGTACCGCGTAGCGAGACCGGCACCCTCATCGGCGACCTGCGCGCCAACGCCCGGCTCGTGCTCGACACCCTCACCGACCCGCGGCAGGGCGCGCTGTTCCGCGCCGTGATCGCGGCGGCCACCTGCGACGACCGTGCGGCGGCGGCCCTGCACCGGTTCTACGCGATCCGGATCGCCGAGTGGGCCCCCTGCGTCGAGCAGGCGGTGACCCGCGGCGAACTCCCCGCGGGCACGGATCCGCACGAGGTCGTCCGCGCCGTCTCCGCCCCCCTGTACTACCGCCTCCTCGCCAGCGGCGACCCCCTCGACCCCGCCGCCGCCGACCGCGCCGCCGAGGCGGCGGCGGTGGCGGCGCGGGAGGGGGCGTACGTGGTGTGAGTCCCGCGGCCCCGGCGGCGGCCCGTCAGGCGTCGTGCTTGCGGAGGAAGGTCTGCAGGCCCGCGAGGTCGTCGGTGTTGATCCAGTCCACGTTCGCGTCGAGCAGCGTGCGCCACAGGTTGTCGCGCGCCTCACCCGGGGCGTCGGGCGTGGCCCAGAAGCGGATGGTCTGGCCCTGCCGGTGGGCGGTGTGGACGATCAGGTTCAGCCAGTCGCGCTCGGCGGCCGGCATCGTGCCGGTGCCCTGCCAGGTGAAGCTGGAGTTCCAGTTGCCGCTGATGAGCGGGATGAACGAGGCGGGGACACCGGAGTTGATGTCGTCGTGGCGGCCGTCGTAGAAGGCGTACCGGAGCTTCTCCGCCTCCATCGGCGCGCGGGCGCCGCGGTCGCCGGAGATGACGGCGGTCACCGCGCGGCGCCGGACCTTGCCGCCGGTGGCGGAGCTGAAGACCGACCCGTAGCCGCGCAGTACCTCGGACAGCGCGCGGTACGTGGGGTCGCCGGCGGTCTTGAGGTCGATGAGCAGTTGCAGCGTCAGCTTGTGGCCCTTGTAGACGCGGCCGCCGTTGGCCCGGATGCGGCGGGCCAGCGGGTCGAGGTAGAGCGCCTGGAGCGTACGCGCCGGGTCGAGCTCCGCTTCGTCATGGGCGACGAGGAGTTGGCCGTCGACCAGCCAGATGTCCGACTCGACGCTGGCGAAGCCGTGGTCGAGCGCGTCGAGGAGCGGGCGCTCGTGGAGGTAGTCGTTGTGCGCGTGCGCCCGCTTGAGCGGCGCGGGCCCGCGGCCCCGGCCGCGGTTGCCGTCGCCCCGGTCGGCGGCCTGGGCGGACGAGGTGAGCCCCCCGGCGAGCGCGCCACCGGCGACGGCGGCGGACAGGGTGGCGACGGCGCGGCGTCTGGAGTAGGCGGACAAGTGTCCCTCCCCTGGTGCGGCGTGCAGGATGGACCGAAGTATCGAACGACCGGGACGACTTGCACAGGGTGCCCGCGATGAACGGGAGTTGACCCGCGCGGGGCAGGGGTGGCCGGGGTCCGGCGCGGTGGCCGGTGTGAGCGGTCCACGATGTTGTCGGTCGCAGAGAGTCCGTAATCGGTCATGTTCGAACGCTGGGGTGTGCCGGGGTGCGCGGCGCTGTTCCAATGAGGTGCAGCGGTACGGGAGTTCTGCCGATTCAAGGCCGGGGGGAACATGGGTTTCTGGCGACGGTCACGGCAACGGCCCCAGCCGGCCTCCGGCGCTGAGCATGCCGACGATCCCGACGCTCCTGCCGAGTCCACCGACCTCGCCGATCTCGCCGACGAGTTGGCGGTGTCCGCCCCCGGCAGCGGCCCCGCCATCGACGCTGCGCGGCGCGCCGCCGAGGCCGCCGAGGAACTGGCGGGCAGGTCCGGCACCGTGGCGAACAGGCGGCGGCTCGCACGGGCCTTGTGGCGTCAGGCATCCGCGTTCATGGTGGCCGGCGACCCGGCGTCCGCGTTGCGGCCCGCGCAGCGCTGCTGGGAACTCTGCGCCGAGATCCTGGAGACCACCGGCCGGACCGCCGCTGCGGCGCCTGATGTCGACGATGTCGTCGGTGAGGTCGTCGGCTACCTGAGTGTGGTGACAGCGGCGCTGGAGGCGGCAGACCTGCGTGAGGAGGCGCAACGTGTCTACGAGGCCGGCGTGGCCGCGGCCGCCCGCGCCGACGGTCCCCGGGGGCGCCAGGCCCGGGCCCGACTTGCGGTGTACGGGCTCACGTTCAGCGCCGACTTCTTTGCCGAGGCGCGGATGCAGGGCCTGTGGGAGCAGATATCGGGCAAGGTTCGCGAAGCGATCGGCGAGGGCCTGGAAGTGGCGGCGGTCCTGCGGCGGCACGCCGATGAGGGTGTGTCGGAGACGGCCGAGCTGGCCAGGATTCTGCAGGTGGTCAGTCGGCTGCAGACCGTCGCGGGCCAGGTGGCCGACGCGGCGGCCACCCTCGACGAGGCGGCGACGCTGGTGTCCGGCGTGGCTGACCGGGGCCCGGCGTTGCGGGCGTTGCTCCAGGGTCTGCGTGCGGAACGGGACGGCCTGCGCGGCTACCTCCCCGCCTCCTCGACGCAGGCGTTGCCGCTCCCACCGCAGGCATTCACCCGAGCCGCCCGGGACCTGGGCGGCCCCCCGGGCAACGACCGGACCCCCGCGGCCCTGCCGGACACCGTCGCCGGGGCCGCAGCCGCCGCCGACCGCTTCCACGCGCACGAGCCCGCCGACCCCGGCTACTACGGCCCCCTGCGAGGGCTGGCCATGGCCCGGCAGGCACAACTGCTGGCCGACGCCGGCCGGCCCGCCGCGGCCCGTGACCTCGCCGACCAGGCCGTACGGCAGTTGATGCGCTTCAGCGACCAGCCGGACCGCCTCCAGGCTGCCCTGGTGGTGGCCCTGACCGTGCTCGCCCAAGCCGCCCAGGCGACCGGCGACCAGCCCGCCGCCCAGCGCGCCCAGCACCGCGCCACCGACATCTCCCGGCTCCTGGCCGACCGCGACCCGACCTACACCGCCGACCTCGGCCTCTGATCGCCTGGTTCACGTAGCCTCTTGTGCGGCATTGTGCGAGAAAAAGGGTGGGGTATGCGTCGCGGCATTGTCGCCGTTGTGGCCGTATTGCTTGCTGTTTCTCCGGCGGTTGGGGGGTGCGGTGATGGCGCGGGCGAGGTGAGCTGTGATCCGCAGTCGAAACCCACACGGGCGGATGGCGCCACGGCTACGGTCGTGACGTGCCGGATCGACGGGGCGTTGGTTCGCGCCAGCATCCGGCTGAAGAACGAATCATCCGTCACTTCCCAGGTATCCGCGCAGATCCGGTTCGTCGACCCCTCCGGTGAGGTTCTCGACCAGGACAGAGTCGACCTCGGCCTGAATCCCGGCGAAGCCGTGAATGTCGGGGCCTTTGGCACCTACGGCCAGGCCAAAGACATTCGGGTTCACGTGGCAGACCTCTCCCGCTCGTCAAGGTGAGGAAGCCCCGGAACCGCCCCGGGCTCCGTCGATGTGCGAGGCGAGAGGGTCTCGGCGCTGGCTACCAGAGCGGTTCGGTGAGTCATGACGGCAGCGCGGGCACGGGTCTCCCCAGTTATCACAGAGCGTCGCAACTCCATGATCACCAGGACCCGCGCCCTTCTGCCACCCGCCTCAGCTTCTGCCGTACTGGCCGCCCGACGGGCGGGCCCGCTTGAGGATCGCGTCCGTGTCCACCCCCGGCGGCAGCGTGCCGAAGGCCAGGCCGCCGTCGCCGTCGAGACGGCTCGCGCAGAAGGCGTCCGCCACCGCCGCGTCGCCGTGCCGGTGCAGCAGCGCGCCCTGGAGCACCAGCGCCATCGACTCGACCACGCGCCGCGCCCGGTACTCCACCGCCGTCACGTCCGCCAGGTCCTTGCGCAGCCGCCCGATCGCCGTGTCCAGCCGCGCGTCGGCGCCCGCGGCCGCGTCGACCTCGGCGAAGAACGCCGTCACCGTCTCCGGCCTGCGGGCCATCGCGCGCAGCGCGTCCAGGGCGGCGACGTTGCCCGAGCCCTCCCAGATCGACGGCAGCGGCGCCTCCCGGTACAGCCGCGGCATGCCGGACTCCTCGACGTACCCGTTGCCGCCCAGGCACTCCAGCGCCTCCGCGGCGTGCGCGGGACCGCGCTTGCACACCCAGTACTTGGTCACCGCGAGCCCGATCCGCCGGAACAGCGCCTCCTGTCCGGCGTCCGTCCCGTCGGCGCCGTTCGTCTCGCCGGCGGTGCCCGTCTCGCCCCGGTCGACGGCGGCCGCCAGCCGCATGCTCGCGACCGTCGCCGCCTCGGCCTCCACGGCGAGGTCGGCCAACACGTTCGCCATCAGCGGCTGGTCGGCGAGCCGGGCGCCGAACGCCCGCCTGTGGTCGGCGTGGTGCAGCGCCTGGACGACGCCGAGGCGCATGCCGCCCGCGATGGCCAGCGCGCAGTCGAGCCGCGTCATGTTGACCATCTTGATGATGGTCTTCACCCCCGCGCCCTCGTCGCCGACGAGGTGGCCGACCGCCCCTTCGTACTCGATCTCGGCGGAGGCGTTGGAGCGGTTGCCGAGCTTGTCCTTCAGGCGCATGAGGCGGATGGCGTTGCGGGTGCCGTCCGGCAGCACGCGCGGGACGAGGAAGCAGGACAGCCCGCCCGGCGCCTGCGCGAGGGTGAGGAAGACGTCGGACATGGGCGCGGAGGTGAACCACTTGTGCCCGGTGAGCGCGTACAGCCCGTCGCCGTCGCCGCTCGGTACGGCGCGGGTGGCGTTGGCGCGTACGTCGGAGCCGCCCTGCTTCTCCGTCATCGACATGCCCGCGATGAGGCCGGACTTGGTGGTGGGCGGGCGAAGCCCGAAGTCGTACGCGGCGGAGGTCAGCAGCGGCTCGTACGCGGCGGCGAGGTCCGGCGAGGTGCGCAGGGCGGGGACGGCGGCGTACGTCATGGAGACGGGGCACAGGTGCCCGGCGTCGGTCTGGCCCCAGACGAAGAGCTTCGCGGCGCGCGCGACGTGCGTGCCGGGGGTGCGCCGGCGCCAGGGCGCGGCGTGCAGTCCGTGCCCGACGGCGGTACGCATCAGGTCGTGCCAGTGCGGATGGAAGTCGACCTCGTCGATCCGGTGCCCGTAGCGGTCGTGCGTACGCAGCACTGGCGGCTGCTCCTCGACGCAGCGGGCCCACTCCTGGGCCTCCGGCCCGCCGGCGAGGAGCCCCAGCTCGCGCACCTCGTCCTCGGCCCAGCCGGCACCGTGGGTGCGGAGGGACTCCAGGAGGGCGGGGTAGGCGGAGACGTCGTAGGAGGTGAGGGGCGGGGGCTGGTTGGTGACCTCATGGGTGGTCGGCACGGGGGACTCCCAGGGCTCGCAGGGTGAAGGCGACGAGGTGCGCGGGGGTGCGGGGCCCGGGGGCACCCCCCGTGACCGCACCGGAAAGCGGCCCGATGAGGGCTTCCGCGCACGCCCCGACGAGACCGGCGGCGGTCAGCAGCGGATCCTGCCGGGGCAGCCGCCCGCTGGCGGTGCCCTCGGCGATGCGCGCGGCGAAGACGTCGCGGAACGCCCGCCGGAAGACGAGGCGCTCGGCCTCCACGGCGGTGTCGACGGGCTCGGCGAGCAGCGCGTACGCCAGCCGCGGACTGGCGAGGGCCCGGCGCGCGAACGTCTCCACGGCGGCGGCGACCCCCTCCGCGGGGTCTTCGGGCCTGCGGGCCGCGGCGGACACGGCGTCGACCTCGGCGGTGACGACGCTGCGGAACAGCTCGACGGCGAGCACGGACTTGCTCGGAAAGTGCCGGTAGACGCTGCCGGTGGCGATACGGGCCCGCGCGGCGACGGCGGCGACGGTGCACCCCGCGTACCCCTCGTCGGCGAGCAGCGCGCGGGCGGCGCCGAGGACGGCGTCCCGCCGGCCGTCCATCCGCGCCTGGACGGCGGGCGTGCGGCGGTAGGGCATGGGAAGGATTGAAGCAGTGATTCATGGCTTCAGCAAGGCCGGGGGGCGATGTCAGTGGTGGGTGCGAGACTCGGTGGCATGACGGAGAACATCCTGCTGAGAGATGTGGTGGAGGAGGACCTGGAGGTCTTCTTCACGCACGAGCACGACCCGGAGAACGTCCGCCGGTCCCACTTCCCGCCGCGCGAGCGGGAGCGCTTCATGACGCACTGGCGGGAGCGGATCCTGGGGGACCCGACGGGCCTGGTGCAGACGGTGGAGGTCGACGGCAAGGTCGCGGGTGGTGTGGTGGCCTGGTGGGACGGAGACCGCCGGTTCCTGGGCTATGTCTTCGGCCGGGAGTTCTGGGGCCGCGGCATAGGCACCCGCGCGGTGGCCGCCTTCCTGGACCTGGAACCCAACCGCCCCCTCCACGCGGACCCGTACGTGGGCAACGAGGGCTCGGTCCGGCTGCTGAAGCGGCTGGGCTTCCAGCAAACGGGCTCGGACTGGAACGGCGAGGACGAACACGTGATGCTGGTCCTGGGGGAGGCGGACGCGGCGGCGTAACCGTCTGCGGACGGGGCCGTTTGCGGGGTAATCGCGGGGTGTCCCGCGGGTACGGTTTTGGTGTCGTCTCAGAACGGGAGTCAGCATGCCCGATCATCCCGAAGAGCACATCGGCGACCGTCTGCGATCGGTACGCAAGCGCCGTGGACTGACGCAGCGGGAGCTAGCCGCAGCCGCCGGCCTGTCCGTCTCTCTGGTCCGTAAGCTGGAGCAGGGCGAACTCACCGACACGCGGCTGGAGACCGCCCGGAGATTCGCCGTCGCACTGCGCGTACCTACCAGCAGTCTCATCCGCAGCCGTACCGATGAAGCCGCCGACCCGCCGACGTTCGACCGGTGGGCGCCCGTGCGGCAGGCCCTTTCCTCTCCACCTCCGGACGACATCACCGAGCCTCCCACCGCTGAGGGCGTGCGGTCCGCTCTAGAGGACATGCTGAAGCTCCGTGCCCGGCACCAGTTTGTCGAGATCGCGGACGTGCTGCCGCGCCTGCTCCGAGACGCCGAGATCCTGGCCGCCCATACGCGGGAAGGGCGTCACCTGCGGTTCCGGGTGATGCTTCTGACTGGATGGTTGCTCACTCAGACTCGTCAGTTCGACGCCGCCGAGGAGCTGATGTCCCGGCACTTGCAGGACGCGGGGGATCACGTCCAGGGCATTGCGATGGTCAACTCTCTGTGTTGGCTGCTACTTCGGCAGGGGCGACTCGGAGAAGCACATGAGTATGCAGTGCGGTGGGCGGATGATGCGGAGCCAGCCCGATTGTCCCGGGCAACCGCGGACGAACTGGCCGCGTGGGGTTGGATGCTGCTCCGCGTCTCCAACTCGTCGGTGCGGGATGCCCGGGACGGCGCAGCAGCGGATGCTCTGCGGATGGCGCAGGCAGCAGCCGTCGTGATCGGTCATGAGCAGCAGTCTGGCGCGGACCCGATTCGCATGTTCGGCCCCACGACGGTCGCACTCAAGGAGTGCGAGAACGCGATGATCCTGGATCAGCCCGATCATGTGCTGGCCTTGGCGGAACCGCTGGCGACCGGAGGGATGCGCACGACGTTGGCGAACTGGAGTCGGCATCGTTTGGACGTGGCGAACGCGCAGGTGCGGTTGCGCCGTTATTCGGACGCAATGACGACGCTGCGTCAGGTGCGCTCGGCGGCGCCGCAATGGCTGCCGCATCAGCGGTATGCGCGGGACATCGTGGGCCGGGTGGTCGAACGTCGACGGACGCTGACCCCGGAGATGCGCGAGCTGGCGGACACCGTACGACTGCCCCTGTGACCTGCACGTCGTCCTCACGCTCATTAGCACCTTCGATCGGCCCCGGGGCATAGTGCCATGGTGGCCGCGCCTGCGCGGGCCTTACGGTCGGTGACGATCTGATCACCGACGACAGGTGAGCGTCATGGAAACCCCAGCCCCCGGCACACCCGCCCGGCCCGCACTCGCGTTTCTCTACGACCGGCACGCCACGCTCGCGACCGCCGCTCTGGACGAGCGGATAACGCGATGCCGCCGGTACGCCGTCGAGCGGGGCTGGGTGGTCGCCGGGGAGTGGGTCGACCGGGGGGATGCCGCGCTGACGAACTGGCCGCGGCCGCGGTGGGAGGCGATGACGTACGCCATGCGGCAGGCCGCCGCCCGCCCCTTATGCCTGGTCGACTCGTGGGACCGGATCAGCCGGGACCGGGAGGGCAGCGCCATCCTGCGGCTGGCGGTCCACCAGGCCGGCGGGTACTGCATGACCACCGGCGGCGAGAACGACCTCGAACTCGGCCGCGGGCGGATCACGGTAACCGCGCCGCTGCCGCGAAGGGCGCGGCCGTGAGCGACGGTCCGTGGACGCGGATGGCGGATCCGGTGCAACTGCCCGACGCGTGGCCGCTCGTGGAGCCCGAGCCCGTCGCCGGGTGCGGACGGTGTGCCGAGTTGGCCGCGGGCCGGACCGCGGCCCGCGCCTCGGGGGACCTGTCCGCCGTCAGTGACGCCAACGTCCTCCTCCGCAGACACCCCGGGCACTGAACTCCCGCCCCCTGGCTCCCGGTACTCGCGCCAGGGGGCGGGCCCCGCGAACCGGTCACCGTGGAGCGAGGACGGATCGCCGGGACGCACGGACTTGATCGACGTCGGCCGTAACCTTGTCGCCGACGGGTGGTGTGTCGCTCACGACGCGGAGTTCACCGCGTGGTGAAGGCTCCGCCGTTGACGTGAACGGTCTGGCCGGTGACGTGCCGGGCGCCCCGGGAGGCAAGGAAGTGCGCCATCTCGGCGATGTCCTCGACCGTGCCCGGTCGCTTGTCGTGTGTCTCCTGAACGAGCGCGTCGTGGCGCTCGTCGGTCATCTGGCCCCGGAAGAAGTCGGTGCCCGCGATGTAGCCCGCGGAGATGACGTTGCTGGTGATGCCGTGAGGGCCGAGTTCGCCGGACAGCGAGGCGTTCCAGGCGGCCAGTGCCGCTTTCGCCGCGCCGTACGAGCCGCCCCGGCGTTCGGCGCCGATCGAGCCGATGCTGATGACGGAGCTGCCCGCGGTGAGTTTGTCCCGGACGGAGGTGGTGGTCAGGACCGCGCCGAGCAGGTTCTGGGCCAGGCTGGAGTGCCACTGGGCCAGCACCGCTTCCAGGGGCGGTACGTTTCCGGGTGCCGCCCGGGGCAGGCCGCCGGCCGCGTTGACCAGGACGTCCAGTTCACCGAACCTGGCGGCGAGTTCCGCGACCTGCGCGGGGTCGGTCGCGTCGCACGTCACGCCGTGCACGCCCAGCTCTTCTGCGGCCTGGCCGACGGTGCCGGGACGGCGTCCGGTGATGAAGACTCGGTCCCGGTCGGCGGCGAACCGTGCGGCGATGGCGTAGCCGATGCCGCTGGTTCCTCCGGTGACAAGCACGGTGCGGGTCAAGGTTCCCCCTCCTCACTGTACGTTTAGATCTAAACATACCCGCCTCTTGCAAGGGACTGCACCGTGGCTGACGGCACCGCCGCATCAGGGGACTCCCCGCCTCCCTATCCGGCCGCGGAGATCGCCGCGGCCTGGCGGCGGGAACGCCCCGGGACCCCGACCGAGTCGATCGAGATCGTCACCCCCATCTGGCGGTTGGCGAAGCTGTTCGCCGACGACCGCACACGGGTACTGCGCGAAGCGGGGATCGACGCGGCCACCCTCGACCTGCTGTCCGTCATCCGCCGCTCAGGGCCGCCCTACGCGCTCAGCACCCGCGAGATCGCCCGGCGGACACTGGTGACGGCCGGAGCGATCTCACAGCGCGTCGCCCGGGCCGAACGAGACGGCCTCGTCCAGCGCGCGCCGGGGACCACCGGCCGCCGGGCCGTCGACGTCTCACTGACGGCCGACGGCCATGCGCTCATCGAGCGGTCCGTCGACGTCGTCCTCGGCCGCGAGGCCGCACTCGTCAGTGATCTGTCGGCGCAGGAGCGCGACTTGCTCATCGAACTGCTGGAGAAACTGATGACCGACGCCCGGCGGCGCACACACAACCCCGGAAGCTGAACGGGCGGCCTGTGCCGCCGACCTTAAAGAGCCAGCCAAAACGATGCCGTGATGCGGGGTGTTCGTAGGCTGGGTGCAGAGGCCAGGCCGGCCGACCGGGACATGCTGCGGCAGTGGGACAGCATTCCGTCGCCGACCGGCGCCTGTCCGACGAGAAGGAGGGCACTCCTCATGGACCACGGCCCCCGCCATGTGGTGGACACCGGTGTGGCGCAGTCGGCTCGGGTGTGGAACTACCTTCTCGGCGGGAAGGACAACTACCCCGCCGATCGCGCCGCCGCCGATCAGTTCAAGGCCGTCTTTCCGCAGATCGTGGACATCGCCCGCGCCGACCGCGCGTTCCTCGGGCGGGCCGTGCGGTTCACGGCGGGGGAGGCGGGGGTGCGGCAGTTTCTCGACATCGGTACCGGGCTGCCGACGATGGACAACACGCACGAGGTCGCGCAGCGCGCCGCGCCCGAGGCGCGCATCGTGTACGTGGACAACGACCCGCTGGTCCTCGCGCACGCCCGCGCGCTCCTGACCAGCGCCCCCGAGGGCCGCTGCAGCTACATCGAGGCCGATCTGCGGCGGCCGGCGGACATCCTCGCCGGGGCGGCGAAGACGCTGGACTTCGGTGAGCCCGTCGCCGTCATGCTGCTGGGCATCCTGCACTTCGTGCCCGAGTTCGACGAGGCGTACGGGATCGTCGCCCGGCTGCTCGACGCCGTGCCCTCCGGCAGCTTCCTGGTCGCGACGCACGCCACCATGGATCCCGCGCTCGCCGACGAGACCGAACTGAGGGCCAACGCCGAGGCCCGGGAGGACTGGGACGAGCGGGCGGCGACACCGCTGTTCCCCCGCACTCCGGAGGAGTTCGGCCGCTTCTTCGACGGTCTCGAACTCCAGGAGCCGGGGGTGGTCTCCATGAGCCGCTGGCGCCCGGAGCCCACCGTGTTCGGCGAGCCGCCCAAGGTCCTGGGACTGGCCGGGGTGGGGCGCAAGCCGTAGCGCGGGCGGGCGGTCGGCCGGTAGCCGGGGGACTCGGATTTCCCTGCCGCCTCGCAGGTCTCCGATCCCGGGGAAGCCGGTACGGCAGGCACAAGTGGGGCGGGAGCCTGCAACCGGGCCTCCCGCGGCCTGCCGGCGGCTACGCCGCGCCCTTGCCGCCGCGGACGACGAGCGAGTCCAGCAGCTCCCGCGTCGACGCGGCGATCTCCTCCACCGCCTTGTCGAACGCCTCGGCGTTGTGCGGCGCGGGGTGGCGGAATCCGGAGATCTTCCGTACGTACTGCAGAGCCGCCGCCCGCATGTCGTCGTCGGTGACGGTGTCGGCGAACGGGGGGCGCAGGGTCTTGATGCTTCGGCACATATGTACGACGGTACGCCGTACCACTGACATCCGGAGACGACCGGGACGGGGGCCGGGAAGGGTCCGGGCGCTACCAGCTCGTGACCAGCAGATGGTTCACGACCAGCGCTACCACCGCCTGCGCGCCCAGCCAGGCCCGGTGGTCGCGGGCCGGGAGCAGGGCGGCCGCCGGCAGCAGCCAGAGCGTGAACGGCAGCCAGATCCGCTCCGTCTCCGCCTTGCTGAGCCCCGAGAGATCCGCCGCCACCAGGCACGCGAGCCCGGCGACCGCCATCACCGCCAGGGCGTACGCGGGCGGGCTCGCCGTGCCCCGCCGCCAGGCGGTCCGTACGGCGCGGCGGGCGCCCGCCACCGCCGCCAGGCCCGCGCTGAGCGCCGCGACGGCCAGGTTCGCCCACACCCAGTAGCCGTACGGGCGGTCTCCGCCGAAGCCCTGGTAGTAGCGCTCGTGCAGCAGCTCGTACCCCTCCCACCACCAGAAGCCCGCCGCCGTGAACGCCACCGCGACCGGCAGCGCGCCCGCCACCGCCCACGGCACCGTCCGCAGCACCGCGCCCCGCCGCCCGCCGCGGGCGGCGTACCAGAGCACCGCCGCCACCGGCAGCACCAGCAGCGTCAGCCCGTACGAGAGGTACACCGCCCACCCCAGCAGCAGCCCCGCACCCGCCGCCGCCACCGCGGGGCGCCGGGCCGTCCCCGTCGCGGCGAGCGCGAGCAGCGCCAGGGCCCACGCGGCCACCGCCGCGAAGTAGGCGTCCGCCGACACCCCGGCCCAGATCGCCCACGGCCCCAGCACCAGGAACGGCGCCGCGCGCCGCGTACGCTCCTCGCCGCCCAGCGCCCGCAGCGTCACCAGCACCGCGACCGCCGCCGACCCGCCCACGGTGATGCAGAAGACCGCCGCCCACGCCCCGCCGCCCAGCCCCACCCGGTCCAGGCCGACGAAGGTCAGGATCGCGGCGGGCGGGTGCCCGGCGATGTGCGCGGGCCAGTTGTCGGGGGTCTGGATCAGGATGTGCTCGGTGAAGGTCCGTACGGCGTGCCCCAGGTCGGCGAAGCGGGCGACGGTCTCGGGCCGGGCGTACTCGTTCGGCGCCGTCAGTTGGTCCGCGACGCCCTCCTGCCAGCCGTCGACCAGCGCCAGCGACCAGATCCACGCCATGCCCGCCGCCCAGGTGGCCGGCAGCAGCAGCCGCCACGGCAGCCGGTCGGCGAGCGGCGGCCCGTACGCGACGACGGCGGCGGCGACGGCGAGCGCCGCGGGGGTGCCGGGCCCGTAGTGCGGCAGCCAGACGGCGGACAGGGGCGGGAAGCGTACGTGGAGGATGTCGTAGCCGTTGATGGCCCGCCCGATGACGACGGCCGCGGCGATCGCGGCGGCGGCGAGGAAGGCGGCGAGGAGGTCCCAGCGGCGCCCGGCGGCGGGGGCGGCGACGGCGGTCCCGGCCCCCGTCCCGGCTCCGGGGGCGGGCACGGCTCCAGCGGCGGGCGGCCGGATGGGCGAGGAGGTCACGCCGTCACGCTAGGCAGCCGCGGGGCGCCCGCGCCGGGAACGCGCGGCGACGTCACGCTTTCGTCAGGAGTCGGTGCGGTGATACGGGCGTATCCCCGGCCTACGGTCGGTCCATGTCCGCCGTACGCCCGCCGGCCCCCCGCCCCGGCACCGCCCCGGGGCCCGGCCTGCCCCCGCCAGGACCGTTCCGCCCCGCCTTCTGGCGCAGCCCGCTGCGCGGCCCGTGGTTCACCGCGCTCATGGGCACGGTCCTCCTCGCCGGTCTGCCCCTGGTGCTGCTGACCGGCTTCCTGTCATACGCCGCCTACAACCCCGGCCTCCCCGGCAACGACACCACCCCCGGCAAGGGCCTCCTCGGCTTCTACCTCTTCTCCTGGCCCACCGACCCGTACTGGCTCTACCGCCTCAACCAGGGCGTCCACGTCACCCTCGGCGTCGCCCTCGTCCCCGTCCTGCTGGCGAAGCTCTGGTCCGTGCTGCCCCGCCTCTTCGCCTGGCCGCCGCTGCGCTCCGCCCGGCACGCGCTGGAGCGCGCCTCGACGCTGCTGCTGGTGGGCAGCGGGCTCTTCGAGTTCGCGACCGGCATCCTCAACATGCAGCTCTTCTACGTCTTCCCCGGCTCCTTCTACACCCTCCACTTCTACGGCGCCTGGGTGTTCCTCGGCGCCCTCGCCGTCCACCTCGCCACCCGCGTGGGCAAGCTGCGCCGGGGGCTGCACGACCGGGGGATGGACGAGCTGCGGGCCACGGACCCCGCGCCGCCGACGATCTCGCGCCGCGGGGCCGCGGCGCTGGTGGGGGCGGGGTCGCTGGGCCTGGTCGCGGTCACCGCCGGGCAGAGCATCGGCGGCCCGCTGCGCCGCACCGCGCTGCTCGCCCCGCACGGCGGCGCGGACCCGGGCGAGGGGCCGAACGGCTTCCAGATCAACAAGACCGCCGCGGACCTCGGCATCGAACCGGCCGACATCGGCGAGCGCTGGCGCCTGGCCGTACGCGCAGGGAACGGCCGCCCCACGGTGCTCACCCGGGCGGAACTGCTGGCGCTGCCGCAGCACACGGCGGCGCTGCCGATCGCGTGCGTGGAGGGCTGGTCGACGGACGACCAACTGTGGCGCGGGGTCCGGCTCGCGGACCTGGCCGCGCTGGTGGGCGCGGGGGAAGGGGACGGGGTGTTCGCGGAGTCGGCGCAGCAGAAGGGGGCGTTCCGCGCGGCGTCGCTGCGGGCCAACCAGGTACGCGATCCACGGTCGTTGCTGGCGCTCCACGTCAACGGCGCGCCGCTGTCCCGCGATCACGGGTACCCGGCGCGGATCATCGTCCCGGCGAACCCGGGGGTGCACAACACGAAGTGGGTCACGAGGCTGACGTTCGGGGAACTGCCGTGACCCCGGGCCGGCAGGAGAGCGGATCGGGCGGGTCCGGAGGTACGGAGGGATCGGGCGGGTCCGGCGGTACGGGCGGTACGGGGGGAGCGGGCGGATCGCGTACCGAACGGGCCGCTCCCGGGGCCGTACGCCGGCTGCTCGCGCCCGGGCCGCTGCCCACCCTCGCCCTCCTCCTCGCCTCCTTCGCGCTCACCGGCTACGCCGGTGTCCGCCTCTTCGGCAAGGACCCCCTCGGCGTCGCCCTGTGGCTGGCCGGTGCGGCGGTGCTGCACGACCTGGCGCTGCTGCCCCTCTACTCGCTCGCGGACCGCGGCGCCCAGCGCGTCCTGGGCCCGCGGCTGGTGAACTACGTGCGCTTCCCGGCCGCCGTCTCCGGGCTGCTGCTGCTGGTCTACTTCCCGCTCATCACCCGCCAGGTGGGCCGCTACGAGACCGTCACCGCGCTGCCCGCCGGTGTCTTCCTGCACCGCTGGCTGCTCATCACCGCCGCGCTGTTCGCGGCGTCGGCTCTGGTGCTCGCAGCGCGGCGAACCGTCGCCCGCCCGCGGTCCAGCGGTCCTCCTCCCCCCACCGGCCCGCCGCCGCGTACCTGAGCAGGGCGGGGAGCCCGACCCGTGCCCAGGGGAAGGGGGTGCGGTCGGGGCGGGGGCCCGCGAAGGGGCCGTGAGTGCCGGGGGTGCCGTGGGTTCCGTCCGTGACGTGGACGTGCACGCGTTCGTCCACGTCGTCGTCCGCGGCGACCTCCACGACCAGCCGCCCGCGCGGGCGCAGCAGCGCGGCGGCCCGGGCGAGGAGTGCGGCGGGGTCGCCGCCGATGCCGACGTTGCCGTCGACGAGCAGTGCGGTGCCCCAGCGGCCCTCGCCGGGCAGCGGTTCGAACACCGACCGGCGCAGCGCGGCGGCGCCCCGCGACCGGGCGTGCGCGACGGCCTCGGAGCTGACGTCGACGCCGAGTGCGGGCCGCCCCAGCGCGGCCAGCGCGGCGACGAGGCGGCCGGGCCCGCAGCCGATGTCCAGCACCGGCCCGGTGCACCGCCGCAGCACGGTCACGTCACCCCCGTCGGGTACCCCGCACCACCGCTCCACGTCGAGCGGCAGCAGCCACCCGTCGCGCCGCCGGAGGAAGAGCGGCCCGGCACCGCTGCGCAGGGCACGGGCGTAGGGATCGGCGCGGTCCCAGGCGTCGTCGGGGACGTCGCGGAGGGCCGGGGGAGCGGCGGGGTGGGGCAGGGACTGGGGAGCGTCGGAGCGGGCAGCCGCGCGGCCCGGCGGGGCGGGGTCGGGGGTGCGGCGGGGTGGGGGCGAGGTCATCCGGCGGCTCGGCCGGGTGCCGCGCTGTCCGCCGCCGCGGGGTGCGTGGTCGCGGGGTGCATGGTCGCCTCGCCCGGTGCCGCGTCGCCCGGTGCGGTTGCCGCACCACCCGCGCGGGACCACGCGCCCAGGTCGGCCGCCGTCGCGGCGAAGCGGCTGCCGCGGGCGGCGGCTTCGGCGACCCGGGGGACGTCCGCCGGGGTGTCCACGTCCCGTAGCGGCGGCAACTCCCGTACGCGCAGGCCCGCCTCGACCAGCCGGCGGTGCTGCGCCGCGCCCGTGTGCGGCGTCGACATCGGTACGCCCCGCAGCAGTTCCGGGTCCGGCCGGGCCAGCCCCAGCGCCCAGAAGCCGCCGTCCGGCGCGGGGCCGAGGTAGGCGTCGCAGGTGGACCAGGCGTCGTCGGCCAGGGCGGGTGCCAGCAGGGCGGCGGTGAGTTGCGGGGTGTCCATGCCGACGAGCAGCGCGGGGCCCGTACAGGCGCCGAACGCGGCGGCCAGCCGCTCGTCGAGCCCGCCCGCGGCCTGCGGTACGACGGTGAAGCCGGGCGGCAGCCAGTCGCCGGGCGCGCCGTCGAGCACGAGCACGCGGCGCCGCGCGGGCAGGTCCCGTACGACGGCGAGGGTGTCGGCCAGCGCCGCCTCCGCGAGCCGGGCCGCTTCCGCCGGGGTGTACGCGGGGGTGAGCCGGGTCTTGACCCGGCCGGGCCGCGGCTCCTTGGCGATGACGAGTACGGTCACGCCCCCGCCGCTCACCGCCCGGCCCCCGCACCCCGCCCGGCCGCGGCGGCACCGCTGCCGGAACGGCGTACCGTCCCGTCGGCCCCGGACGCGCGGGTACCGGCGCCGTCGTCCTCCGGACGGCCGGAACCCGACCGGGGTGCAGCCCCGAAACCGGACCCCGGCCCTGCGCCGCGGCCACCCGCGCCCTCACCCGGCCCCGCCCCGGCAGCCGTCGTTCCCCTGGCTCGCCCGCCCGGGCCGGAAGGGGTACCCGCACCGCCGCCCGCGCCCTCCTCCGGCGCGGGCCGCGGGACATCCGGTGCCGGCCGCAGGTCGCCCCGCAGGACACCGCTCATGTCGTGGACCGCCTGCCACGTCCCCCGCCACGTCCCCGTCACCTTCGACTTCCCCGTCCGCGGCGCGTACGGCACCGGCAGCTCCGCGATCCGCCACCCCGCGTCCGCGGCCCGTACGACCGTCTCCAGCGGGTACCCGCTGCGCCGGTCCGCCACCCCGAGGTCCAGCAGCGCCGCCCGCCGGGCCGCCCGCATCGGGCCCAGGTCGTGCAGCCGCACCCCGGTGCGGCGGTACAGCATCAGGCCCAGCGCCGCGTTGCCCGCCCGCGCGTGCAGGGGCCACGCCCCGCGCGCGGTCGGGCGGCGGCGGCCGAGGACGAGGTCCGCCGTACCGCCGGTGATGCGGCCGGTGAGCAGGGGCAGCAGGCCGGGGTCCAGCGAGCCGTCGCAGTCGCAGAAGCAGACCAGCTCGGCCGTGGCCGCCGCGAGGCCCGCCGCGCAGGCGGCGCCGAAGCCGCGCCGCGGCTCGTGCACGACGGTGGCGCCGAGCGCGCGGGCGAGGTCGCCGGAGCCGTCCGTGGAGCCGTTGTCGACCACGATCGCGCGCCAGCCGGCGGGGATCCGGGCCAGCACCCGGGGGAGCGCGGCGGCTTCGTCCAGACAGGGGAGTACGACGTCGGTCATGGCCACCACCCTACGAGCGCAAAAGCCGCATAGCGGACGCACGGTTCTTACGAATCACGGACGTCGCCCGCCGCCATCCGTTCGGCCCCCGCCCACCGTCGCCCGGCCGTGCCACGCTGGCGCCATGGACCTCGTCCCGCCCGCCAGGACCGGGCCGCCCGGCCGCCCGGCCCGCGTGCTCGTCGTCGACGACGACCCCACCGTCGCCGAGGTCGTCGCCGGCTACCTCGACCGCGCCGGCTACGCCGTCGACCGCGTCGAAGACGGCCCGCAGGCGCTGGCCGCCGCCGCGTCCGCCCGTCCCGACCTCGTCGTGCTCGACCTGATGCTGCCCGGCATGGACGGCCTGGAGGTCTGCGCGAAGCTGCGCGCCGCGGGACCCGTACCGGTGATCATGCTCACCGCCCGCGGCGACGAGGACGACCGCATCCTCGGCCTCGAACTCGGCGCCGACGACTACGTCACCAAGCCCTTCAGCCCCCGCGAGCTGGTGCTGCGCGTGGAGTCCGTACTCCGCCGCAGCCGCGCCGCGGCGCCCCGCGGCGGCGAACTGAGCGGCGCCGGGCTCACCTTGGACCCCGCGGCGCGCCGGGCCGCCAAGCACGGGGCCGAGCTGGCGCTGACCCTGCGGGAGTTCGACCTGCTCGCGCACTTCCTGCGGCACCCGGGGCGGGTGTTCGGGCGCGAGGAGCTGATGCGGGAGGTGTGGGGCTGGGAGTTCGGCGACCTGTCGACGGTGACGGTGCACGTACGGCGGCTGCGCGGCAAGGTCGAGGACGACCCGGCCAGGCCCCGGCTGATCACCACGGTCTGGGGCGTCGGCTACCGCTTCGACACGGCGGTACGGGACGGGGCGTACGACGGCGAGAACGCCCCGGAGCACGCCCCCGGCCCCGGCCCCGGCCCCGGCCCCGGCCCCGGCCCCGTACGCGGCGAAGACCCGGGCGGCCGCCCGTGAACGACATCCTCCTCATGGCCGCCTTCGCCTTCCTCGGCGCCGCCGTCGCCGGCATCCTCGGCGCCGTCGCCCTGCGCCTGCTGCGCAACCGCTCCCTCGTCGTCTCCGTCTCCGTCGTCGCGGCGACCGCCGTCACCGCCATGCTCCTCGGCACCCTCGCCGTCGCCCGCGAGATGTTCCTCTCCGGACACGACCTCACCGTCGTCAGCATCGTCTGCCTCATGGCCGCCGTCGTCGCCCTCGCCACCGCCGTGCTGCTCGGCCGCTGGGTCGTCGCCCGCAGCAACGCCCTGGCCGCCGCGACCCGCTCGTTCGGCCACGCCTTCGACGCGGGCGGCTCCTTCGCGCCCCCCGCGGGCGGCGCGACCGCCGAACTGGCCGCGCTGAGCCGGGAGCTGGCGGCCACCGCCGAGCGGCTGGCGCAGTCGCGGCAGCGGGAGCGGGCGCTCGACGCCTCCCGGCGCGAGCTGGTCGCGTGGATCTCGCACGACCTGCGTACGCCCCTGGCCGGGCTGCGCGCCATGGCGGAGGCGCTGGAGGACGGCATGGCCGCCGACCCCGGGCGCTACCACCGGCAGATCCGCGCCGAGACCGAGCGCCTCGACGCCATGGTCGGCGACCTCTTCGAACTCTCCCGCATCCACGCGGGGGCCCTCGCCCTCGCGCCCACCCGGATGTCGGTCCACGACCTCGTCGGCGACGCGCTCGCGGGCGCGGATCCGCTGGCGCGCGAGCACGGTGTACGGCTCGTCGGCGAGCCGCCGGAGCCGGCGGCGGCGGTGCCGGTGGAGGTCGACGGCAAGGAGATGACCCGGGTGCTGGGCAATCTCCTCGTCAACGCCATCCGCCGCACCCCCGCGGACGGCACGGTCGCGGTCACCGTCGCGGTCCGGGAGCGGGAGGGCGCGGCGGTCGTCGTCTCGGTCACCGACCAGTGCGGCGGGATCCCGGAGGAGGACCTGGCGCGGGTCTTCGACACGGGGTGGCGCGGCAACCACGCCCGTACGCCGGTGCCGCCCGCGGGCGCGGGGCTGGGGCTGGCGATCGTGCGGGGGATCGTGGAGGCGCACCGCGGGCGGGCGGAGGTGCGCAACGTGCCGGGCGGCTGCCGCTTCGAGGTCACCCTGCCCGCGGCCACCGGCTGACGCGCCGCGGCCACCCACGGCCGCGTTCCCCGCGGCCGCCGGCCGACGCCTCAGGGCGCCGCCCCCAGCGGCGATTTCGCGAACTCCGTCACGCCCTCCGCGAACCCCACCGCCGGCCGCCACCCCAGCTCCGCCCGGAGCCGCGCCGAGTCCGCCGTGATGTGCCGCACGTCCCCCAGCCGGTACTCGCCCGTGACCCGCGGCGCGGGCCCGCCGTACGCCGCGGCCAGCGCCGCCGCCAGTTCGCCGACGGTGTGCACGTCCCCGCTGCCCGCGTTGTACGCGGTGAGCGCCCCCGCCGCCGCGCCGCCCTCGTCCGCGTACACCGCCTCCAGCGCCCGGACGTTGGCCTCCGCGACGTCCCGTACGTGGACGAAGTCCCGCCGCTGCGCCCCGTCCTCGTACACCCGCGGCGCCTCGCCGCGCGCCAGCGCCGAGCGGAAGAAGGAGGCGACGCCCGCGTACGGGGTGTCGCGGGGCATCCCCGGGCCGTAGACGTTGTGGTAGCGCAGGGACACCGCACGCGCGCCGGTGACGCGCGCCCACACGCCGGCGACGTGCTCCTGTGCCAGCTTCGTCGCCGCGTACACGCTCCGCGGGTCCACCGGCGCGTCCTCCGCCACCAGACCCGGCGCCAACTCCGCGCCGCAGCGCGGGCACCGCGGCTCGAAGCGCCCGCCCGCGAGGTCCGCCGCCGCCCGCGGCCGCGGCCGTACGGCGCCGTGCGCGGCGCAGTCGTAGCGCCCTTCCCCGTACACGACCATCGACCCCGCGAGCACCAGGCGCCGCACGCCCGCGTCGGCCATGGCGGCGAGGAGCACGGCGGTGCCGAGGTCGTTGACGCCGACGTACGCGGGCGCGTCCGCGAAGTCCTCGGTGAGGCCGACCATCGCGGCCTGGTGGCAGACGGCGTCCGCGCCGGCGAGCGCCGCGGCGACGGCGTCGCGGTCCCGCACGTCGCCCCGCACGTACGCCTCGCACGTACGACCGGGCGGTCCCCCGTCCCGTACGTCCAGCACCACCGCCTCGTGCCCCCGCTCGGCGAGGGCCGAGACCACGTGCGATCCGATGAACCCGGCGCCGCCGGTGACGAGTACGCGCATGCCGGCGAGCCTAGGGTCGCCGGCCGCGGCGGGCGGCGACTGCCACGCCCACCGTCATACTCCGGTAAGAGCCAGCCCTATCCAGGAATCAAGACAGATATTCCTACTCTTTCGAGCGATTGCTGCCGCTTTGCCCGAAGCCTAGCTTCGGTGCCATGACGACCTCGCCAGAAGAAACGTCCGCGTCCGTCGAACTCCCCGCCCGGCTCAGCCTCGACACCGCCGCCGCGCGGAACCTCACGACCACCACCAAGACGCCCCCGCAGATGCAGGGGATCTCCTCCCGCTGGCTGCTCAAGGCGCTGCCGTGGACGGAGGTCAAGGGCGGTGCGTACCGGGTGAACCGGCGCCTCACCCACACGCTCGGCGACGGGCAGGTCGAGTTCACCTCGGTCGGCGGCGAGGTGCGCGTCATCCCGCAGGAGCTGCGCGAGCTGCCGCAGTTGCGCGCGTACGAGGACGAGGAGGTGCTGTCGGCGCTGGCCGACCGGTTCGAGCAGCGGGAGATCGCGCCGGGGGACGCCATCGTGTCCGCGGGGGCGGCGGCGGACCAGGTGGTGCTGGTCGCGCACGGCCGGCTGGAGCGGGTCGGCGCCGGGAAGTACGGGGACGAGACCGTCCTCGGTCTCCTCGCCGACGGCGACTACGTCGGCGGGGAGGTGCTCCTGGAGGCCGACGGCACCTGGCCGTTCACGGTGCGGGCCCAGACCCGCGGCACGGTGCTGGTCCTCGCCCGCTCCGCGCTCGACGAACTGCTGGCGCAGGCGGCGGGGCTGCGCGAGCACCTGGAGGCGTTCGGCTCCATCCCGCAGCAGCGGCAGAACAGCAAGGGCGAGGCCGAGATCGAGCTGGCCTCGGGCCACCACGGCGAGGCGGACCTGCCGGGCACGTTCGTGGACTACGAGCTGACGCCCAGGGAGTACGAGCTGGAGGTCGCGCAGACCGTCCTGCGCGTCCACAGCCGGGTCGCCGATCTGTACAACGACCCGATGAACCAGGTCGAGCAGCAACTGAGGCTGACCGTCGAGGCGCTGCGCGAGCGCCAGGAGCACGAGCTGATCAACAACCGCTCCTTCGGCCTGCTGCACAACGCCGACCTCAAGCAGCGCATCCACACCCGCTCGGGCCCGCCCACGCCCGACGACCTGGACGAGCTGATCTCCCGCCGCCGGCAGACGCACGTGCTGCTGGCGCACCCGAAGGCGATCGCGGCGATCGGCCGGGAGTGGAACAAGCGCGGCATCTACCCGCCGCGCACGGAGTACCTGGGCAGCGAGGTCAACAACTGGCGCGGCATCCCGCTGCTGCCCTGCAACAAGATCCCGGTCACCCAGGAGGGGACCAGCTCGGTGATCGCGATGCGGCTCGGCGAGGCGGACCAGGGCGTGGTGGGGCTGCACCAGACCGGGCTGCCGGACGAGATCCGGCCGGGGATGAACGTCCGGTTCATGGGGATCAGCGACAAGGCGATCATCTCGTACCTGGTGAGCACCTACTTCTCCGCGGCGGTGCTCGTCCCCGACGCGCTCGGCATCCTGGAGGACGTGCAGATCGGCGCCAACTGACCGAGGCGTGACGGCTCCCGGCCGGCCCGGCGGAACGCGCCGCCCGGCCGGTAGCCGCCCGCGGCCCGCGGCGCGCATTCAGCCCGCCCTCAGCCCGGCCAGGTCCAGTTCGCGACCTCCGGCAGGTCCGTGCCGTGCTCGCGGATCCAGGCGTGGTGCCTGCCGCGTACGTCCTCCATCCGCTGCCGCACCGCCGCCGCCCGCACCGCCAGGCCCGGGACGCGGTCGATGACGTCCATCACCAGCCGGTAGCGGTCGAGGTCGTTGCGTACGACCATGTCGAAAGGCGTGGTCGTGGTGCCCATCTCCTTGTAGCCGCGGACGTGCAACTGGTCGTGGCCCGCGTGCCGGTAGGCGAGCCGGTGGATCAGCCACGGATAGCCGTGGTACGCGAAGATGACCGGGGTGTCGCGGGTGAACACCGAGTCGAACTCCCGGTCCGTCATCCCGTGCGGATGGTCCTCGTGCGGCATCAGCCGGGCGATGTCGACGACGTTGACGACCCGTACCACCACCTCCGGCAGATGCTCGCGCAGCAGCGCCGCCGCGGCCAGCACCTCCTGCGTCGGCACGTCTCCGGCGCACGCCAGCACCACGTCCGGCGCCTCGCCGGGGCGTTCGGTGCCGGCCCACTCCCAGATGCCGACGCCGCGCAGGCAGTGCGCGCGGGCCTGCTCCAGCGTCAGCCAGTCGAACGACGGCTGCTTGCCGGCCACGACGACGTTGACGACGTCGCGGGTGCGCAGCACGTGGTCGGCCACGCACAGCAGGGTGTTGGCGTCCGGCGGCAGATAGACCCGTACGACACCCGGGCTCTTGTTGAGGATGTGGTCGACGAAGCCGGGGTCCTGGTGGCTGAAGCCGTTGTGGTCCTGCCGCCAGACGTGCGAGGTGAGCAGGTAGTTGAGCCCGGCGACCGGCGCCCGCCAGGGCTCCTCGTGCGCGGTCTGGATCCACTTGATGTGCTGCGCGGCCATGCTCGCCACGATGTGCGCGAACGCCTCGTACGACGAGAACAGCCCGTGCCTGCCGGTGAGGACGTACCCCTCCAGCCAGCCCTGGCACAGGTGCTCGGAGAGCACCTCCATGACCCGGCCGTGCGGCCCGTGGTGCTCGTCGGTCCGCTCCGTCTCCGCCTGCCACGCCCGGTCGGTGACCTCGAACAGCTCCTGGAGCCGGTTGGACGCGGTCTCGTCCGGGCCGAAGACGCGGAAGTCGCGGCGCTCCGCGGTGTCCGCCATCACCTGGCGCAGCATGGCGCCGAGCACCCGGGTCGGCTCGTGCATCCGGCCGCCGGGCCGGTCGACGGCGACGGCGTACGTCTCGGGCCCCGGCAGCGGCAGCGCGCGCAGCAGCCGGCCGCCGTTGGCGTGCGGGTTGGCGCCGAGGCGGCGGTCGCCGTGCGGCACGCAGGCGAGCACCTGCGGGCGCGGCCTGCCGTCGGTGCCGAAGAGCTTCTCCGGTTCGTACGAGCGCAGCCACCGCTCCAGCTCCGCCAGGTGCGCGGGGTTCTCGCGCACCTCGGGCAGCGGCACCTGGTGGGCCCGCCACGTGCCCTCGACGGGCGTGCCGTCGACCTCCTCGGGGCCCGTCCAGCCCTTGGGGGTGCGCAGCACGATCGCCGGCCAGCGGGGGCGCCCGCGCAGGCCGCCGCGGGCGCGGGCGGTCTGCTGGAACTCGGCGATCCGGTCGAGCGCGGTGTCCATCGCGTCGGCCATGTCGCGGTGGACGCGTGCTGTGTCCTGGGGAGAGGAGCCGCCGCTGACGTGCAGCGGCTCGTGGCCGTAGCCGCGCAGCAGCTCGTCCAGCTCGCGCTGCGGGATGCGGGAGAGCACGGTGGGGCCGGCGATCTTGTAGCCGTTGAGGTGCAGGATGGGCAGCACGGCGCCGTCGTACGCGGGGTCGAGGAACTTGTTCGCGTGCCACGACCCCGCCAGCGGCCCGGTCTCCGCCTCGCCGTCGCCGATGACGCAGGCCGCGACGAGCCCGGGGTTGTCGAAGGCGGCGCCGTAGGCGTGTGCGAGCGAGTAGCCCAGCTCGCCGCCCTCGTGGAAGGAACCGGGGATCACGGGCGCGACGTGGCTCGGCGTGCCCCCGGGGAAGGAGAACTGCCGGAACAGCCGCGCCATCCCGGCGGCGTCGCGCGAGACGTCGGGGTGCACCTCACCGTACGAGCCGTCGAGCCACGCGCCGGCGTAGACGGCGGGGCCGCCGTGTCCCGGGCCCCAGACGCAGACGGCGTCGAGGTCGCGGGCGCCGATGACGCGGTTGAGGTGGGTGTAGACGAGGTTGAGGCCCGGGCAGGTGCCCCAGTGGCCGAGGAGCCGCGGCTTGATGTCGGCGGGCGTCAGCGGCTCGGCGAGCAGCGGGTTGCGGGTGAGGTAGATCTGGCCCGCGGCCAGGTAGTTGAGGGCGCGCCAGTGGGCGTCGAGGTCGGCCAGCTCCTGCTTCTTCATCGTCGTCCCATCGACGAAGGGGGCGGTAGGCGGTACGGCCAAGTCTTACGGCCCGGGGGCGCACCCACCACCGGACGGCGCGCGACGCGCGCCCGTCCGCCCCGGACGGCCCCTCTATCACCCGGATGGCGGGCACGCTTCGCGCGGAACGGGGGGTACAGGTGGGACAGACTGCCACGTATGTGGACGGCGAACCCGGGGACCGGTGATCAGATGGCCGTGTCGGTGTCGGTCGTGCTGCTGCTCTTGGTGCTGGCCGTGGTGTTTCTGCGCAGCGGTTCACTGAAGACCTCGCACGCGGTGGTCTGTGTGCTCCTCGGCTTCTATCTCTCCGGAACCACCGTGGCGCCCACGATCCAGTCCGGTCTGGAGGCCACGGCGAACGTGGTGAGCAGCATCCGGCCGTGAATGTGGCCGGGCCGGGAACTATTCGGTACCGCCTTGTGCGTTGAACCCCCGGGGGGATGACCTTGGTGGGTGCCTGATCGGAATCAAGCGCACACGCTGTGTGCACGTGCATTTGCGCGTGCACCTAGCCGCCAACACAGCTATGATCCCCGACAGTTGACATTGGCAACCACCTTGGAGAAGCGCTGTGGCCCACGCATACAACGGCATTGCGGCCAGAGATCTTCACGGCGCCGCCTGGCAGAAGAGCCGGCACAGCAACTCGCAGGGTTCCTGTGTGGAGTTCGCCAGGCTTCCCGGCGGCGAGATAGCCGTTCGCAATTCCCGATTTCCCGAAGGACCCGCCCTCGTCTACACCCGTGCCGAGGTAGAGGCGATGCTGCTGGGCGTCAAGGACGGAGAGTTCGACCACCTCATAGTTGACTGACACCCCCCTATTCCCGGCTGCACCGCCCGCTTCCGCCATCGGCGGCGTGACACCGCGGCCGGCCGTCATCCGGATCCCGGCTGAGATATCGCCCACAGCAGGCGTTGATCGCGGCACGTCCGTCGATCCGCACAGAATGCGATCGCTCCCTTTCCGTCCGCGAACGGTCCGGAGCGTCAATCACCCGGTATCCAGGGCGCGGCGAAGAGTAGTCGTCGCTGCACGGCAGTTCCGCCTCCGGCACTTCGGCCCGGACGTTCGCGACCCCCGCGTCGCGTGCCGCCGCGCCGTCGGCGACGGGCCCGGAGGCCGGCACCGCGTTCCACGAATCGTTCTACGGGGGCGGCTCGGGGGCCTCGCGGCGGGCAAGGGCGAGGAGTGCGCGCCGGCGTGCCCGCAAGCCCGCGTGGCGCCCCGGGCGTTGGGGCCGGGGGCCCCGCCGTCCGTACGCCGTGCACGTACGCCGCGGCTCCGCGCCGCGTGCGTCCGTACCTCTGTACGGAGGGCGGGTGCGGGTGCCGTACGGGGAGTGCGGCCGCGGGCCGTCAGTCCGCCGCCGGCGACGGCAGGTGGAACACGGCCCACACCACCTTGCCGCGCAGCGAGCCGTCCAGCGGGTGCCAGCCCCAACTGTCGCTGAAGGAGTCGACCAGATAGAGGCCGCGCCCCCCCTCGGCGCCCACGTCGGCCACCCCGGCCACCGGGCTCGCGGTGCTCGGGTCGCGTACGGCGCACACCAGCCGGGACGCCCAGCGCATCAGGTGCAGCCGCACCGCGGGATCCTGCCCGCTGCACTCGGTCAGCGCGTGCCGGAGCGCGTTGGTGACCAGCTCCGAGACGACCAGTGCGACGTCGTCGCTGAGGTCGGTCAGCTCCCAGTGCCGCAACGTGGTGTGCGTAAAGGCGCGCGCGCCGCTCACCGACTCGTGGCTGCCGGATATCGCACAGGACGCGGCACCGTCGACCGAGCCGGAGTCCAGCGGGGGCAGCCCTCGCCATAAGGGCGCGAGCACGGCTGCTGCTTCGGTCCCCATGCGCGGCACTCCCCAGTCGCGTGCGTGTCTGTCGTCACCGTGCGGATGCCCATGGTTCCGAATGCTTTTGGCAGATGCAAGGGCAGATGCACGTGCACGCGCGAGGAATGTCTAGCAACTTACCGGTTCATGGGCATTGCCCGGCAAGATTTTCTCGGTTGGGTAACCGTTCGGGCACGCAATGATACGGAGTGGTGGCAGTATGGGCCGGTGGCGCCGGGGGCGCGCTTGTAGTGCCATGTCCTGTGTAAGTGCCATGTCGCCGAGGTGGGTGGAGGGCTCCGATGGCCGTGGACGGATCAAGCGGATCGGTCGTGCGCCGTATCCTGCTGGGCTCCCAGCTCAGACGGTTGCGGGAAGAGCAGGGGATCTCGCGCGACGCCGCCGGATACGCGATCAGGGCCTCGGAATCCAAGATCAGCCGGATGGAGCTGGGCCGGGTGAGTTTCAAGAGCCGAGACGTGGAGGACCTGCTCACGCTGTACGGCGTGACCGATCAGACCGAGCGCGACGCCCTCGTCGGCCTCGTCAGCGAGGCGAACACCGCCGGGTGGTGGCACAGCTACAGCGACGTGCTGCCGGGCTGGTTCCCCACCTACGTGGGGCTGGAGTCGGCCGCGGCCGGTATCGACGTGTACGAGGTCCAGTTCGTGCACGGCCTGCTGCAGACTGAGGACTACGCGCACGCCGTCGTCACCGCCGGGCTGCCCATCTCGCCCGCCGAGGCGGACAAGCGCGTGGGCGCCCGGCTGGAGCGGCAGAAGCGGCTGTACGCCGAGCACCCCGCCCAGCTCAGGGCGGTGCTCGACGAGGCCGCGCTCAGCCGCCCGTACGGCGGCCGGGGAGTGATGCGCAAGCAGTTGCAGCACCTGCTCGACGCCTCCGAGATGCCGAACGTGTCGCTGCGGGTCATCCCGCTGGCGCAGCACGGCCACACCCCCGATTCCGGTGCCTTCACGATCCTGAACTTCCCGGAGGAGGACCTCTCCGACGTCGTGTACGTGGAGCATCTGACGAGCGCCCTCTACCTGGACAAGCCGGAGGACGTCGCGACGTACACGAAGGCCATGGACCTGCTGCGCGTCGCCGCCCAAGACGAGTCGGAATCAAGGGAGTTGCTGCACAGGCTCATCCGGGAGGTGTAGGGGGCGCCCTTCGCGCACCAGTACGATGGCGGGTCAGCGGTCACAGCCGTGCCCGCCGTCCGCTGTGCGCAGGGGGGTGCAGCCTCGCTCATGTCTCTCTTCTCCGACCTGGCCCTGCAGTACATCGACGGCAAGTGGTGCCCCGGCGCGGGCTCGTGGGACGTCATCGACCTCGACCCGTACACCGGCGAGCGGCTCGCGGCCATCACCGTCGCGACCGCCGCCGAGGTGGACGCCGCGTACCGCGCGGCGGAGCGGGCGCAGCGGCTCTGGGCGGAGCGCTCGCCGTACGAGCGGCGGCTGGTCTTCGAGCGCGCGCTGCGGCTCGTGGAGGAGCGCGAGGAGGAGATCACCCGCGCGATCGTGGCGGAGCTGGGCGGCACCCGGCTGAAGGCCGCGTTCGAGATCGCCCTCACCAAGGACGTGCTGCGCGAGTCCGTGTCGTACGCGCTGCGCGCCGAGGGCCGGGTGCTGCCGTCGCCGACGCCCGGCAAGGAGAACCGCGTCTACCGGCTGCCCGTGGGCGTCGTCGGCGTCATCGGCTCGTACGACTTCCCGCTCTTCCTGGCCGCGAAGTCCGTGGCGCCCGCGCTCGCGCTCGGCAACGCCGTGGTGCTCAAGCCGCACGACTACTCGCCCGTCGTCGGCGGCACGCTGCTCGCGTGGCTGCTCCAGGACGCCGGGCTGCCGCCCGGGCTGCTGAACGTCGTCATCACCGACACGGCCGAGATCGGCGACGCCTTCATCGAGCACCCGGTGCCGCGCGTGCTGTCCTTCACCGGCTCCACCGAGTCCGGCCGGCACGTCGCGGGCGTCGCCGCCCGGCACTTCAAGCGCACGGTGCTGGAGCTGAGCGGCAACTCGGCCATCGTCGTGCTCGCCGACGCCGACGTCGACTACGCCGTGGACGCCGCCGTCTTCAGCCGCTTCGCCCACCAGGGGCAGGTCTGCATGGCCGCCAACCGGGTGCTGGTGGACCGGGCGGTGCTGCCGGAGTTCGCGGAGAAGTTCGTCGCCAAGGCCGCCGCGCTGAAGGCCGGCGACCCGTCGGATCCCGCGACCCAGCTCGGCCCGCTCATCGGCGCCCGTGAGGCCGCCGACCTCACCGCCCGGGTCGACGCGGCGCTCGCCGCGGGCGCCACCGCGCTGCTGCGCGGGCGCACGGACGGCACGCTGATGGAGCCCACCGTGCTCACCGGGCTGCCGGCGGACAGCGAGCTGCTGCGGCGGGAGTTCTACGGTCCCGTGGCGTTCCTGCTGCCGTTCGAGGGCGAGGACGAGGCGGTACGGATCGTCAACGACACCCCGTTCGGGCTGAGCGGCGCGGTGCACACCCGGGACCTGGAGCGCGGCGTACGGCTGGCGGGGCGGATCGACTCGGGGATGGTGCACGTCAACGACGGCACGATCCACGACGAGCCGCTGGTGCCGTTCGGCGGCGAGAAGTGCTCGGGTCTTGGGCGGCTGAACGGCGAGGCGACGGTCGACGCCTTCACCACGCTGAAGTGGATCTCCGTACAGCACGGCCGGACGCACTTCCCCTTCTGAGCGCCCGTACGGCCTCCTGCGCGCGCCCGTCACCCGTTCGGCGGCGCGCACCTCGCCCGGCCGGCCGAGGGCCCGGAGCATGGCGGTGACGGTATCCCTTCCGGTACCCCTTCCCGTACCCCCTCCGGACTTCCCGGCCTCACGAACAGGAGCCCACCGCGATGACCGCTCCCACCACCGCACGGACCGCCCGCGATCTCATGCACGAGGGCGCCGAGTGCATCGACTCCACCGAGTCCGTCGCCACCGCCGCCGCGAAGATGCGCTCCATGGACGTCGGCTGCCTGCCGGTGTGCGGCCAGGACGGCAAGCTCGCCGGCATGATCACCGACCGCGACATCGTCGTGGAGTGCGTCGCCAGAGGACGCGACCTGACCACCTGCATGACCGGCGAGCTGGCCGAGGGCCGCCCGGTGTACGTCGACGCCGGCGCCCCGGTCGACGAGGTGCTGCGCACGATGGAGCAGCACCAGGTGCGCCGCCTCCCGGTCATCGAGAACCACCGGCTCGTCGGCATGATCAGCGAGGCGGACCTGAGCAGGGCCCTGTCGGACGAGCAGATGGCCGCCTTCTGCCGCAGCGTGTACGCGGGCGGGCACCACTGACCCGTACCGCCACCCGACCGGCGCAGGGCCGGGCTCCCGCGCGGGGAGCCCGGCCCTTCGTCGTGCGCCCCCACGGCTGCTGCTAGTCAAGGTTGACTAGGCTGGGAGGGCACACATTCCCGCGGGAGAGAAGGTCCATTGTCCGCAACTCGCCTCCTGGTCCTGGGCGCCGTCCGCCGGCACGGCCGGGCGCACGGCTACCAGGTCCGGGCCGACCTGGAGTACTGGGGCGCCCATGAGTGGTCCAACGTCAAGCCGGGCTCGATCTACCACGCGCTCAAGCAGATGGCCAAGCAGGGCCTGCTGATCGCCCACGAGGTGGCGCCCAGCACGGCCGGCGGCCCGCCGCGCACCGAGTACGAGATGACGGCCGAGGGCGACGCCGAGTACTTCCGGCTGCTGCGCGAGGCGCTGCGCCGCCACGACGAGAAGATCGACTTCCTGACGGCGGGCGTCGGCTTCCTCGTCGATCTGCCGCGCGCCGAGGCCATCGCGCTGCTCAAGGAGCGGGTCGCGGCGATGGAGGAGTGGCGCGGCGCCGTGCTCCAGCACTACTCGCCCCAGGACGGCGAGGACTACGGCCACATCGGCGAGATCATGCGGCTCTGGCTGCACACCGCCGAGGCGGGCGCGGAGTGGACCCGCGCCCTGATCGCCCGGCTGGAGGGCGGCGCGTACGTGATGGCGGGCGAGGGCGATCCGTGGGCCGGGATGGCCACGAGCCCGGAGGGGCCCGGCGCTCCGGAGGCCCATTAATCAAGTTTGACTAATGGTCGGACCGGGGATACCTTCGCCCCGGTGGTCAAACTTGACTACCTGAGGGAGTGGAGGAGGCGTATGACGGCGATCCTCGCCGAAGGACTGCGCAAGACCTACGGGAAGAAGGGCGCCGCGAAGGCGGCGCTCGCGGGCCTGGACCTCGCGGTCCCCGCGGGCACGGTGCACGCCGTGCTCGGCCCCAACGGCGCGGGCAAGACCACGGCCGTACGGATCCTGGCCACCCTGCTGCGCCCTGACGGCGGCACCGCGCGCGTCGCGGGACACGACCCCGTACGGGAGCCGGACGAGGTCCGCTACCGCATCGGGCTGCTCGGCCAGCACGCCGCCGTCGACGAGGTGCTCAGCGGCCGGCAGAACCTGGAGCTGTTCGGCCGGCTCTACCACCTCGGCCGGGCCGGCGCCCGGCGGCGGGCGGCGGCGCTGCTGGAGCAGTTCGGCCTCGAAGGCACCGGGGACAAGCCGGTCGTGCAGTACAGCGGCGGCATGCGGCGCCGGCTCGACCTCGCCGCGAGCCTCCTCATGCGGCCGCAGGTGCTCTTCCTGGACGAGCCGACGACGGGCCTCGACCCCCGCGGCCGTACGGAGGTGTGGCAGGCGGTCCGCTCGCTCGTCGGCGACGGCACGACCGTGCTGCTCACCACCCAGTACCTGGAGGAGGCCGACCAGCTCGCCGACCGGGTCTCGGTCGTGGACCACGGCCGGGCCGTCGCCGAGGGCACTTCGGACGAGCTGAAGGCGCGGCTCGGCGGCGACCGCATCGACGTCGTCGTACGGGACGCGAACCTGCTCGCAGCCGCGGCGGCCGTGATCGGCATGGCCGCCCGCGCCGAGGAGGACGACGTCGAGGTCGACGCGGACGCCCGGCGGATCAGCGCACCGGTCGCCGACCGGATGGCGGCGCTGGCCGAGACCGTGGCGGGGCTGGGCGCGGCGGGGGTGACGGCGGAGGACGTGTCGCTGCGCCGGCCGACGCTGGACGAGGTGTTCCTCCACCTCACCGGCCGCAGACCGGATCAGGACCGGGACGGGGACGGGGAGCCGGGCCGGGACAAGGACCAGGAGCCGGGCCGTGACCCGGCGGACGGCGGCGCCGGCGGCCCGGCGCGCGCCGTAGCGGAAGGGAGCACCGTATGACCGCCACCGCCACCGCCCTCGCCGTCCCGCCGCCCGCCCGCACCGCGGGCGCGCGGCTGAAGTGGGCGGTCGCCGACGGGCTGACGATGACCGGCCGCGGCTTCGCGCACTGGGCCCGCCGGCCGGGCCAGGCCGTGGTGAGCCTGGTCTTCCCGGTGATGATGATGCTGGTCTTCACCTACCTGCTCGGCGGCGGCATCGCCGTGGGCGGCGGCGGCAGCTACCGCGAGTACCTGGTGCCCGGCATGCTCGCGCTCTCCATGTCCTTCGGGCTGGAGGCCACGATGGTCTCCCTCACCTCCGACCTCGGCAAGGGCGTCGTCGACCGCTTCCGGACCATGCCGATGGCCCCGTCCGCGGTCCTCGTCGGCCGTGCGCTCACCGACATGGCCGAGTCCGCCGTCGGCCTCGCCGCGATGGCCGGCGCGGGGCTCGCGGTCGGCTGGCGCTGGCACGGTACGTGGGCGGAGGCGCTGGCCGCGTTCGGGCTGCTGCTGCTCCTGCGGTTCGCGATGCTGTGGGCCGGGATCTTCCTCGGTCTGGTGGCGGGCAAGCCGGAGATGGTGGTGGCCGTGCAGATCCTGGTGTGGCCGGTGGCGTTCCTGTCCAGCGCGTTCACCTCGCCGGAGACGATGCCGGGCTGGCTGGGCGCCGTCGCGGAGTGGAACCCGATGTCGGCGACGGCGGGCGCGATCCGCGAGTTGTTCGGCAACCCGGGCTGGACCGGAGACTCGTGGGCGGCGCAGCACCCGGTGCTGCTGGCGGTGGTGTGGCCGCTGGTGCTGCTCGCGGTGTTCTTCCCGCTGGCGGTCCGCCGGTACCGGGGCCTGGGGCGCTGAGGGCGCGTACGAGCGGGTGGTGGGCGGCGCCCGCGGGCGTGGGCGACGGCGCTCTCGACGCGGGTGGCGCCCCCGCTGCGCGCCAGTGGCGCCCCGTTCGTACGACTTGATCCGATGTGCCGCCGTGCCTCCGTACCCTTCCGACCCCCCGGGGGCGTTCTTCATGCGGCCGACTTATGCTCGCGGGCGTAAACCTTTCGGCACGTCCGCGGGGGGTGATGGTCCAGTGGGTCAGGAGCCCGAACCGGATAACGGCGAGGAGAAGCCGCAGTCCGACGAAGCGCACAGCGCGTTCACGCCGCCCTTCGGCGTGCCCCTCCCCCCGCCGCCTGAAGACGGGCAGACGACCTCGGAGTTCGCCCGCCCCGCGGGCGTAGGCGAGCACGCCGCCGAGGACCACGGCAACGGCCACTCCGGCTTCCGGCCCCCGCGCGGCGGCCCCGGGGCCGCCGCCGGGGTCGCCCCGCCGCCCGCACCCGCTACGGGTCCTCTGTCACGATCCACGCCGTGGCAGGACCGGATGCGTGTCATGCTCCGTACGCCCATGACGGAACGCCCCACGCCCGAACGGGCGCTGTCGCCCACCGAGGAGACCGCGCTGCCGGTCCCGCGCGTACTCGACCTCACCCTGCGCATCGGCGAACTGCTGCTCGCCGGCGGCGAGGGCGCGGAGGACGTCGAGGCCGCGATGTTCGCCATCGCCCACGCGTTCGGCCTGGACCGCTGCGAGCCGACCGTCACGTTCACCCTTCTGACGGTCACGTACCAGCCGTCCCTGGTCGACGATCCGGTGACGCTCAGCCGCACGGTGCGCCGCCGCGGCACCGACTACAACCGGCTCTCCGCCGTCTACCGCCTCGTCGACGCCATCGTCGACGAGGCCGCCGCAGTGAGCCTGGAGGAGGCGTACCGCGGCCTCGCCGAGATCCGGCGCAACCGGCACCCGTACTCCAAGTGGGCCCTCACCCTCGCCAGCGGCGGTCTGTCGGGCGCCGCGGCGACGCTGGTGGGCGGCGGGCCGCTGGTGTTCTGCGCGGCCGCGATCGGCGCGATGCTCGGCGACCGGCTCGCGTGGCTGGCGGCGGGGCGCGGGCTGCCGGAGTTCTACCAGTTCGTGGCCGCCGCGATGGCCCCGGCGGCGGTCGGCGTCACGCTCAACATCGCCGCCGTCAACGCCCAGTCCTCCGCCGTCATCACCGGTGGGCTCTTCGCGCTGATCCCCGGGCGGGCCCTGGTGGCCGCCGTCCAGGACGGGCTGACCGGCTACTACATCACCGCCTCGGCCCGCCTGCTCGAAGTCCTGTACCTCGTCGTCGGCATCGTCGTCGGGGTGCTGATCGTGCTCTACGTGGGCGTCCAGCTCGGTGCCGAGCTGAGTCCGGACGCCGCGCTGCACCGGCAGGAGCGGCCGATCGTCTCGCTGCTCGCGGCGATGCTGCTGACGCTGGCCTTCGCGGTGCTGCTCCAGCAGGAGCGTTCCACCGTGATCGTCGTGACCCTCAACGGCGGCGTCGCCTGGCTGATCTACGCGGTCATCGCCCACCAGGCGAACAAGTCGCCGGTGCTGGCCACGGCGCTCGCCGCGGGCCTCGTCGGGCTCTTCGGCCAGCTCTTCTCGCGCTACCGGTTCATCTCCGCGCTGCCGTACGTCACGGCCGCCATCGGCCCGCTGCTGCCCGGTAGCGCCACGTACTTCGGCCTGCTGGGCTTCGCCCAGGACAACCTGAACGCGGGCGCCCGCTCGCTGCTGACCGCGGCCGCGCTGGCGCTGGCCATCGCGATCGGGGTGAACCTGGGCAGCGAGATGGCCCGCCTGTTCATGAAACGCCCGGGCGTGAAAACGACACCCGCCCGCCGGGGCGTCAAACGCACCAGAGGCTTCTAGGGACCGTCGCCGCCACGGCGTTCGCGCCGCCTCCCGTGCCGTACCGACCGCCGCCGCCGGCCTCCTCGCGGAAGCCGGCGGCGTGGGACGTACGTCAGCGGCCGCCGGTCAGTGGTGCCCGCCCGCGGCCTCCAGGCGCTTCTTGGACGCCTCGATCTCGGCCTCCGCGTCCTGCCGGCCCACCCAACTGGCGCCTTCCACGGACTTGCCGGGCTCCAGGTCCTTGTACACCTCGAAGAAGTGCTGGATCTCCAGCCGGTCGAACTCCGACACGTGGTGGATGTCCCGCAGGTGCTCGACCCGCGGGTCGTGCGCCGGCACGCACAGCACCTTGTCGTCGCCGCCGGCCTCGTCGGTCATGCGGAACATGCCGATCGTGCGGCACGCGATGAGGCATCCGGGGAACGTGGGCTCGTCCAGAAGGACCAGCGCGTCCAGCGGGTCGCCGTCCTCTCCGAGCGTGCCTTCGATGAAGCCGTAGTCTGCCGGGTAGCTGGTCGAGGTGAAGAGCCGCCTGTCCAGGCGGATCCGGCCCGTCTCGTGATCGACTTCGTACTTGTTCCGCGAACCCTTCGGGATCTCGATGGTGACGTCGAACTCCACGGGTGGCTCTCCTTCAAGATCAGCATGGTTCAGATGATTAAGTGTCCCCCACGCAGCGGGGTGGTGGCGAAAGGGGCTGGTCCCTGGTGAGGGTCGGGGTCGCGGTGGCACGGCGGAAGGCCGCCCGCTGGGTACGGCACTGGACCCGGCGGTGGGAAGCGCAGCCCCTGCACACCCGGCGTACGGTGCGGCTGGTGGCCGCGTCCGGTGCGCTGGGCGGGGTCCTCGCCGCGAGCGTGATCGCCGCGGCGGGGCCCTGGGACTCGGGTCAGCGTACGGCGGAGAAGCAGACGGCCGCGCGCGCGGATGCCGCCGGAGGCCGTACAGGTGACGCGGATCACGGCTCCTCCGACGGCGTACCGGGCAAAGGCGCCCCCGGAGACGGCCTGCAAGGCGCCGGCGCGGGTGCCCCGCGGGTGCTGACCCCGCTCGGCCCGCAGGACGGCACCAGGCCCGTCGCCGCCCCCCGGCCGACCGGCGCCGGGCTCGCCAGGGAGCTGGCGCCGCTGCTGAAGAACCCCGCGCTCGGCTCGCCGACCACCGCGGCCGTGTGGGACGTGACCACGGGCCGCGAACTGTACGGCGCGCACGAGACCACCGGCGTCGTCCCCGCCTCCACGGTCAAGCTGGCCACCGGCGCCGCGGCCCTCGCCGCCCTCGGCCCCGACCACCGCATCCCGACCGCCTCGCTCGCCGAGGGCGGGGAGGTCTTCCTCGTCGGCGGCGGCGACCCCACGCTGTCCGCGAAGCGGCTGAAGGGGCTGGCGCGGGACACGGCGCGGAAGCTGAAGAAGGACGGCGTGCGGAAGGTGGCCGTACGGTACGACGCCACCGCGTACGCCGGTGACGTCCTGCACGAGATCGGGCCGAACGAGAACATCGCCCCCGTCACCCCGCTGATGGTCAACGAGGCCCGGCTCGACGATTCCTGGCACGGCCCGGCGCCCCGCGGCACGGACCCGGCGCGGGAGGCGGCGGACGCCTTCGCGGGGGAGCTGCGCGAGGCGGGCGTACGGGTCGCGGGCGGGCCGCGGGCCGGGCGGGTGCCGGAGAAGGCGGACAAGCTGGCGGCGACGTACTCGGCGCCGCTGGCGGAGCTGACCGAGCGGATGCTGACGTACAGCGACAACGACCTCGGTGAGGCGCTGGCCCGGCAGACGGCGATCGCGGCGGGGCGGGACGCGAGCTTCGCGGGGTCGGGGAAGGCGGTGGCCGGGCAGTTGAAGAAGCTGGGGCTGCCGGTGCGCGGGGCGCGGTTCGCCGACGGCAGCGGCATCAGCCGCGACAACCGGGTCTCGGCGGACCTGCTGGCCCGGCTGCTGGTCACGGCGGCGGACCCGGACCGCCCGGAGCTGCGGTCGCTGCTGACGGGGCTGCCGGTGGCGGGATTCAACGGCACGCTGCGGGACCGCTACGGGGACGCCGGCACGGACGGCTCCGACGCCGGGGGCACGGCGGCGGCGCGGGGCGTGGTGCGGGCGAAGACGGGGACGCTGACGGGGGTCAACTCGCTGGCGGGGACGGTGGTGGACGCGGACGGGCGGCTGCTGGCGTTCGCGTTCTTCACGATGGACGCGACGGACCGCACGGGTGCGGGGGACGCGCTGGACCGGATGGCGGCAGCGGTGGCGAGCTGCGGCTGCCGCTGAGCTGCGGCTGCCGCTGAGGGGCGGCGTCTCTCCCGAAACCTCCCGGACCGCCGACCCTCGAACGCCGACCGCCGACCGCCGAACCCCTCCGACCCCGGCCCTCGAACCCTCCGTCCCCCGGAACCTCCACCCCCGGATCCTCCCGGAACCCCGGGGAACCTCCCGAAACCCGGACCCACCGCCCTGGAGCCTCCGAACTCCGCGGCGCCTCCTACCCACCTCCGAAGTCTCCGGGCCTCCCTAGAACCCCGCAGCCTCCGGACCTCCTCAACCCCTCCCGAACCACCGAACCACCCGAACCACCCGACCCTCCAAAACCACTCGACCTCCCCGAACCCCCTGAATCACTCGAACCTCCCCGAACCACCCTGTGTCGCAGCCGTGTTGCAACTCCTCATCCGGTTATCCACAGGTCTGTGGATGAGGGCTGCGGGAGTTGTGGCCGATATGGCAGCATCCGAGGCATGTGATCGCGCGGGGCTGGCCAGAGCCCCGGGACGGGCCCGCTGGAGGAGGGGCCCGCGGACCACGATCGGGGGAGTGGGGGAGACGCATGCGCGGAATCGGGGAGGCGCCGGCGGCGGGAGCGCGCCGGCGCAGAGGCGTCGTGCTGACTGTGACCGGCCTGCTGGCGCTGCTCGTGCCGCTGACCGGGCCGGCCGCGGAGGCGGAGCCGAAGCCGACGGTCGAGGAGGTGCACGCCCGCGTGGAGCGGCTGTACCGCGAGGCGGAGGCCGCCACCGACGCGTACAACGACGCGGAGGAGAAGGCGAAGAAGCAGCGCAAGGAGGTCGAGCGGCTCGACAAGGCCGTGGCCGACACGAGCGAGCGGCTGGCCGGGCTGAAGGACGAGGCGGGCGCGCTGGCCCGGGCGCAGTATCGCGGCGGCGGGCTGCCGATGGAGGCGCAGTTGCTGCTCAGCGACGATCCGGAGGAGTTCGTCGACGACCTGCGGCTGGCCCGCAAGGGGCAGCACGCCCAGCGGCGGCTGATCACCGAGGTGACCGGCACGCAGCAGCGGCTGGACGGCTATGCGAAGGAGGCCGCCGGGACGTATGAGCGGCTGGAGCACAGCCGCGAGGCCAGGGCCGGGGCGAAGGAGCGGATAGAGGAGCGCCTCGCCGAGGCGAGGAAGCTGGAGAAGAAGCTCAAGGCCGAGGAGCGGGAGCGGCTGCGCCGGCTGGAGCGGGAGCGTGCCCGTGAGGCGCAGGCGCGCTGGCTGGACTCAGGGGTCCTCGACGAGATCGACGCCGAGGCGACGCCCGCCGGCCGGAAGGCCATCGCGTACGCGTCGGACCAGATCGGCAAGGACTACGTGTGGGGCGCCGAAGGGCCGGACACGTTCGACTGCTCGGGGCTGACGATGCGCGCCTGGGAGGCGGCCGGGGTGCGGATCCCGCGGACCTCGCAGACCCAGTTGGCGGGGCTGGCGCGGATCGACGTGAGCGAAATGCGCCCCGGCGACCTGATCATTTATCACTCCGACGCCAGTCACGTCGGCATATATGTCGGCGACGGCGCGATCGTGCACGCGCCGCGGCCCGGCCGGCAGGTGACCGTCGCGGGCGCGGGCAGCATGCCGATCAAGGGCGTGGTGCGTCCCGACGCGTGATCTGCGTCATGTGGCCGGCCTGCGGGATTCGGGGCGGCAGGGCCCGGCGCGGGCGCTCCCAGCAGGGCAAAGGACCGGGGGAGCGGCCGCGTTCCGGGCCGCGTCGCCCGTTCCTACCGGCGGGTGATCACGCTAGGGTCCCTCCTTGGCGGTTTTGCTGTAGACGGCACGAGCCGCGGAAAACGGCCGCGAGCGCGCTCGCGCTCGGCCGTCACCCTCGGGGGGAGGGAAGGAAGAGCGATGCCCGTACCCGGGCGTTCCCCGGCCTCCGGACCGTCCGGCGGACCTGACCAGTCCGCCGCAGGTGCCGGCGTGGCCGAGACGCAGGCCGCGACGCGGCGGCGGCACCCACTGCCGCCGGCCGCGCACGCGCCGTCGCCGCAGCCGCACGCGCCGTTGCCGGCGCAGCGCTCGGGGCACGGCCCGGTCCCCGGGCAGCCGCACGCGCGCCAGCGGGCGGTGCCGGAGACGCTGACGCTGCTGCTGATAGAGGCGGAGCCGGGCAGTGGACCCGGCATCGCGCGGATGCTGGAGCAGGCGGGCTCCGGCCGCCACGGCGAGCGCATCCGGGTGCGTACGGCGCGCAATCTCACCGAGGCGGAGCGGCTGCTCGGCCCCGACGTGCACTGCATCCTGCTGGACCTCAGCGTGACCGGCGAGGCCGCCGTCGCGGACGACGCCGAACCGGCGGAAGAGGGCGACGAGCTGGAGGCGCTGCACGAGGTGCTGGCCATGGCGCCGCTGCACGCGGTGCTGACGCTCACCGACGAGGACGACGTTGAGCTGGCCGCAGAGGCGGTCCGCGTCGGCGCGCAGGACTACCTCTTCCGCGGCGAGCTGGACGGCCGGGTGCTCGGCCGCGCCATCCGCTACGCGGTGGAGCGCAAGCGCGCCGACCTGGCGCAGAGCCGGCTGACGGCCTCGCGGCTGCGGGCACAGGAGAACGCCCGGCTGGAGCGCGGGCTGCTGCCCACGCCGCTGCTCGCCGGCTCCGGCCTCGGCTTCGCCGCCTGCTACCGCCCCGGGCTGCCGCCGCCCGCCGCCGGCGCCACCCCCACCCGCGCGCTCCTAGGCGGCGACTTCTACGACGCGGTGCGCACCCCCGACGGCGCGGTGCACGCGATGATCGGCGACGTCTGCGGCCACGGCCCGGACGAGGCCGCGCTCGGCGTGGAGCTGCGCATCGCCTGGCGGGCGCTGACGTTCGCCGGCCTGGTCGGCGACGAGCTGCTGGCGACGCTCCAGCAGGTGCTGGAGAACGAGCGGGCGGACGACGAGATATTCGCCACGATGTGCACGGTCGACGTCTCCCCCGACGCCCGCCGCGCCGGCCTCTACCTGGCGGGCCACCCGGCGCCGCTGGTCGCCGTCCCCGGCGGCCGGCCGCGGCTGATGCCGCAGGAGCTGGGCGGCCCGGCGCTCGGTCTGCTGCCGCGCGCCCGCTGGCCGCGCCAGCAGGTGGAGCTGGGCGGCGCCTGGAGCCTGATGCTCTACACCGACGGCCTCATCGAGGGCCGTACGGGACCAGGGCGCGGCCGGCTGGGCCAGGACGGCATGCTCGCGCTGGTCGGCAGGCTGCTGGACCAGGGCCTGGCCGGCGACGATCTGCTGCACGGCGCGGTCACCGAGGCCCGGGCGCTCAACGGCGGCGACCTCACCGACGACGTGGCGGTCCTGCTACTGGACCGGCCCCCGGGCCCTTGCGGACCCGGGGACCGGATGCCGTGATCGCCGACGCGCGGGTCAGCGCCCGTTGAACGGGCCGTAGGGCCCGTCGGAGCTGCTGCCCCCGCGCCGCCGCCCGCCGCCGACCTGCTTGAGCGCGGGCCGTACGTCCACCATGAAGACGATGGCCGCGATCAGCGCGATGATCGGCAGGAACGACATGATCGGGAAGATGACCATCACGGCGAAGCCGATGCCGAGGATGATCAGCCAGAACTGCTTGGTGTTCTTGTCGGCGGCGCGGTACGCGTCCTCGCGGGCCAGGGCCGCCAGGATCAGGGCCGCCCCGGCGAACACCGTCAAGGCCAGGCTGAGCAGCCCGAGCAACGAGTAGAAGCCAGAGATGAGCACGCGGTCCACCGCCTATTAGTCCGACTAACTGTTCAGGGGTCCGGCGCAGACACCGTACCCGGATAACGCCCCGGGCACGCGAGGGGTGCCCGGGACGCGGAGCTCAGGAGTCCGCCTTGGGGGTGTTCTTCTTGGGGGCGGACTTCTTCGCGGTGCCGTTGGCGCTGGCCCGGGGGGCGCGCTTACGGGGGGCGGCCTTCTTGGCAGCGGCCTTCTTCGCGGCGGGCTTGGCGGCAGCGGGAGCCTCGTCGGCAGCGACACCCTCGTCGGCGGCCGCCTTCTCGCCACCGGGCCGGATGATCTCGGTGGTCACCTGCACCGCGTCGGCGGTCTCCCCGCGCCACTCCGCGACGGCACCGCGGCCGCGCTCGGCCAGCTCGTCGTAGGTCTCGCGGGCCTTCACCGCGTACTCGGCGGCGCGACCGACGCCCTGAAGGGCGAGGTCCTGCGCCGTCTCGCGCAGCTTCTTGATGTCGGTGTCCAGGTCGCCGAGCCGCTCGGTGACCTTCGCCTGCGCCTCCTTGGCTTGTTTCGACACCCGCTCCTGGACCTCCCGCGGGTCGGTCTCGCGCACCGCGGACAGCCGCTCGGGCGCCTCGGCCCGCAGCCGCTCCACCAGCGCGGGCACCTCACGCAGCTTCTCCAGCGCCAGATCGGCGGTACCCGCGACGGCGTAGAGAGGCGTGGGGTCGCTGAGCGTCTTGCGTACGTCGTCGGTCATGGTCATGGTGTTCTCCTCCGGTCACTGGCGGGCCTCGCGTCGCCCTCACCCCGCCCGCCACCCGGCCGCGGGGCATCCCCTTCCGTCTGTTCCTCCTCCGCACCGCCGCCCGCGTCGTCGCGCGCGTTCTCCTTGCGGAAGGAGTCGTAGATCTGCAGCAACACCTGCTTCTGCCGCTCGCTGATCGCGGGATCGGTGAGTATCGCGGTGTGCACCGCCATCCCGTCGGCCCCGTCACCCCGGCGCTCGTCCAGGATCCCCGCCTGCACATACAGCGTCTCGGCGGAGATCCGCAGCGCCTTCGCGAGCTGCTGCAGAATCTCGGCGCTGGGCTTGCGCAGCCCGCGCTCGATCTGACTGAGGTACGGATTCGAGACCCCGGCGGCATCGGCGAGCTGCCGCAGACTGAGCCGCGCACTGCGCCGCTGCTCCCGCAGGAACTCCCCGAGGTTGCCGACGTGTATCGAACCCATGCTTCAAGGCTGCCGCACCGGTGCTAACTATTGCAAGCACTTGCTTGCAAGTGTGTCGCACGCCACATATCGCGATACTATCGCGAGTGCCTCGAGCGTGACGATCGCGGGATCGACGCTCGCGGCAGCGGGCCCGCGGAGCGTCACATCCGGGATTTCAGTACGTCGACCTCGCAGCCCGGTGCGAACGGGTCGAAGCCGTGCTCGACCAGCCAGCGCACCCCCAGCAGGCTGCGCAGCGACCACCACGCGCGGATCGCGTCGGTGTCGACGCCGGTGCCGTAACCGGCGATGACGTCGTCGAGGTGGTCCGGGTGTCCGATCGTCAGGGTGGCGAGGTCGAACAGGGCATTGCCCCGGCCCGCCTCGGACCAGTCGATGATGCCCGTGACCTCGTTGCCTTCGACGAAGACGTGCTCGATCTGCAGGTCGCCGTGCGCGAACACCGGAGTCCACGGCTGGAGTGCGGCCTCGGCGACCCGGCGGTTGCGGGTGACGAGGTCGGCGGGCAGGATGCCGTTCTTCACGAGCAGCTCGCACTCGCCGTCGAGTTCCGCCGCCCACTCGCCGGGACCCCGGCGCCGCCGGCCGGGCCAGGGCGGCAACGGGGCGTCGTGCAACCGCCGGACGGCGGCACCCGCCGCGGCCCACGCCGCCGACGAGGCGGCCGACGGCTCACCGAGGCGGCCGAGCTCGGCCCCCGGGACCGCGGCGATCGCGAGCACGGACGGCTTGCGCCACAGGACCTCCGGGGTCGGCACTGGCACCAGGGCTATCGCCTCGACCTCGACGTCGATGCGCGCCTGATCGGTGTCCACCTTCAGGAACACGTCACCGACGCGCAGCGTCGCACGCTCGGAATGGGCGACGACGACGTTGACCTCATCCATGGGCGACGAGTATCCCGGGGAGGTTCGCCGGCGTCGCCGGGTTTTCGCGTGCGGCGTCGCACCGCCCATCCCGAGGCGCCGGGCGTAAGACGCGGCCGCAGCCCTTCACCCGGACGCGGCAGCCGCTCCGACGATGCAGAAGGGGTGCCCCGCCGGGTCGGTCAGGACCCGCCATCTGTCCTCCTCGGGCTGGCCTGGCGGCTTGGCCGCGCCCAGGGAGAGGAGCCGGGCCTCGGCCTCGACCAGGTCCTCCTCGACCGTGAAGCAGAGGTGGAGTTGCTGCGGCACCACCTGGGTGGGCCAGGTGGGGGCCCGGTAGCCGTCGACCCGCTGGAAGCCGATGACGAGTCCGCCGGCGCCCGTGAGGCCCGCGAAGCCGGCGTCCGACTTCGGGTGGAGCTCGAGGCCCGTCGCCTGCTGGTAGAACGCCGCCAGCAGCGGGGGATCGGGGCAGTCGAGGGTGATCGCGCTCAGCTTCATCTGCATGACGGCTCCCGGGGACCGGCCGGTGGACTGACCGTTGACGAGCCTAGACGCCGTGGTTGACCTTCACCTTGGGGCAAGCCGCAGCATCGGCCGTACCGGGCGGCCGCCCGGTACGAGGAGGAACGGCATGGGGTTGCTGACCATCGGGGCCTTCGCGCGCGCCGCGCGGCTGTCGCCCAAGGCGTTGCGGCTCTACGACGAGCTGGGGCTGCTGACCCCCGCCCGCGTGGACCCGGTGACCGGCTACCGCCTCTACGCGCCCGGGCAACTGGAGCAGGCGCGGCTCGTCGCCTGGCTGCGGCGGCTCGGGATGCCCCTGGCCCGTATCCGGTACGTCTGCTCGCTGGACGCCGCGGGCGCCGCGGCGGAGGTCCGGGCGTACTGGGCGCAGGTCGAGGCCGACACCGCCGCGCGGCGGGAGCTGGCCGCCTTCCTCGTCGGCCATCTGTCGTGGAAGGAACCCGCCATGCCCCTGGACATCCGTTACGCCGCCCTGTCCGACCCCGGTCTCGTACGGGAGAGCAACCAGGACACCGCCTACGCCGGGGACCGGCTCCTCGCCGTCGCCGACGGGTACGGAGGGCTGGGCGCGCCCGCGAGTGCGGCCGCCGTCGACGCGCTCCGGCGCCTGGGGACCGACGGCATTCCGGCGGGCGGTCTCCTCAACGTGCTGGAGGACGCGATCGAGCAGGCCGGGCACGCCGTACGCGCCGTCGCCGCCTCGTCGCCCGCGGACGCCGGGACCACTCTCACCGCGATGCTCTGGACCGGCTCGCAGCTCGCCCTCGTCCACATCGGCGACTCCCGCGCGTACCTCCTGCGCGACGGCGAGCTGTTCCTGATCACCCACGACCACACCGTCGTGCAGTCGATGGTCGACGAAGGCCGCCTCACCCCGGAGGAAGCCGCCTCCCACCCCGAGCGCTCCCTGCTGCTCCGCGCCCTGGGCCACGACCCCGCTGCCACACCGGACATGCGCCTGCACGACGCCCGGCCGGCGGACCGGTACCTGCTGTGCTCGGACGGGCTGCCGGCCGTCGTGCCGGACGGGGACATCCGCGGGGTGCTCGCGGAGGGCGGCGAACCCGAGGAGACGGTCCGCGCGCTTGTCGCCCTGGCCAACGGCTCCGGCGGCCCCGACAACGTGAGTTGCGTGGTGGCCGATGTCGTGGAGCGCCGGGCGCGGTAGACGCGTGTACGAACTCCGTCTCGGCGCGGCGCGTACAGGCGCATCCGGCACGCCCGTCCGCCTCGATGACGAGACCCGTCCCCGCCGTCCGGGGGAGGCGGACACCTCCGGCGGTGGACGTACGGGGGCGGGGTGAGGGCCGAGCCTGGTGTTCCTGCGGAGGGAGGGACATCCGGTGGAAGGCTGGGACCGAGTCGGCCGGTGGTCGGGGTACGGGGCGGCGCTGGCCCTGGCGCCGTATGCGTTGATCAAGGTGTCGTGGGTCGTCGGCGCGCTCCTGGGGGTGGCGCCGGTCGGCGGCGGCTTCGATCTGGCCGGCTGGCTGGTCCTCAACACGGTGACCATCGGGATGGCGGCCATCGGCATCGCCCTGGCGCTCGCGCTGGTACGGCCCTGGGGCATGCGGATACCGGGGTGGCTGGTGGCGTTCTGCGCCTGGGTCGGGTCGGGGTTCCTCGTGTCGATCCTTCCCTACGCGGTGTTCAGCACGCTGTGGGACGGCGACGGCGACGGCGGTGGCGGTAGCGGTGGCGGTGGGGAGGGTGGCGGTGGCGACGGACCCGAAATGCCCGGCTGGGAAGCCGCCCTGATCCAGTTCGGCTTCGTGTCGATGGGCCTGGGTCTCGCCCTCGCCCTGCCCGCCTACCTGCGGCGGCGCTGGCCGGAGGCGTTCACGGGGCGGGCCGGGGACGGGCCCCGTACCGCGGCGTCCTGGTCCGCCGGCGTCGCCGCCGCCGTCGGACTGGTGTGGCTGTACTGGGCCGCGGGCGGCACCGCGGGCGCGGCGCACCCGGGCGAACGCAGCACGGACGGATACCTGTTGACCGGCCTGAGCGCGTTCTGGGCGCTCGCCGGGTCCGCCGCCGTCCTGGTGCTCGTCCGGGCGCGCCCGGCCCGCGTGCCCCGTCCGCTCCTGCTCGGACTCGGCTGGCTCGGCTCCGGTTCGCTCTTCGCGTGGAGCGGCTGGAAGCTGCCCCTCACGGTGTACGTGGCGCTCGCCCGCCCCGCAGGCGTGACCCTGCCCGAGAGCCCCGCCGTCGCCGCCGCGCTGCATCTCGCCGCGGTCGTGGCGGGGCTCGGCATGCTGAGGATGCTCGTCAGCCCTGCGCGAACGTGTACGTCGTCCAGTCGGCGAACAGGTCGTAGCCGAGGCGCTGGTAGAGCGCGTTGCTCGTGGGGTTGGTCGCGTCGGTGAAGAGCGCCACTTCCGTGACGCCCGCGGCGAGCGCCGTGCGGGTCACCGCCGCCGTCACCCCGGCCGCGTAGCCGTGGCCGCGGTGGGCGGCCGGGGTGTAGACCGGGTCGACCTGGGCGAGGCCGGCGACCGCCGGGTTGATGCCCGCCATGGAGACGGGGGTGCCGTCCGGGGTCTCCCAGAAGGTGTAGTGCTTGTCGGCGTAGCGGGTCGTGGGCCAGGTGGCGGCGTCGATGGTGACGTCCTCGCGGACGTCGGCCGCGAAGCCGCGGCAGAAGTCCATGAGTTGCTCGTGGTCCGCCTCGCGCGCCGCCCGCGCCCGACCCGCCGGCGCGGGTTCCGGCGGCGTGAGCGTACCGAGGCGGCGCAGCCGGAGGCGGACCGCGGGGGTCGGGGTGGCGCCCGTGTGCCGCTGCCAGGCGGCTGCGAAGGCGGTGGTGGTGTCGTGGTCGCCGCCGACGCCCGGCGGGGTGTGGCCGAGGGCCGCGAGACGCGCGGCGAGGGAGTCGGTCTGTGCCGGGGTGAGCGGGGTGAGGCCGAGGCTGCGGCCCGGCAGTTGGTGGCACACGCCGGTGACCGCCCCCGCGTGCGACAGCCGGCCGAGCAGCGGGCGCCCACCGCCGTACGGGCCCGTGCCGCGCGCTTTCAGCCGGGCCGCCCAGGTCAGCGCCATGATGTGCGGTACGGGCCGGGCGCGCAGGAACCCCTCCGCTTCGGCCAGGAATTCGTCGAGGTCATCGGTGAGGTGCCAGCCGTCCGCGCGCATGCCACATGATCCCCCGGGGCCCGGGTGTGCGGAAGCCCGTGATCGGCGTGCGGAAGCCGTGGTCAGTCCTGGCGGCGGCGCCCTTCGATCAGCGCCTCGATGCCGTCGAGCACGCGCTCCAGGCCGAACGCGAACTCGTCGTAGTCCGAGGGGTTCTGCGGCGCCTCCACGTCCGCCTCGTCGAACGCGCCGCCCTCCACCGCCGTACGCAGATGGGGCAGGTGGCCGGCATCGGAGACGCGGAGCAGGAAGTGGCTGTACTCGTTCATCAGCCGCTCCACGTCGGGGCTGCCGCCCATCGCCAGGGCGATCGTGACCTCCGCGCGCACCTGGTTGCTCACCAGCAGCGCCGTGGCCACCTTCTCGAACTCCGTGAGCGGGGTGTCGCGGAGGATGAAGAGGGCCTGGTCGAGCGCCGCGAGCTGGTTCGGCGTGACGGGCGGGCCGCCGCTCGGCACGTGCGCCACGGCCCAGGGGTGCGCGAACATCGCGTTGCCCACGGCCTGGTACCAGTGCCGCAGCCCCGCCCGCCAGTCGCCCTCGGCCTCCGCGGGCAGGGGCGGCGGCGGGCCGAAGGCCCCGTCGACCATCAGCGTGACCAGCTCGTCCTTCGTGGCCACGTACCGGTACAGCGCCATCGTCGAGACGCCCAGCTCCTTGGCCACCCGCCCCATCGACGCGGCCTCCAGCCCCTCCGCGTCCGCGACCGCGACCGCCGCCGCGACGATCCCGTCGAGCGTCAGCCCCCGCTTGGGTCCCTTCTGGGGCCGCGGCCGCAGGCCCCAGGCGGCCTCGACGCTGGCGGGAATGGCTCCGGTGTCGCGCTTGTCTTCGCCGCCCCGGCCTTCGCCGGCGGTGTCCATGGCGTCCATCTGCTCAGTTTACGGCATACGCAGTGCCATGTATGGTCTACGCAGTAGTGCGTAAGGCATACGCAGAAGCGCCTGCGCAGAAGCAGCTCTGCGGAGCATTCACGGAGAAAGGGGGAGCTGTGCCCCAGCCCACCCGCCCCGCCGTCGAGGCCGCCGGCCTCACGAAGGCGTACGGCGGCACGAAGGTGCTCGACGGCGTCGGCCTGACCGTCCGGCCCGGCACGGTCTTCGCCCTCCTCGGGCCCAACGGCGCCGGGAAGACGACGACGGTCCGCATCCTCGCGACGCTGCTGCGGGCCGACGCGGGCACGGCGAGCGTCGCCGGGTTCGACGTGGTCGCGGAGCGCTCGCAGGTCCGCAGGGCCATCAGCCTCACCGGGCAGTACGCCGCGCTGGACGAGGAGCTGACCGGCGCCGAGAACCTCCGCATGGTCGCCCGCCTCACCGGCCTGTCCCGCCCCGCCGCCGCCCGCCGCGCGGCCGAGCTGCTGGAGCGGTTCGGGCTCGCGGGCGAGGCCGCCGGGCGCCGCGTCCGTACGTACTCGGGAGGCATGCGCCGCCGTCTCGACCTCGCGGCGGGCCTGGTCGGCGACCCCTCCGTGATCTTCCTCGACGAGCCGACCACGGGCCTCGACCCCCGCAGCCGGCAGGCCGTCTGGGACGAGGTGCGCCGCCTCGCCGACGCGGGCGTCACGGTCTTCCTCACCACGCAGTATCTGGAGGAGGCCGACCGCCTCGCCGACCGCATCGCGCTCCTCGACGGCGGCCGGCTCGTCGCCGAGGGCACGGCGGCGGAGCTGAAGCAGCAGGTCTCCGCCGAGCGGCTGGACCTCACGCTGGTCTCCCCGGAGGCGTACGAGAAGGCGGCCCACGCCCTGGACCACCTCGTCGTACGCCGCGACGCCGGCACCCGAACCCTGGGCGTCACCACCGACGGCCGCGCCGCCCACATACGCGACCTGCTCGACGCCATCGACCCCGACCGCACCCAGGTCGAGCGCTTCGCCCTGCACTCCGCGACGCTCGACGACGTCTTCCTGAAGGTGACCCGCGATGGCTGACGCCCTGACCCACTCGGCGACGATGGTCGGCCGCTCCGTGCGGCTCAGCTCCCGCAACCCCGACGCCGTGATCACGGCGCTGGCGCTGCCCGTGCTGCTGATGCTCGTCTTCGTCTACCTCTTCGGCGGCGCGATCGACACCGGCGGAGCCTGGCGCTACGTGGACTACGTCGCGCCCGGCGTCCTCGTCCTGTGCGCCGGCTTCGGCGCCGGCACGACGGCGATGAGCGTCGCGGACGACATGAAGGGCGCCGTCATCGACCGCTTCCGCTCCCTCGACGTCGGCGGCACCGCCGTCCTCACCGGCCACGTCGCCGCCAGCGTCGTGCGGAACCTGGCGGCGACGGTGCTGGTCTTCGCGGTCGCCTTCGCGATCGGCTTCCGCCCGGACGCGGGCCCCGGCGGCTGGCTCGCGTCGGCGGGGATCCTGCTGGCGGTGATCACGGCCATATCGTGGCTCGCGGCGGCGGTCGGCCTGCTGGCCAACTCCCCGGAGGCGGCGGGCGGCTTCACGTTCTTCCTGGCCTTCCTGCCCTACCCGTCCAGCGCCTTCGTCCCGGTCGACTCGATGCCGGGCTGGCTCCACGGCTTCGCCGAGCACCAGCCGCTGACACCGGTGATCGAGTCACTGCGGAAACTGCTGCTGGGCCAGCCGGCGGGCAGCAGCCCGTGGGAGGCCCTGGCCTGGTGCGCGGCGCTGACGGTGGGGTCGATGGCGGCAGCGGCGGTGCTGTTCAGGAGGCGGATGACGTAAGGGGGGTACGGGAAGGGACCGATGCCCGATGGGGGCGGGCCACGCGCTGCAACGACGGCATTGGACCGAAACGGAGACCCCAGGAAACGGGCGTCGCCCGCCCCCGGGAACCCGCGTGGGCCGCCTCCGGAATCCTGCGTGAGCCGACCCCGGAAACCCGCGTGAGCCGACTCCGGAAACCCGTGCCGGCCGGACCAGGACCCGGCACGGGCCTCACACCCCGCCGAAGAGCTCCAGCAGTTCCGTCTTGCCGGCCACCCGTGCCGTCGCGACCGCCGAGGGTGATCCGGCCTGCGGATCCGCCCCGTGCCGCAGCAGCACCCGCACGACCTCGTCGGCCCCCGCCCGTACCGCCGCGGCCAGCGGCGTCGCACCCGCGGCCCCGACCTGATCCGCGTCGGCCCCCCGCTGCAGCAGCGCGGCTACGGTCCCGGGGTGCCCGTTGACGGCGGCGAGCATGACGAGGGTGTCTCCATCGTCGTCCCGCAGCCCGGCCGGCACCCCGGCGTCCACGTAGGCGGCCAGCGTGTCGGTCTGCCCCTGCCGGGCAAGCTCGAAAGCCTTGGTGGCCAGCTCGAACACGGCGGGGTCGTGCGCGGGCTCGTCGGCTCCACTCATGCCGTCACCCTACGATGCGGAAGGTGATCCCCCGGTATTGGCCGCGCGCTGCCGCCGCGGTGTGGCCAGCCATGTCAGCAACTCGTGCTCGATCTCGCCGGCACCGGCCACCGTGGGCAACAGCAGCGAGTCCGCCGCCCGGTCGAGCGCGGTGTTGATCACCTTGGCCGCCTCGGCGGTCGACGTCTCACCGCGCTCCGTCGAGTACGCCTGCCGGATCACGTCCGTGTACACCGACTGGATCCGCTTGAACGCGAGGTACCGGGGCAGGTCGGCCTCGATACCTTCGGCGGCACCGGGCCGGGACTGCTCCGCCACGTCGGCCCAGCGGGCGATGACGTCGCTCTCCTGGCGGGCCGGATAGCGCATCAGATGCAGGTGGGTGGCCAGGTCGTACAGCGGATCGCCGATGAGGGCCAGCTCCCAGTCGATGGTCCAGAGGGCGTCGTGCTCGTCGACGATGAGGTTCGCGCGGTGCACGTCCCCGTGCAGCAGCCCGAAGGGGCGCGGTGTCATGCCCCGGAGCCGGGCTTCGAGGGAGGAGGCGGTGGCGGGGGCGGACCGCGGGTGGATGCCCAGGCTGTGGAACAGCGCGTCGAAGTGCGGCAGGGAGTGCTCGACCACGTCGGTGAAGGTGAAACGGACGAGATCCTGGGCGAACTCCGCACTGCCGCGCTCCGCCGGCAGCGGCGCGTGCTGCGCGAGCAGCGCGGGATCGTAGGGCTCGACGGCGAGCAGTTCCCGGAAGAGCCGGATGATCTGACCGACGAACTCGGCGGGCACGTCCTCCCCGGGCGGCGCGACCTCGGCCAGCGTGCACCCTTCGATGAAGCCCTGGACGGTGAGGGAGTCGATGTGGCCGACGGTGGGAATGTGGGAGACACGACCGGCCAGCGCGGCGAGCAGTTCGTCCTCGGACCCGAAGCACCTACGGTCGAACCACAACAACCCGGGCCGCGGATCCCGCAACTTCACCCACCCGGCCGACTCCCCGAACAACCCCGGAACGGCGCCCAGTCGAACCGCATACGTCTCGTGATGGTATCCGGGCAACGGGCCGATGACCTGCTCCGTTGCGGCGGAGAGGACTTGGAAAACGGATGTTGCGGAGGCCGGCACTGGCGAAGTGTCCTCTGCTGCGGGCGTGATCGGGAAAGATTACTCCGTCTGCCGCACGGCGCCCCATGGACACAGATCAATTGTCGAGATGGTGTCAGCGCGAAGGGGCTGTACCGCGTAGCACGTGGAGCATGGCACCCATTGAATCGACGACCAGTGGTGCGCCTGTCTCCCTGAGTGCCTGCTCCTTGTGAGGCGCGCGTGCGTAGCCGATGAAGGCGACACCCGCGGCCATTGCGGCATGCCAATCGGACGGTGTGTCGCCGATCATCACGCACTGATCGGGCGTGGTGCCGGTTGACCCAATCGCACGCCACAGGCAGTCGGGGTCGGGCTTCAGCCCGGATCCGTCGGGTCGACGCCCGTGTACGTGCGAAGAGAAGTACTGGCTGAGTTCCTGCCTCTCCAGGTGAACCTGAATGGCAGCCGCCGAGTTGTTGGACGTGATGGCCAAGCTACGCCCGAGCCCGTGTAGTTCGGAAACCAGTTCGTGGGCGTCTGCGGTAGGTGTGGCCGTCGCGGCCGCCGCCTTCTCCTCTTGCGTCAGCAGCATCTCCACCTTCCGGACCATGTCGTCGTCGGGCAACAGTTTCCGGGCCGCCGCGAGGATGCTGTGCGGGTCGTTCGAGTCGTACTCGGATGGGCCGACCATGCCAGGTGCGCAACTGTCCAACATCGTATGGAGCTGTCCGGCGACCTGTGCCGCAGGGTGCGCCGAGAACAACCGGCAGATGGGGCCGTCGAAGTCGAAGAACACGCACTTTACCGATTCGAGCACTTCTTCCAGAGCAGTCACGTTCATCCGCTCCACCGTACGGCTATGGTTTGCCAACGCGTCTCGAACCACGCGCGCTGCTGGTCGATGAAGGCCGCGTCATGTGTGCTGCCGCCGTACTCGGTCCCGTGGAAGTGCAGCAACGGGGTCTCCATGCCGCGGACGTCGTAGATGGCGTGACGTCTCTCCGAACCGGGATCGAGCGGCACCTCGTTCGGCTGCACCGTGTAGGCGCCGAACAGGACTTCGGCACTGTTCAGGATGTAGAACTTGTGTCCCGGGAGCTGCCCCGTTGTTTTTATCCGCACGGAAACCTTGACCTGGCCGCTCTCCTCCAGGTGGTTCAGGTCGGCCCACAGCACCCGGGCGAAGCTGTTGCCGATCTCGTGGAGCCGATCGCCTGGTCGCCGGTCCTGCGGCTGCTGGATGAGCTGGGGAAGATCCTCGAACGCCGACCGCCGCGGGATCAGTGCTCTGACGGTGATGCTGGCCGGCGTCAGGCTTCCACGCGACACCGCCTGGAACGGCTCTTTCAAGGTACTGACCAGCGATTGCATCGTGACCGAGACCACGTCCAGCGTGACGTCCTCTTCGCCGAATGCCCGCATCAGGCAGTCGACCGGAGCCAGGTCGTCCGAGGCCGGAGTCGTGCGCAGCACCTTTGGCGGGCGGCCCTTCTTCGGAGCGTCGACCAGACCGTCCTTGCGTAGCAGGTCGATGGCGCGCTGCACGGTCGGCCGCGAGACATGATGCTGGTCGGCCAGGGACTCCTGGGTAGGCAGCGTGGTGTCGTCGGCAAACTCGCCTTCGCTGATCCGGCGGCGGAGGTCGTCGGCGATCCGCTGGAATGCGGGAGCACGGGCGTCATCTTCCGCTGCAGCTTGATGCATCTCAGGAAGGTACAACGCCTTGGCATCTTCGGACAGTTGGCAATGCCATCGAGGCTGGTGTGTGCCTTCGAGCCTACAAAGCCGGGCATCTTCGGTGTCGCTGTCCGCTGTGTGCAACTGGTGCAACTCCGTAGATTCGCATCCACGAAGGTCAGCGAGTGACGATGTGTGATCTCGGAGGCAGGTATGGCCCATTTCCCGATCACCGAACAGTGTGCCGGGGCGCTGCCCGATCCCCGCGCGGATGCTGTCGGCGGGGTTACCGTGAGTCACGGCTCATTAGCCGAAGTGGTACGGCGTGGCGATGCTCGTCCACATCGACTCGAACCACTTCCGCGAGTGGTCGACGAAGGCCGCGTCGTGTTCGTCGCGGCTGTCGGGGCCAGCGGAGTGGTGGAACAGCCGCGAGTTGAGGCCGAGGACGTCGTAGATGTCCATCTGGCCGCCGCCGGCCGGAGCGGGGACGTGGTTGGGGACGACCTCGTAGAAGCCCGTGAGCGCTTCGGTGCCGTTGAGGAGGTAGAGCTTCGTGGTCGGGGTGAGGGCCACGCCGCGAACTTCGACGGAAAGGTTCTGTACGAGGCCGCGTTCGCCGAGGTACTGCATGCTGTGGCGGAAGGCGCGCGTGTGCAGTTCGATGAGGCGGTTGAGGCGCTGGAGGGGGCGGGGGTCCGCCGGGTCGGCGATCAGGAGGGGCAGGGCCAGGTGCGCCTCGGGGCTGGGGACCATGATGCGGCAGGTGACCGAGTGAGGGGCTGCGCGGCCAGCTCTGATGGTCATCAGGGTGGGCGCAATCGCGCTGTTGAGGGTCTCGGTGGTCAGACCGAACACGTCGAGGGTGACATCGGTGGCCTGAAAAGCGACGTCGAGCCGCTCTGCCAGTTCCACATCCGCGGTGAGTGCCGGGACCCCCTCGCGGTGGTTGGCGGGCTCCGCGACCGTCGGGGGTGAGCCTCGGCCTACGTCGGCGAGGCGGTGTTCGCTCTTGAGGAGGGCGAGGGCCTTGCGGACCACGCCGCGTTCGACCTCGAACTCGTCCATCAGGGCTTTCTGCGTCGGCAGGCTGTCGCCCGGGCGGAGTTCGCCGGAGTCGATGCGTGCGCGCAGTGCGTCGGCGACGCGGTCGCGTTCGGCCCGGGCGCTGGTTGCCGAAGGTTGGTCCCTGCTCACCCTGCCAACCTTACAACTTCCGGCCAACCGGCGGGGGTTGTCTCGATAATGTTTTGAGTTGGTTACCAACTGGGCACAAGTTAAGCAGAGTTGGTAACCAACTCTGCGACCCTGGCGGCAACTGGGAGAAGTTGGCAGTGATGGTCGTCGCCCGGGTTCGCGCTCTCCCGCTGTCCGAAGGCGCATGGGGGGAGGGGGACCGCTGCGTAAGCAGAAGGGAGGGACCCACCATGCCTGTCGGAATCACTCTGGCCATGTCCGCGCTGCTCGTCGGCTTCGAGCGCTTCGTCGAGTGGCGCTTCGGCACGGTGGGAGCGATCGGGCTCACCACCTTGCTCGTGGGGCTCAAGGCGCAGAACGTCACGTGCATGACCATCGGCGGCCTCGCGCTCGCCGTGCTGCTCCTCCAGTCCGCCGAGCCCGGCCGCGCCGCGGCCGGGCAGTGAGACAGAAGAAGACAGAGGAAATCTAGAACATGTCGGGACACCACGGTCGGCGCGAGGTGCGCAGCAGGGTGTCCGCCCGTGCGGCGGCGCCCGGGCGCTCCTCGTCGACCACGCCCAGGGCGGCCAGCCGTACCGCGGACTCGTCGCCCAGGCCGAGCCTCGCGAGCTCGGCCACGCTCAGGGCGAGGTCGGCGGGCCGGTCCGTGGGTACGCAGCCGGTGCCGCCCGGGCCACCGGCGTCCAGCAGGAAGCGGCCGCCGGCCAGGCCGGCCGGGTCGTGTACGTCGAGCACCAGGGAGCCGGAGGCCGCGTACGTGCGGGCCTCCAGAAATCGCGGGACGTCCAGTGGCCGGAGCCACAGGTAGTCCGCGTGCGTGGTCACCCGGGCCGCCCGAGGGTCACCTAGGTAGAGGGGGAGGAGATCGTCGGGCGCCCGGTGGCCCGTATGGATCGTCGTGATCCAGTCGAAGGAGACCAGATAGCGCCACAGCGCCCGCTCCGCGGCGGGCGTGACGGCGATCAGGTCGGTCACCGTCAGCTCGTCGTCGGAGAGCTTGCCGGGCCACTCGCCCCACTTGGTGCGGTACGTGACGACGCCCTCCGGTTCGCCCGCCGCCGAGCGGTAGACCGCGTAGAAGGGCTCGTGCCACGGCTCGTCGACGCTGAAGCGGGCGGCGCCCGTGTGCACCTTCCACCGGTACTCGCTCCGGTTCACCGCGCCGGGCATCAGCGTGCGGAAGCGATCGTGCAGCGCCGGGGCGATCGCCATGAACTCGGCGCCGTCGAGGAGTTCGACGGTGCCGCCGTCGTCCGGGCCCGCGTAGCGCGGGTCGAGCTGGGCGCGCGGGGTGGTCACGTCGTACGAGGTGGTCCAGGTGGCGGGGCCGAAGCCGTAGCGGCCGTAGATCGGGTACTCCGCGGCGATCAGGCTGGCGACCACGTCGCCGCGCTCCTTCGCCGCCGCCATGTCCGTCCGCAGCATCCGGCTCAGCAGCCCGCGCCTGCGGTGCGTCGGCGAGACCGTGACGCTCGACACCGCGCACGAGGGCACCGCCGCCCCGCCCGGCACCGTCAGCTCCTGATCGAAGCTGCGGTACGTGCCGACCCACCGCCTGCCGTCGTACGCGCCCCACACCCGGGCCAGGTCGCGCTCCGCGACGAACAGCGCCACGTCCTCCCCGGTGACCGCGGGGGAGCGGATGAAGCCGGTGTGCAGGGCGCGCATCCAGTCGCCCACGTCGCCTTCGGTGAGCGTACGGATCTCGATGCCGTCGCTCATGGCCGCACCCCGTCCGGGTGGTGCGCTGGTGTGCCGGAGATATCGATCATCCGCCCACGCTAGGTGGCGGGCGTCAGAACGTCGCCCGAATTTCCCCGACCCGCTCAGCACCGCCGTGCAGCGGCGCCGCCCCGATCCTGGCCAGCACCGGCGACCGTACGCCCAGCAGCGCAAGCCCCCGCGCGAGCACGGGACCGACGGCCCGCAGCGCCCCGTCGTCGACCTTGAACGCCAGCGCCCGCCCGTCCGGCAGCGCCACCGCCTGCACGCCCTCGGCGCCGACCTTCGCCAGCGCGCCCGGCACCCCGCGCATCAGCCAGGTGTCCCACCGCCGGGTGCCCGCGACGTACTCCGGATGCGCCCGCATCGCGTCCGCCACCCGCCGCTCCGGCGTGCCCTCGGCGGCCAGTACCAGCCGCCGGAAGCCACGCGCCAGCGCCGTCAGCGACAGCGACATCAGCGGCGCGCCGCAGCCGTCGACGCCGACGTGCCGCACCTCCTCGCCCGCCGTCTCCTCCACCACCTGCCGCACCAGCCGCTGCAGCGGGTGGCCGGCCGCGAGGTACGACGCCTGCGGCCAGCCGTTCGCGACGCAGGCGGCGAGCATCGCGGCGTGCTTGCCCGAGCAGTTCATGGTCACCCGGTCCCGCCGCCCCCCGGCGGCCAGGTACGCCTCCCGCTCCTCCGGGTCCAGCGGCAGGTCGGGCGGGGTCTGCAGGTCGTCCTCCGACAGCCCGGTCTCGGCGAGCACCTTGCGTACGAGATCCAGGTGGAACCTTTCGCCCGAGTGGCTGGCCGCGGCCAGCGCCAGCCGCTCGCCCGCCAGCGGCCCCGCGTCCGTACGCGCCCCCGCCCGCAGCACCGCCACCGCCTGGAACGGCTTGTTCGACGACCGCGGGAACACCTGCGCCGTCACGTCCCCCCAGGCCCGCTCCACCTCGCCGTCGGGGCCCAGCAGCACCAGCGACCCGCGGTGCCGACCCTCGGCGAAGCCGGAGCGCACCACCTCCGCCAGCACCGGCGCGGCACCGGCGTACGCGCCCTCCTCGGCCGCCGCGGGAGCGGGGACCGGCGGCGGGGATATCCAGGTGTCGTCGTGCATGCGCGGGCGCCCTCCGTGCCGGGACGGCCTCGGGATCTCCGCTCCGTCGCTCGGTCAGAACTCAGGACAGCAGGTCGTCGACCTGCGCCTCCCCTTCACGATAACGGCGGGCGATCTCGGCGCTGCACTCGTCCGCGGTCCGCTGGAGCCGCTGCCGGCGGCCGGAGATCCGGGCCTCGTAGCCGGCCAGCCGGGCGAGGCCCAGGTGCAGCTCCTCGTCCGTACGGGCCGAGAGGTCGGAGAGCGCGACCTCGGCGAGCATCTCCTCCGCCAGCTCCCGGTACTCCTCGCGCAGCGGCGTGCCCAGGGTGACGTGCCGGGCCGAGGCGGGGCGGGGCGAGGGGCCGTCGGTGAGGATCTCGGGGAGCCGGTCGAGCACCGGCGAGTGAGGGCTCGCGCGGCGGCCCAGCTCGGCGCGGAGGATGTCGATCCGGCCGTGCAGCAGGCGGCGTACGTAGCTGAGGTCGGCCTCCTCCTGCTGTGCGGAGCGGCGCAGCCGGCGCAGCTCGGGAAGGCCCAGCGCGTCGAGTGGCGCGGAGGGAGTGGCGGGTCCCGCGGCGGCGCGCACGGCGGTGGCGCCGGCCGCCGCGGGCGCGATCGCCGCGGCCCGCGCGGCCTGCGCCGCCTGGGACCCGTGCGCGGGGCCGCCGTCGGGGGCGCGCGGCCCCGGCGGTCGGGGCGGGCGGTCGGCGGGCGGGCTGCTGCGCGCGGTCGGTACGGGCGGCGTGGGCCGCCCGGCTCCGGGAGAGCTCATGCGAGTGTCAGTCCCCTTCGTCCGAAGATGCCGCGTCGGCGTGGCGACCTTCCGGACACCGTAGGCAATCGTGCCATTGCGCACGGTCGAATCGCAGGGAGACTGCGCCCGTTCGGCCCCGCGCACGTTGCGGCGCCCGGGGGCACGGCGGCGCACGTGGCGCGCCCGGGATAATGCGACGTATGCGAGCGGTGGTGCAGCGGGTGGACGGCGCGCGGGTCGAGGTCGGCGGCGAGACGGTCGGCGAGGTGATCGGCGAAGGGCTGTGCGTACTCGTGGGCGTCACCCACGACGACACCCCCGCGAAGGCCGCGCAGATGGCCCGCAAGCTGTGGACGCTGCGGGTGCTGGACGACGAGAAGTCCTGCTCGGACGTATCGGCGCCGCTGCTCGTGATCAGCCAGTTCACCCTCTACGGCGACCCCCGCAAGGGCCGCCGGCCGACCTGGCAGGCGGCCGCGCCGGGGGAGGTCGCGGAGCCGCTGGTGGAGGAGGTCGTGGCGCAACTGCGGGCGCTGGGCGCGCAGGTGGCGACGGGGGCGTTCGGCGCGAAGATGCGGGTGACGCTGACGAACGACGGCCCGTTCACGGTGCTGGTCGAGGTCTGAGCCGTACGAGCCGGAGGCGGACGGGGGCCGGACGGCGGCGGGCGAAGGCAGCCGTAAGAAGCAAGGCGTACGAACTCGCGGCGCACAGGTGTGCCCATCGCGCGGGGCACGGGGGGCGTACGCGACATCCGAGGCGCACGGGAGCACGCCCCCGCGCTCGGGGCGCCGCCGCCCCGCGGGCTCAGGGCTCGACCACCGTCTCCTGCGCCGCCGCCGTCTCGTCCGCCAGCAGCGCCGCGTCCGCCGGAACGTTCCGCTTCACCAGCGCCAGCGCGATCGGCCCCAGCTCGTGGTGGCGGACCGAGGTCGTGACGAAGCCCAGCTTGCGCCCCTCCTCCTCGGCAGCCAGCCGGATCGCCGCGCCGTGCGGCGGCAGCGTCACCTCGCTGCCGTCCAGGTGCAGGAAGACCAGCCGGCGCGGCGGCCGGCCCAGGTTCTGCACCCGCGCGACGGTCTCCTGCCCCCGGTAGCACCCCTTCTCCAGGTGCACGGCGGTGCCTATCCAGCCCACCTCGTGCGGGATCGTGCGGTGGTCGGTCTCCAGGCCGAGCCGCGGCCGGTGCGCCGCCACCCGCAGCGCCTCGTACGCCAGCACCCCGGCGGGCGGGCCCGCGGCGGCGGCGAAGTCCGCCAGCGACTCGCGCGGCAGGAAGAGGTCGCGCCCGTATGCCGTCTCGCGGACGGCGACGCCCTCGGGCGCCTCCGCGATGGAGCCGGCCGGCAGATGGACGACGGCGACGTCGTCCGTGCGGTCCGCGATGTCCACCCGGTAGAAGAACTTCATGCTCTCCAGGTACGCGATGAGGTCCTTCTGCGTGCCCGGCTCCACGTGCGCCCACGTCGTCTCGCCGTCGTCGACGAGGTACAGCGCGTGCTCGATGTGCCCGTGGGCGGACAGCACCAGCGCTTCGGTGGCGTGCCCCGGCGCGAGCGCCTCCACGTGCTGCGTCAGCAGCAGGTGCAGCCAGCTCAGCCGGTCCTGGCCGGTGACCGAGACGACACCGCGGTGGGAGAGGTCGACGAAGCCCTCGCCGGCGTCCAGCGCGCGCTGTTCCCGGAAGAGATCGCCGTAGTGCGCGGCGACGCCCTCGTCGGGAGCCTCGGCGGCGACCGCCCCGGGCAGGGAGAGGAGGGGAGAAGGCGCGTTCATGCTTCAAGAGTACGTCCGGGTGGCCACCCGCGGTCACGGGCCGGATTCGGCCGCCTTCGGGGAGTCCCGGTGCCGCGGGGACCGTCGGGCTTCGCGCCTCAGGGGCGGGACGGGGCGGCCGCGTCGGACGCGCCCGGCTCGGCGCAGGTCGCGCAGCGGCCGAGGATCGCGAAGTGCTGTACGTCGCTCTCGAACCCGAAGCGCTGCCGCAGCGTCTCCGCGAACGGCTCCGCCACCGCGTTCTCCGCCTCGATCACCCGGTCGCAGACGCGGCACACGAGGTGCAGGTGGTGGTGGCGGTCGGCGATGTGGTACGTCGGCGGGCCGTGGTTGAGGTGCGCGTGGCTGACGAGGCCCAGCTCCTCCAGCAGCTCCAGCGTGCGGTAGACCGTGGAGATGTTCACGCTGGCGGCCGTCTTGCGGACCTCGCAGAGGATGCCGTCGGGCGTCGCGTGCTCCAGGGAGTCGACGGCCTCCAGCACGAGCTGCCGCTGCGGCGTCAGCCGGTAGCCGCGCTCGCGCAGGTCGCGCTTCCAGTCGGTGGTCTCCACGGCTCAAGTGTATGAGCGTCGCGGCGGAACCCCGGCCGGTTGGCGGAAAGCGCCCCCGGACGGGGCCCGCGCGCGGCCGGGCCGGGGCGCGCGGGGCGGCCGGGCCGGGGGCGCGCAGGGCCGGGCGTCAGCGGAAGAAGGCGATCCCGTCGTCCGGGAGGTCCTTGAGGTCCTTCGCCCACTCCCGCGGGTTGACGACCTTCTTGAGCTGGGCCGACATGTACGGGCGCAGCTCCACCTCCGGGGTGGCCTTCTCGCCGACCCACATCAGATCGCCGTTCACGTACCCGTACAGCCGCTTGCCGCCCACGTAGGGCGGGGAGGCCGCGCTGCGCGCGACCGCGTCCGTGGCCAGGTCGAGCTGGGGCTTGCCCTCGGCCAGCTCGCCGTACCAGACCTCGGCGACGCCCTGGTCGCGGACCATGACGACGTCGAGCTGCCGGCCGGGCCGGATCCGCCAGTAGCCGGACTCGCTCTCCAGCGGGCGCACCTTCTCGCCGTCCTCGTCGAGCACCCAGGTGTACGACGTGTACGCGAGGAAGTCCCGGCCGTCGTGGCCGAAGCGCACCTCCTGGCCGAAGTTGCACTTCTCGCTGCCGGGGAAGTCGAAGACGCCCGCACCCTGCCAGTCGCCCAGCAGGAACGCCAGCGGGACCAGGTCCTTGTGCAGGTCGGAGGGGATTTCGATCGGCATCGTCAGCGCTGGCCCTGGTACAGCTTCTTCACGACCAGGCCGGCGAAGGCGAGTGTGCCCACGCAGACCAGCGCGAGCAGGATGTCGAAGGTGACGACAAGCACGAGGGCGCTCCGTAACGATGAGGGACGTACCGCCAGCGAGTCTAACCGCCGGGCCCGGCACCGGCCCGGCGGGCGCCGGACGGGGGTGCCGGGCGGGTGCCGGAGGGGCGTCAGCCCAGGAGCTGGTGCTGGAGGACGAGGGTCTGCTGGAACGGGACCAGCTCCGCCTCCCCGGGCGCCTCGACGGTGACGAGGCCCACCGTGTCGCCGGCCACGACGTACGCCTGCCGGAGGTGCTCCTTGCCGCGCGGCTTCGCCTCGTCGTACACGTACAGCTCCATCTCCGGCAACTGGTCCTTGTCCGACCAGCGCTCGTCGACCGCCACCTCGGGGGCGCCGGTCAGGTCGCGTGCGGTGGAGATGCCGCCGGCCAACTGCTCGTCGTAGAAGTGCGCGGCGAGGGCGCCGGTGTTGAACTGCAGCAGGTAGACCCGGGCGCGGGTGCCGTCGGGCATGGTCCAGCCGGTGGCGGCGATGTGCCGCACGGCGTCGTCGGTGAGCGCCTGCCGCAGCTCCTTGCGCTCCTCCTTGACGTAGATGGAGGCGAAGTCGGCGGGTGCCAGCCAGCCGTCCTCGGTCTTCAGCTCGTCGTCGTCCTCGGCGCCCGCGGGGGCGGGCAGCAGCAGGTCACGCAGGTCGGCGTGGTGGATCTCACCGGCGTTGGCGGGCGCGAACGGCGGCGGCTCGCCCTCGGGCAGGGCGGGCAGCTCCAGTTCGGGGTAGTCCCAGCGGCCGTCGCTCTCGGTGGCCAGACCCGGCAGGTCGCCGCGCTCGGCGCCGGTGACGGCGTACGCGGAGCCGAGCGCGGCGCCGGCCAGCAGCACGACGGCGGCGCCCCAGCGCAGGGCGGGGCGCAGCCACCGGCGGGGCGGCCTGGGCGGGGCGGGCGGCTGGAGGTGCGGCTGGCCCTGGACCTGGCCTTGGACCTGGCCCTGGTACGGGGGCGGGGGCTGCTGGGCGTACGCGGGGGCGGGCGCGGCCGGTTCGGGCGCGGGCTGCGCGTACTGCGGCTGCTGGTACTGCGGTTGCCCGTACTGCGGCTGGGCCGGCTGGGGCTGCTGGGGCTGGGGCTGCGGCTGCTCCGGCGGGGCGGCGTGGGACGGCAGGGGGGTGGGGTCCGGGTGCCGGGGGGCCGGGTCGTATCCGCTCATATGGACTTCCCCGGGGCGTCGATGTGGTCGAGCTGCTCCTCCAGGAGCCGTACCGCCCGCTTGCCGTGGCCCGCGGGCCCGTACGCGGTGACCGTGACCAGCATCTCGCCCTTGGCGGCCGAGCAGGTCATCATCTTCACCGCGTCGCCCTCCGGGCTGAGGGCGGTCTCGGGCACCAGGAAGCACGCGGCGCTCTTGTGCCCGTCGACCTCCGGCCCCTCCTCGAAGAGGTCCATCGTGCGCGTCAGCTCCTCCTGTACGGCCGCGAGCCCCGCCGCCTTGCCCTCGCCCGAGAGCTCGGCGAGCTGCACCTCGACGACGAGGTCGGACTCGTCGGCCGCGTAGGACCGCATGGCCATCCCCTTCAGCTTCAGGTCGTCCAGCGCGTCGAGCTGCAACCGCCGCTGGTCGGGCGGCAGTCCGCGCGCGCTCTGCTCGTAGACGGCCTCCGCCTGCTTGGCGGTCAGGACGGTGTCGTTGCCGAACTCGTCGATGTCCGGCCCCGGGTGGTAGCCCGTCGGCATCGGCAGCAGCGCGTCGCCGATCGGGCCGCCGGGGGGCGCGGCGACGCCCGGGTCCTTGGCCGCGTCGCCTTCGAGGCCGCGCTCCTCGGGCTTCTGCCACACGTCGGTGCTGCCGCCGCCGCGGTCGGCGTCCCGCACCTTCAGCGCGGTGGCGACGATCCCGGTGGCCGCCGCCCCGGCGACGAGCACCGCGGCCAGCACGACGGGCACGAGCCGCCGCCGACCGGACCGCGGTGCGGCCGGGGGCGGCGGGGCGGGCGCGGCGGCCGGCGGCGGAACGGGTGCGGGGTAGTGGCCGGTCACAGGCGCTCCAACTGGCGTTCGGCGAGCTTCGTCAGGTCCTTCTGCTCCAGCGGGGAACTCTCGATCAGGTAGATCTCCATCACGATGTCGCCGCGGCGCGCGATGGCCATGCCCTGGTAGAGCGGCGGCACCCCGGCCTCCTGGTACGGCTCCTCCGGGAAGTACGCCTTGCCGTCCGCGGAGCCCTCCAGCGACACGGCAGGCACCCGGCCGCCGGGAGTGAGGGAGGAGTACAACTGCTGGTTCTCCAGGTAGTCCACGGAGCCCGCGGTGGCGTCGTTGCGGAACTGGTAGAGGCTGACCATGGCGATGGACTCGGTGTCCCCCTCGTTGCGCCACGCGGTGAACGCGGTCCGCCGCAGCCCGTTCTCCAGCATGAACGTGAGCACCTCATCGGGCGCACCCGTGTCGGCGGCCACCTCGTACGGCGCGAGCCAGCCCTCGCCCTCGCCGCCGATGTCGATCTCGGCGTCGACCGTCCCGTCCGGCCGGGAGACGAGCAGCTCACGCAGGTCGCCGTCCGTCCTGACCCGGCGGTCCTGTGCGGCGGACAGCGGCTCCGCCTCGTCGGCGGGCAGCGGCTTCTCGGGGTGGGCGAGGCCGGGCTGGTTGAGCGGGGGGAGCGGGGTCGGGGGGTTGCCGGCCTGCTCGAAGTAGCCGTAGGTGACGCCGCCGAGGGCGCCCGCGAGCACGGCGGCGGCCAGCAGCAGCGCGGTGCGCTTCCCGCGGCGGCGCTGCCCGCCGCCCGTCTCCGCCGGGGCCGGTCCCGCTTCGGCGGCCGTCCCGTACGCCCCCTGTGCCGTGCTCCCGTACGCTCCCGGCGCCGCGCTCCCGAACGTCCCGTACGACGAGGTCCCCGGGGGCCGGGTGTCGGGTCTGATCGGCGTGAGCCGGGTCGTCGGCGGGTCGTCGGCCGCCTGCGGGCCGCTCGTTCCGTCGGGAAAGGTCACAAGCGCCCCCTGCTCCGGTCCATACCTGTACAGCGCGCGGTGCCGCCAGAATGTCACCCTCGCGGTACTACCTACAGTTGGCCCATGGCCAAGAAGCTTGTGATCAAGGTGACCGCGGGTACGGATGCGCCGGAGCGCTGCTCCCAGGCGTTCACGGTGGCGGCCGTCGCCGCCGCCAGCGGGGTGGAGGTGTCGCTCTGGCTGACCGGCGAGTCCGCGTGGTTCGCGCTGCCCGGGCGGGCCGCGGAGTTCGAGCTGCCGCACGCCGCGCCGCTGCCGGAGCTGATCGACGGGGTGCTGGCGAGCGGGCGGATCACGCTGTGCACGCAGTGCGCCGCGCGCCGCGGGATCGAGGAGAAGGACGTGCTGGAGGGCGTACGGATCGCCGGGGCGCAGGTGTTCGTCAGCGAGGCGATGGCGGACGGCAGCCAGGCCCTCGTCTACTGAGCCCGTCCGCCGCCCCCTTCCCACCGGCGTGCGTCCTCTTTTGCCGCACCGCACCTCTCATGCGGGGCGTCACTTCTCGTCCCACCATGTGTCGCCCTCCTCCCGCCGGTTGCCGATGATCACCGCCACCGGCACGAGGGCCGCCGCGGCCACGCACATGGCGATCGCGGCGGGCGCGGAGAAGGGGGCGACGACGGCGCCGGCGAGGACGAACAGCAGCACGGCGGTGCCCATGAGCAGGAAGTACCGCCTCCGGCGCCGCGGCTGACTCCGCGGTGCGCGGGGGTCCGTCTGGATGCCGGAACGGCGAAAGCCCCGCATACCTCCACGGTACGCCGGGGAGGCGGTGCGGGGCTTCGCGCGGACGGCGCGGTCTCAGACCGCGATCGCGACCTCCGAGAGACCGCCCTGCTGGGCGACCACGGTGCGGTCGGCGGTGGCGCCGGGCACCAGGGCCCGTACGGTCCAGGTGCCCTCCGCGGCGTAGAACCGGAACTGGCCGGTCGCCGAGGTGGGCACCTCGGCGGTGAACTCGCCGGAGGCGTCCAGCAGCCGCACGTAACCGGTGACGGGCTCGCCGTCGCGGGTCACGGAGCCCTGGATGGTGGTCTCGCCGGCCTTGACGCTGGCGGCGTCGGGGCCGCCTGCCTTGGCTCCGCACATGAAGGGTGGTGTCCTTTCTCGGGGTGTGACCGGGCGGTCGGCGGTCAGTCGCCGGCGCCCAGCTCGATCGGCACGCCGACGAGCGAGCCGTACTCGGTCCAGGAGCCGTCGTAGTTCTTGACGTTCTCCTGGCCCAGCAGCTCGTGCAGCACGAACCAGGTGTGCGCCGAGCGCTCGCCGATGCGGCAGTAGGCGATGGTGTCCTTGGACAGGTCCACGCCCTGGCCCTCGTAGAGCTCCTTCAGCTCCTCGTCGGACCTGAAGGTGCCGTCGTCGTTGGCCGACTTCGACCACGGGATGTTCCGCGCGGAGGGCACGTGGCCGGGCCGCTGCGACTGCTCCTGCGGCAGGTGCGCCGGGGCCAGCAGCTTGCCTGAGAACTCGTCGGGGGAGCGGACGTCGACGAGGTTCAGGGTGCCGATCGCGGCCACGACGTCGTCGCGGAAGGCGCGGATGGCGGTGTCCTGCGGCTTGGCCTCGTACGCGGTCGCCGCGCGCTGCGGCACCTCGGCGACCAGGTCGCGGGAGTCCAGCTCCCACTTCTTGCGGCCGCCGTCGAGGAGCTTGACGTCGCCGTGGCCGTAGAGCTTGAAGTACCAGTAGGCGTACGCGGCGAACCAGTTGTTGTTGCCGCCGTAGAGGACGACCGTGTCGTCGTTGGCGATGCCGCGCTCGGACAGCAGCTTCTCGAAGCCGGCCTGGTCGACGAAGTCGCGGCGTACCGGGTCCTGGAGGTCGGTCTTCCAGTCGATGCGGACGGCGTTCTTGATGTGGTTCTTGTCGTACGCGGCCGTGTCCTCGTCGACCTCGACGAGGACGACCTTCGGGTTGTCGAGGTTGGCCTCGACCCAGTCGGCGTCCACCAGGACGTCACTGCGGCGACTCATCTGCTTCTCTCCTCCGGAGCGCTGGGACAGGGGTTCGGGCGGGTGCCGCCGGCGCGCGCAGCAGGCAGGGCGGAGCGCCGGGGGCGGAGTGTGCGGACAGCCGGGCGGACGGTGCGGCGAGGCACGGACCCGGCTGGGGGCGGGAGCTGCGGACCCGGACCCCGGTCAGGCGGTGCGACAGAGCATGGCGGCGACGCGGCACAGGTCGACGGCGCGCCGCTGGGTCAGGTGATCTGCCTGTCCCCTGGGGCGGGGACCGCTCATCGAGCACAGCATGCGGTCGATCGTACGGAGGGACGTGCGCATGTGTCACCGTTGTGTCGGATTATGAGACGGCTTCGTCCGGAATATGGGACGAGAGGCGGGGTGGCGGGGTCGCGCGGCCGGGTGGACGGGGGGTGGCCGAGGCCGGGTTTCTGCGGTATGGACGCGGCGGTCTCAGCTTACGGACGGGGGCGGGTCTCCGCGGCGTACGGCGGCCGTGTCGATGCCGTATCCCGTCGGGTGGGGGGCGGGGCGCCCGGTCACTTCCCGGCCGAGCGCTCGTCGCCCAGTTCCACGTCCGTGCCGCTGCCCGTGACGACGATGCCGTCCTCCGTCACCTCGACGTCCGTCAGGCGTATCCCGGGCGGCAGGTCGTTGATCGTCCAGTTGTAGTCCATGTGGTCGCGTACGAAGTCCTCCAGGCCGGGCACGCCCTTGAGGTTGTCCACCCCGGTCGCGCGCAGCCGGATCGTGTTGCCGTCGACCACGCTGACCTTGCCCAGCAGCGACTCCTCCAGCCGCTGCCCGAGGAAGGACGTGCCGACCGTCGCCTTCACCTTGTTCTCGCCGGCCGCGCCCTTCCCGCCGTACGAGACGTCCACCACCGGCAGCGCCGCGGAGATGTCCTCGTACGTGATGTTCACCTTGCCGTCGGCCTTGTCCGCCGTCGCCCGGTTCCAGTCGTCGCCCGAGATCCGCACCCCCGCCAGCTCGCCGCGCACGCCGTCCAGGCGCAGTGTGCGGCCGCCGCTGCCGACGGCGTCGATGCCGTCGATCCGTACGTCCACGGACTCGAACTCGCGCGACATCACCTGGGTGAGGAAGGGGAACCCCTTGATGTCGATCTCGGGCCGCTGCGAGAACCCGTACTCCTTCTCGATGCGCTCGGCCGCGTCCGACTCGGCCATCCTCAGCGCGATGCGGTCGGCGGCGAGCGTGAGCAGGCCGAGCACGACCAGCACCACCGCTGTGATCTTCAACGCGCGCATCGGTTCTCCGCCCCCCGGTCGGTCGTGCCTGAGAGCTTAGACATATGTACGGCTCCGTACCCGCAGGTTGGCGGGAGCGGCGGCCTGCGGCCGGGGGTCAGAGCAGGGCCAGCCCGAGCAGGTGGACCGCGGGCACCGAGAGCGTGAGCGGCAGGGAGACCCCGGCCGTCATGTGCACGAACCGCGACGGGTAGTCGTAGCTGGCCACCCGGACCGCGACGAGCACGCACACCCCGGCCGCAAGACCCAGCAGCCCGCCGTCCGCGCCCATGTCGGTGCCGAGCCCCGCCGCGAGCCCGCCGGCCCCGGCTGCGGCGACCGCGGCGACGGGCGAGGCGTTCGGCGGCAGCGGCACCGCGCGGCCCAGCGTCCCGGCGGCCACCGCGACGGCACCGACGACGACGGCGTGCCGCTCGGCGGCGAGGTAGCCGGCGGCGAGGACGGCGAGGGTGGCGGCGGCGAGGGCGACGTTGAGCGCGGTGAGGCGCTCCTTGGGCGCGGTGGTGTGGCGCAGTTGGACGAGGCAGATGAGGAGGAACCAGCCGCCGAGGGAGCCGAGCGCGGCGATCGTGGCGTCGTCCTCGTCGACGGCGAGGACGGCGCCGGTCGCGGTGAGCCCGGCGGCCGCGGCCAGCGCGATGCCCTCGCGGGCGGGCCACATGCCGTTCAGCCGGAACCAGCCGGCGGCGGTGACGCCCTGGAGCAGCGCCACGGCAGCGGCGAGCCCGGGCCGCACGTCGAGCGCGGCGGTGACGGCGAGGAGCCCGGCGAGCACGGCGGTGAGCGCGGCGGGCTGCGGCCCGGGCGCTATGAGGACGGAGGTGCCCTCCTCGCGGAGCACCTCGGCGGGGGGCTTGGGGCGGCGCGGGGTGGGGGCGCCGTAGAGGGTGCCGGTCTCGGGGCCGCCGGGGCCGGGGAAGCCGGCGCCCGGGGTCCCGGGGTGGCCGTGGCCGCCTGCGGCGGGGACGTCGGGGTGGACGTCGGCGGGGTGTCCGGCGCCGGGATGTCCGGCCGCGGGGCCGTGGGCCCCGGCCGCGGTCCCGGGGTGCCCGGCTGCGGTGCCCGGGTGGGCTGGGGCGCCGCCGTGGCCCACCCGGCCCGTACCGGCGGCGCCGGTGCCGCCGCGGTCCCAGCCGTCGGGCCACTGGGCGCCACCCCCGCCCGGAGGCTCGTGCCCGGTGACCGGCGGCAGGTAGGCGGTCTGCTCGGCGGGCGCCCCGGCGCCGGTCCCGCCGTACCCGGCGGGTCCGGCGTCCGTCACCGGCGGCATGTAGGCCGTCTCCTCGACCGCCCCCGGCCCGTACGGTGCTGCCGCGCCGCGGCCGTCGCTCCCGGCCGGTGCCGGGTACGCCGTGCCCGGGGCGTCGCTTCCGGCGGCGTACGCCTGCGGGGGCCCGCCCGGGCCCGTACCGCCGCCGGGTGAGCCGCTGCCGTAGGACCCTCCCGGCCCGCCGGGCTGCTGCCGGCCGTGACCGCCGTAGGGCGCCGCGTGCCTGCCGGCCCGGCCCGCATCCGCGGAGCCCTGGCCGCGGCCGGGCCCCGGCTGCTGCCCCCCGGCCGGGGAGACCTGCCCGCCGCCGTACGAGCCTTCGCCGTACCCCGCGCCGATCCCGCCGGGCTGTCCCGCGCCCGCGGGATCCTGGCCGCCGCCGTACGGCGCCCCGGGCCCGCCCGCGCCCGCCGACCCGCCGTAGCCGCCCCCGTACGGGCCCGCGTCCGTCACCGGAGGCAGGTACGACGTCTGCTGGGCCGCCGCCGACTCCTCGTGCAGGGCCATCCCCAACTGGGTCTCCGGGCCCGCGTACCCGTCGTCGCCCTGGCCCGCCGCCGGCGGGAACTGCGTGTGCCCGCTCGGGGTGCCTGCCTCGGCGCCCTCGCGCGGTTCCTCGTACGGGGCCCAGCCCGCGGGCGCCGGCGGGGCCGCCGACCACGGCGTGGGGTCGTGTCTCTGGTCGCTCATCGTGCGCCTAGCCTCCCGCGAACGGGGGCAGGACCTCAACCGTCCCCCCGTCCGCCAGCGCCACCCCCGCGTGGTCGCGCCCGCCGACGGCCCGTCCGTCCACCAGGAACGAGCAGCGCGCCAGCACCCGTACGAGCCCCTCCCCGTGCCGCGCACCGGCCGCGGCCAGCGCCTCGGCCAGCGTATCCGCCGCGTAGGGCTCCTCCGCGGTGCCCGCCGCGGCCTTGGCCGCCGCCCAGTACCGGATCGTGCCGTTCGCCGCCATGGCGTCCCGCCCTTCCCCGTCCGCCGACTCCCGACCCCCCATGATGCCCCTGGCGAAATTCTCGTCGCCCCGGGCAACCTTCGACGTACGCTGCGGACGTGCTCGTCCGAATCCTCCGCGCTCACCTGCGCCCGTACCGCCGGGACCTCGGCTGGATCGTGGCGCTGCAGCTCGTCGCGACCGTGACGACCCTCTATCTCCCCACGCTCAACGCCGACATCATCGACCACGGCGTCATCCCCGGCGACAACGGCTACATCCTGCGCACCGGCGGCTGGATGATCGTCTTCAGCCTCGTGCAGTTCTGCGCGGCCGGCTGCGCGGTGTTCCTCGGCGCCCGTACGGCCACCGCGCTCGGCCGCGACATGCGCGCCTCGGTCTTCGACCGGGTGCAGTCGTTCTCCGCCCGTGAGATGGCCCACTTCGGCGCCCCGTCGCTCATCACGCGCACCACGAACGACGTGCAGCAGATCCAGATGCTCGCCCTGATGACGTTCACGATGATGGTCGCGGCGCCGATCATGTGCGTCGGCGGCATCGTCATGGCGCTCAACCAGGACGTGCCGCTGACGTCCCTGCTGCTCGTCGTCGTGCCCGCGGTGGGCGTCGTCGTGACGCTGATCGTGCGCCGCATGCGCCCGCTGTTCCGCAGCATGCAGAAGCGCATCGACGAGGTGAACCGGATCATGCGCGAGCAGATCACCGGCATCCGCGTCATCCGCGCCTTCGTCCGCGACGGCCACGAGCAGCGCCGCTTCGGCAAGGCGAACGCCGACCTGATGGACGTGGGCGTACGGGCCGGGCGGCTGCTGGCGCTGCTCTTCCCCACCCCGATGCTCGCGGTGAACCTGTCGAGCGTCGCCGTCGTCTGGTTCGCGGCCGGGCGGATCGACAGCGGTGCCATGGACGTCGGTGCGCTCACGGCGTTCCTGTCCTACCTCATGTACATCCTCATGAGCGTGATGATGGCCACGTTCATGTTCATGATGATCCCGCGCGCGGAGGTCTGCGCCGAGCGGATCCAGGAGGTGCTGGACACCGAGTCGTCGGTCGTCCCGCCCGCGGCCCCGGTGCCCGCGGCGGCCGAGCCGCGCGAGCGCGGCCGGCTCGACGTCCGCGGCGTCGAGTTCCGCTACCCGGGCGCCGAGGAGCCGGTGCTCAAGGACGTCGACCTGGAGGCCCGCCCGGGGCGTACGACGGCGGTCATCGGCAGCACCGGCAGCGGCAAGTCGACGCTGCTGGCGCTCGTGCCGCGGCTCTTCGACGCCACCGGGGGCAGCGTCGCGGTGGGCGGCGTGGACGTACGGGACCTGGATCCGGCGGCGCTGGCGCTGGCCATCGGCTACGTACCGCAGAAGCCGTACCTCTTCAGCGGCACCGTCGCCTCGAACCTCCGCTACGGCAAGCCCGACGCCACCGACGACGAGCTGTGGGACGCGCTGCGCACCGCGCAGGCGGCGGACTTCGTCCGGGAGATGGACGGCGGCCTCGACGCGGCCGTCGCGCAGGGCGGCTCGAACGTCTCCGGCGGCCAGCGGCAGCGCCTGGCGATAGCCCGCGCGCTGGTGCACCGCCCCGACATCTACCTCTTCGACGACTCCTTCTCCGCCCTCGACTACGCCACCGACGCCGCCCTGCGCGCGGCCCTCGCGGGCCGGCTCGGGGACGCGACGGTCGTGATCGTCGCCCAGCGGGTCGCGACGATCCGGGACGCGGACCGGATAGTGGTCCTGGACGGGGGCCGGGTGGCGGGCGCGGGGACGCACGCGGAGCTGATGGCGGCGAACGAGACGTACCGCGAGATCGTCCTCTCGCAGCTCACCGAGAAGGAGGCGGCCGCATGAGCGCGGGCGCCGGATCCACCGCGAGAGGCGGCCGCGTGAGTACGCCGCCGAAGGGGGCCGCGGCATGAGTGCGCCGGCGAAGGAACCCGCCAAACAGCCGGCGCCGCCCGGCCCGCGCCCCGGCGGCGGGCCCATGCGGATGTTCAGCGGCCCGCCCGTCGAGCGCTCCCTCGACTTCCGCGGCTCCGCCCTCCGCCTCCTGCGCACCCTGCGCCCCGACCGCACCCTGATCCGCGTCATCCTCGTCCTCGGCGCCGCCAGCGTCGCGCTCACCGTCGCGGGCCCGAAGCTCCTGGGCCACGCCACCGACCTCGTCGTCGCCGGCGTCTACGGCGACCGGGTCGACACCGGCTCCGCCCGCCCCGGCGACGGCATCGACTTCGACGCGGTCGGCCGGACGCTGCTGTGGGCGGCCCTGGTGTACGCCGCCGCGTGGGGCCTCGGGCTCGCGCAGGCGCGGCTCACGGCCGTGGTGGTGCAGCGGGCGGTCTTCCGGCTGCGCGAGGAGGTGGAGGCGAAGCTGTCGCGGCTGCCGCTGTCGTACTTCGACCGCCACCAGCGGGGCGAGATCCTCTCCCGTACGACCAACGACATCGACAACGTCGGGCAGTCGCTGCAGCAGACCATGAGCCAGATCGTGACGTCGCTGCTGACGATCGCCGGGGTGCTGGCGGTGATGTTCTGGATCTCGCCGCTGCTGGCGCTGGTCGCGCTGGTGACCGTGCCGCTGTCGATCACGGTGGCGACGCGGGTCGGCAAGCGGGCGCAGCCCCAGTTCGTGGCGCAGTGGGCGTCCACGGGCAAGCTGAACGCGCACATCGAGGAGATGTACACCGGGCACTCGCTGGTGCAGGTCTTCGGCCGCCGGGAGGAGGCGGCGGAGACGTTCCGCAAGGAGAACGACGAGCTGTTCCGGGCCGGCTACCGGGCGCAGTTCATCTCCGGGCTGATCCAGCCGGCGATGATGTTCATAGGCAACCTCAACTACGTGCTGGTCGCCGTCGTCGGCGGGCTGCGGGTGGCCTCGGGGGCGCTGTCGATCGGCGACGTGCAGGCGTTCGTGCAGTACTCGCGGCAGTTCAGCCAGCCGCTGGGGCAGATCGCGTCGATGGCGAACCTGGTGCAGTCGGGCGTCGCGTCGGCGGAGCGGGTCTTCGAGCTGCTGGACGCGGACGAGCAGGAGCCGGACGCCGCCGCCCCGGCCCGCCCGGCGTCGCCGGTGCGGGGGGAGGTGGCGTTCGAGGGCGTCTCGTTCTCGTACGACCCGGAGAAACCGCTGATCGAGGACCTGTCGCTGACGGTCCGCCCGGGCCAGACGGTGGCGATCGTCGGCCCGACGGGGGCGGGGAAGACGACGCTGGTGAACCTGCTGATGCGGTTCTACGAGGTGGCCGGGGGCCGGATCCTGCTCGACGGCGTGAACGTGGCGGAGATGAGCCGCGAGGAGCTGCGGGCGCAGATCGGGATGGTGCTCCAGGACACGTGGCTGTTCGGCGGCACGATCGCGGAGAACATCGCGTACGGGGCACCGGCGGGCACACCGCAGGAGAAGATCGTCGCCGCCGCGAGGGCCACCCACGTGGACCGCTTCGTCCGCACCCTCCCGGACGGCTACGACACGGTGATCGACGAGGAGGGCACGGGCGTCTCGGCGGGCGAGAAGCAGCTCGTCACCATCGCCCGCGCGTTCCTCGCGGAACCGGCGATCCTGGTCCTGGACGAGGCGACGAGCTCGGTGGACACCCGCACGGAGGTCCTGATCCAGCACGCGATGGCGGAACTCCGCACGGGCCGCACGAGCTTCGTGATCGCCCACCGCCTCTCGACGATCCGCGACGCGGACGTGATCCTGGTGATGGAGTCGGGCACGATCGTGGAACAGGGCACGCACGCGGAACTCCTGGCGGCGGAAGGCGCGTACGCGCGCCTGTACCAGGCCCAGTTCGCGGAACCGGCAGCAGAAACGATCTAGGTCACCCGTACGAGTGGAGTGCCCGCCGAACCGATGATCGTCCCGGCGCGGGCCGGAGAGGCTGGCCGCGGCCCGGAAGGGGGTGCACCATGACGGTTATGGCAGAGCGCACGGCACGCACATCGCAGATGACGGTCGAGGATTTCGAGGAGATCGCCAAGGCTGCCGAGAAGCTGAACGACGCCGTCAGGTTCGAGTTCATCGACGGGCGGATCGGAGTCAAGGGCGTGCCGGACGGCGACCACAGCGAGATCATGAGGTGGCTGGTGGAGCAGTCCATCCGGAGCGGGAGCCACCTGGGCGTGTATCCCGGCGACCTCGGTCTCAAGATCGGCGAGTACCGCAACGGCCGGGCCAAGCCCGATGTCGTCCTCGCACCGAAGGGAACGTTCGCCGGCCAGGGCGACTGGGCCGAGCCCGACCACGTCGCGATGGTGGTGGAGGTGACCTCGTACGACTCGGACACCCATCGTCGGGACCGCGTCGAGAAGCCGGTCGCCTACGCCGCCGCCGGTATCCCGGCCTACCTGCTCATCGACCGTGACGCGTGCACCCTGACCGTGTACAGCGAGCCCTCCTCGGAGGGCTACCGCGCGACGCGCACCACCAAGTTCGGCGAGAAGCTCGTTCTCCCCGAGCCGGTGGAATTCGAACTCGACACCGAGGAACTCAAGGACTACGTCCGCTGACCGCGTCCGCCGCCCACTCCGAGATCCGTTCCAGCAACTCCTCGCTCGCCGCGTTCTCCGCGTGGGCGAAGTTCTCCTCCAGCCACAGTTCCGACGTTTCCGGGTCCGCCGCCGCGGCCAGGGCGTGGGGATGGTCCACGGGGAAGTACGTGTCGCGGGTGCCGTGGACGATCAGGAGCGGGGTCGGGGCGATCAGGGGGGCCGCGGCCGTGGGGGAGAGGGGCTCCGGGTTCCAGCGGCGGTGGTGGATGCGGGTCTTCAGGGCGAGGCGGGAGACCGCCCGGCCCGTACGGCGCTCCACTATCCAGTGCAGCCGCCGCATCGGCGCCGTGCCGCGGTAGTACCAGCGGGCCGGCGAGCTGACGGACACGACGGCGTCCGCGTACGGGACCGTGCCCGGGGCGTCGCCACCGCCTCCCGCGGCAGCGTGTCCGTACGCCCCCGTGCGCCCCTCGCGCCCCCCGCGCTCCCATTCGTCGTCCCGCGCCTCCGGGCGATACAGCGCGCCGTGGCGCAGCACCACCGAGCCCCCCATCGAGAAGCCCACCGTCGCCACCCGCGCGTGCCCCAGCGACCTGGCCCACGCCACCGCCGCCGCCAGGTCCAGCACCTCCCGGTCCCCGACCGTCGACCGCCCGCCGGACCCGCCGTGGCCCCGGAACGAGAACGTCACCACCCCCGCACGCTGCGCGAACACCGCCGCCGCCCGGCGGATCGCCGGCCGCTCCAGAGCGCCCGTGAAGCCGTGCGCCACCACGATCGCCGGGGCGTCCGGGCCGGGGCCCGGGGCGTACGCCGCCTCGATCGGAACCCCGTCCGCCGCGCGCAGCAGAGCCCTGCGGGAAGCGGGCGGGACGGGTGCGGCGGGACCGGGCGCGGCGTCTCGTCGTCCGGACGAGGCCGCGGAGGTGGAGCTCATGTGGGCTATTCTGACGTGTGAAGGACCCGGGCAAGGTTGCCCCCGGGTCCTTTCGTGCTTTCATGCCACCTTCTGAGGAGGCCGACCACATGGGCAAACGCAGAGGCAGAGCCGAGACCGAGACGACAGCGACCGGCGTCCCCCTCCGGGAGGTGCGCCCGTGAGCTCTCTGCTGCTTCTGACCAACGCCCTGCAGCCCTCCGCCGAGGTGCTCCCCGCGCTCGGGCTGCTGCTCCACAACGTGCGCGTGGCGCCCGCCGAGGGGCCCGCCCTGATCGACACCCCCGGCGCCGACGTCATCCTCGTCGACGGCCGCCGCGACCTGCCGCAGGTGCGCAGCCTGTGCCAGTTGCTGCGGTCCACCGGCCCCGGCTGTCCGCTGATCCTCGTCGTGACGGAGGGCGGGCTCGCCGCCGTCACCGCCGAGTGGGGCGTGGACGACGTACTGCTGGACACCGCGGGTCCCGCCGAGGTGGAGGCGCGGCTGCGGCTCGCGCTCGGCCGGCAGCAACTGCCCGCCGACGAGAGCCCCACCGAGATCCGCAACGGCGATCTGACGGTGGACGAGGCCACGTACAGCGCGAAGCTGAAGGGGCGGGTGCTGGACCTGACCTTCAAGGAGTTCGAGCTGCTGAAGTACCTGGCGCAGCACCCGGGGCGGGTGTTCACCCGGGCCCAGTTGCTCCAGGAGGTCTGGGGCTACGACTACTTCGGCGGCACCCGCACCGTCGACGTCCACGTGCGGCGGCTGCGGGCGAAGCTGGGCCCCGAGCACGAGTCGCTGATCGGCACCGTGCGGAACGTCGGCTACCGCTTCGTCGTGCCGGAGAAGGCGGAGAAGAAGTCCGAGAAGCACGAGCAGAAGGGCGTCGCGCAGGAGGCGCGGCACCGCGCGTAGGTAAGCCCTCATGCGCTGGCCGGGGCATCACAGAGGCGGGGTAGTGCGGGGAGTCATCACGCGTAGACTTGCGCCGTGGCCAAGGTGACGCGGGACGACGTGGCACGGCTGGCGGGGACCTCGACCGCGGTCGTGAGCTACGTCATCAACAACGGACCCCGGCCGGTCGCCCCGGCCACCCGGGAGCGGGTGCTCGCGGCGATAAAGGAGTTGGGCTACCGCCCGGACCGCGTGGCGCAGGCCATGGCCTCGCGGCGTACGGACCTCATCGGCATGATCGTGCCGGACGCGCGGCAGCCGTTCTTCGGCGAGATGGCGCACGCGGTGGAGCAGGCGGCGTCCGAGCGCGGCAAGATGGTGCTCGTCGGCAACTCCGACTATCTCGACGACCGCGAGGTCCACTATCTGCGGGCGTTCCTCGGGATGCGGGTCTCCGGCCTGATCCTCGTCAGCCAGGGCCCGAGCGCGGCCGCGGCGGCGGAGATCGACGCGTGGGACGCGCGGGTGGTGCTCATGCACGAGCGCCGGGACCAGCCGGAGGACCTGGTCGTCGTCACGGACGACGTCGGCGGCGCGCGGCTGGCGACGAGCCATCTGCTGGACCACGGCCACGCGTACGTGGCCTGCCTGGGCGGCGTCGAGACGACGCCGACGACGGGCGACCCGGTCACCGACCACGTGGAGGGCTGGCGCATCGCGATGCGCGCGGCGGGCCGCCCGACGGAGGGCCGGCTCTTCCAGTCCCCGTACAACCGCTACGACTCCTACCAGGTCGGCCTGAAGCTCCTCTCCGGTCCTGACCGCCCGCCGGCCATCTTCTGCGCGACCGACGACCAGGCCATCGGCCTGCTCCGCGCGGCCCGCGAACTCCGCATCGACGTCCCGGGCGAACTCGCGGTGGCGGCCTTCGACAACGTGAAGGAGGCGGGCCTCACGGACCCGCCCCTGACGACGGTCGCCTCGGACCGCCCGGCGATGGCCCGCGCGGCGGTGGACCTGGTCCTGGACGAGACCCCCCTGGCCACGCGCCGCGAACGCCTGAAGCAGTTCCCCTCCCAGTTGGTCACCCGCCGCTCCTGCGGCTGCGCGTAGGTGGTACGGGGCGTCAGCCCTGGTCGGCCGGCAGCCGGATCTCCACCCACACGCACTTCCCGATGCCGTTGGCCCGCCGATAGGTCCCCCCACGCATCGGCCAGCGCATCAACGAGCGCCAGCCCGCGCCCGGTTTCGTCGTCCTCGCCCGCGGTGCGGGGCTCGGGCCGGTCATCGTTGGCATCGGCGACTTCGAGCCGCAGGCATCCGACCTCAAGCGTGAACCGCGTACCCACACGCCGTCCCAGCGGATCCCGTCCGTGGCACACCGCGTTGGTGACCAGTTCGGAGAGCAGCAGCACGGCCGTCTCTGCCGTCCGGCTGTCGACCTGCCAACGAGCGAGTTGGATCCGCAGCACGTCCCGCGCTCGGCCCGGACTCTTCCGGTGACGAGTGAACAGATGGGCGGCGGTGGCAAGGCGAAGGTCGTGGTCGGTGGCGTTCGGACCCAGTGGTACGGACATCGTGGCCTCCTTGCGAAGGTGCATCAAGGCTCGCCGAAGATCGAGCTTGAATACGCATCGTGTCTGGAACTCGACTCTTGGTGAGCTTCCTCGCATGCTCTCCACTTTGCAAATGGAACAGAATATTTGACTTGCAGCCCCCCTGCGGTGAGTATCGTGGCGATCACGGTGTGAACACGGGGCGAAGGGGTGGGCCATGGTTGCGGAGCAGAGACCGACCGTGCGCCGACGTGTGCTGGGCGCCAATCTGCGTCGACTGAGGGAGGGCAAGGCCCTCTTCCTTGAGGACTCGGCGGAACACCTGAGCTGCCACCCGGCGAAGGTGAGTCGCATCGAGGCCGGGCGCAGCGGTATTCGGCAGCTTGACCTTCGAGCGCTGCTCGATCTCTACGGGGTCACCGACGACGCCGAGCGGGAAGGGTGGCTGGCGCTCGCACGGGAGGGGCGGCGGCAGCGGTGGTGGCGGGTCCTTGAGGATCAACTGCCCCAGGACTTCCTTGACCTCGTCGGGCTTGAGGACGAGGTGTTCGAGTGCCGGGGCTTTCAACCGGGCATCGTCCCGGGACTGTTCCAGACCGAGAACTACGCGACCGCAGTGATCCAGGGCGGCTTGCCCGGGGTCCTGGACGCCGGCCAGCGGGCGAAGTTGCGCGTGCGGCTGGAGCGTCAGAAGGCACTGACCCGTTCGGCACCCGCGCCCCTCAGGGTGTGGATGGTGCTCGGTGAGGGCGCTCTCCGCCAGCAGGTGGGTGGACCGGGGGTGCTACGCGACCAGTTGCTTCATCTCGTGGAGATGGGACAGCTTCCGAACGTGACGTTGCAGGTACTACCCTTCACGGCGGGTGCCTACCAGGGCGGGCCATATCCGTTCCTGATCTACAGTTTTCCGCCTCCGGCAGCCCTGGAAGTAGTGCTTCTGGAGAACTTCGCGAGCCACGCCTACCTGGAGGCCAGGGAGGACACGGCCCGGCTGGGCAGCGCCTTCGACCACATCCGGGCTACGGCTCTCAGTGCGCTGGAGTCCGAGTCTTTGATCGGCAGGATTGCGAACGAACTGCCTCGTCCCTAAGGAAGAGTCCGTGTCATCTCGTTCCGAGTGGTTCAAGAGTTCCTATAGCGGCCAGAACGGTGAGTGCGTCGAGATACGTCGGGACGCCTCCGCGATCGGCGTACGAGACAGCAAGGATCCCGGGGGCGGTGTTCTCGCCGTCAGCGATGCCGCCTGGGCCGACTTCGTCGCGGCCGTCAGGCGGGGGGAGTTCCCGCAGACGTAGGTGTTCCCGGCGGTGGCCTGTACGACCTCACGGGGTCGGCCCAGCCGCCGAGGCGGCGGCTCAGGCCGAAGCGTCTGGGGAGCCACCAGCGCCTTCGTACGTGGCCGTCCGTGGCGGGCGACCATTGCGGGCCCGACAGGTCCTCCACGCCCCACCACGTCTTGACGGCCTTCCGGCCGTGGAGCTTCAGCAGCGGCCAACGCGGTATGTGGAGGCCGACGTAGACCATGTTGACGTCGTCTCCGCACTTGGTCGTGTAGAAGCACCGGTGCCCGTCCGTGTAGCTCGCCCCGAGTCCGCAGTCGAGCCCCATGGTGCCGCCGAGCCAGGTGAGGGCCAGCTTCCCGTCCGCCGGGATCGACGGTACGAGCACGGGGTTGTACCAGACCTCGCGGTTGAGGCCGCGGGTCAGGGACGTACGTGCGGTCTGGGCGACCACGACGTTGGTGGCCGGGCCCCTGCCGACGTTCATCAGCCACCACTTCGGTTCCGCGGCGTCGTTCTGCGCGCTCTCCCACATGAACTGAAGGACGGGCATCTGGGACCTGCGGTCGGACATGTAGGCGACGACGAACGAGCCGAGCGACACCAGAACGGCGAACGCGGAGATGATCAGTGCCAGCACGGCACCCCCCTCGTCAGGGTTTGCGGGCCAGGCCGCCGAAGTCGTCTATCGGGTCCGGGGTTCCGATGTCCGTCGCGGCCGGGCGCCACAGTGTCGTCGGTACGACTCCCGGGGGGAGCAGGTCCAGGCCGTCGAAGAAGCGGGTCACCTGGGCCGGGTCGCGCAGCACCATGTGATTGCCGCCGCCCTCGTTCCACTGCCGGACCGCCGCCTCCATCCGTTCGCCCCTCACCTCGCTCGTCGGGTGGGTGAGGACCAGGTGGCTGCCCGGGGGCAGGGCGTTGAGCAGGGTGGTGACGATGTCGTGGGCGGTGGCGTCCTCTTGGACGAACTGCAGGACTCCGCAGAGGACCAGCGCGACAGGGCGGGTGAGGTCCAGCGTCACCGCGGCCCCGGCCAGGATCCGCCGCGGGTCGCGGACATCGGCGTCCAGGTAGGCCGTCGCGCCCTCGGGGGCGGAGTTCAGCAGGGCGCGGGCGTGGGCGAGGACCAGGGGGTCGTTGTCCACGTAGACGATGCGGCACTCCGGGGCGATGCCCTGGGCGACGTCGTGGGTGTTGCTCGCCGTCGGCAGCCCCGTACCGATGTCTAGGAACTGCCGGATGCCCGCCTCGCCGACCAGGTACCGGACCGCGCGGTCCAGGAAGCGGCGGTTGCCGCGGGCGTTCTCACGGATCTCGGGGAAGTAGGCGGCGATCCGGTCGCCCATCTCCCGGTCGGGGGCGTAGTTGTCCTTGCCGCCCAGCCAGTAGTTCCAGATCCGCGCCGAGTGCGGCACCGTCGCGTCGATCGGCGATCCGGATCCGTCGGGGGGTAACGCGTCGTGTCCCATGGGAGCTGTCCTCCGCTTCGCGAGTGGCGGCCAAGCTACAGCAAGCGCGAGGAGCGCCCGCAGACGCAGGGCAGGCGGATGTGGCGACGGCCGGCCGCTGGACGGACCTGCTCGCGGACGGCACCGGCCGCGGGGGCGGGCGGTGGAACCGGCGGCGGGGGCGGGCGGAAGCCGGCGGCGGGTAAGGCGCGTTCGCGAGGTGTCCCGGTGTCGGGGGCGGCGGTGCGGTTCCCGTCGGCGGTCGTCGCCGGACTGCCCGGTGCCGGGGGAAAGGCGGGCGTCGGGGTGGGCGGTGTCGTGGGCGAACAGGGCCGACGTGGGTTTTGGAGCATCGGGGCCCCCGGAACCCGCCCCGGCCGCAGCGGCGATCACACGCAGCACCCCGCGCCCGCCGGTAGCCGGAACCGGCCCGCCCGGGGAAGCGACCGGCGAGGGGGCTGCCCCCGGCCGTTTGCAGCACCGGAACCCGTGTGTTCGGGAAGCGGCGCCCTGCTCCGGGCCGCGTGGCGCGTGTCTGCCTGGCGGCGGCAGGCGGGTGGGGCTCTTTGTGGCGTCGATTGGTCAGCGTGTGCGTGCCACGGGGCGAAATTCGGGTTCCGGGGCCTGATCCGGCCCGGATCCGGGGGTGTTACCCCGGGTTACGACCCATTCCCTGCGTTCCGGGCCTGGGATGGCGGTTGCCCGGCCTGGGAGCGGCTGTGTGCGCGCCGATGGGCGAAAGTCGGCCCGTAGGGGCGATTTGCCCCAGTTCCGTGGAGGGGTTGAGGTGAGTTCTGCCCGTCTGCGGTCGCCCGGGGCGCTCTGGGCGGGGCTGGCGCGTCTGGGTGGGCGAAAGTCGGGGCCGGTGGGCGATTTGGTCCGGTTCCCGGGGCGGGTTACCCGAGTTCATCCCCGCCACGTGCATTCCGAGTCGCCTCGGGGGTGGATGGCCGGGTGGGTGCTTCTGGGCGGGCGAAAGTCGGCCCTTGAGGGCCGATTCGGCCCGGATCCGGGGGTGTTACCGCGAGTTACGGCCCAATCCCTCCGCTCCCGCGCCACGGGCGCGCCGTCGCGGGGCGTTCGGGGCGGCGAAAAGTGCGCCGTGGGGCGGGGAGTGGGGCGCGGCTTTCCCTGGGTGGGCGGGTTCCGGTGCTGCATACGGCGGGGGCAGCTTCGTCGCCGGTCGCTTCCCCGGGCGGGAGGGCTCGGGGTGCTGGCGGGCGCGGGGCGTGGCGTGTGATCGCCGCTGCGGCCGGGGCGGGTTCCTTCGGGGACGTGGCTGGGCTCCGGCGGCCGGGGGCCCCGATGCTCCAAAACCCACGTCGGCCGTGTTCGCCCACGACACCGCCCACCCCGACGCCCGCCTTTCCCCCGGCACCGGGCAGTCCGGCGACGAGGGCTCGCGCCCACCGCACCGCCGCCCCCAGAGCCGGGGAGCCTCCCGATCCCGGCCGACCCCGTTACGGGGCTCCCGCCCCGGCGCCGGGAGTGCCCGCAACCGGCCCACCCCGCACCGGTCCTCGCCTCACCCGCCGGGAACACGCGCATCCGTCCGGCCCCGCACCGGGCTCCCGCCCCGGCGCCGGGAGTGCCCGCAACCGGTCCGGCCCGGTCCGGTCCTCGCCTCACCCGCCGGGAACACGCGCATCCGTCCGGCCCCGCACCGGGCTCCCGCCCCGGCGCCGGGAGTGCCCGCAACCGGCCCACCCCGCACCGGTCCTCGCCTCACCCGCCGGGGCCGCCCGCGACCGGATCAGGCCCGGCGCCGGCCTTCGCCCCCCGACCACCGGCGACCTCGGCGACCCGACTGAGCCCGGATCCGTGGCACCCGCCCACGCCCGCCGGGGACAACCCGGCGGCGGAGCGCAGCCATCCCGGCGCCCGCCCCCGTCCACCGGGCCAATCCGCAACCGGGCCCGGCACGTCTCAGGTCTCTCCCCCCGTCGTCCAGGCATCGGCGCTCGGGGCAGAGCCGGCACTCGGCGGCCCGCCCTCCGTCCACGGGGCGGGCACCGCTCCCGGCGCTTCTCCGCCGCGCACGTCCGCGCCCTGCGCACGTCCGCGCCCTGCGCACGTCCGCGCCCTGCGCACGTCCGCGCCCTGCGCGCGTACCGCGACCCCGCCTTCACCATCGGCCCCGCCTTCACCATCGACCTCGCCTTCGCCGTGGGCCCCACCGCCCCGCGGCAGGCGATGCGGGAGATCCGCGTACCGCCGCGGGGCGAGGGGGCGGCGGTGATCGGCGGGTGTCACGTCGGGCTCCGGCAGGAACGCGAGCGGGCGCTCGCCGCCCGGCGCGCGCTGGAAGCCATCCGCGCCGAGGCGGCGACCGACGCCGAGCCCGTCGAGGCGGACTCCATGACCATCCCCGAGCCCCGAGCCGTCGCAGGCGCTCGGGTCAAAGCCTCCACCCTCCGCTTCCGGGAGCAGGCCGGTCCGGCGACACCCGACCGGGTCGCCACCCGCGCCGGGACCGCGCGGCGCTACCCGCTCGCCGCCGTCCGGGAGGCACGCATCACCGCCGCCCTGCGCGCGCGGGCGAGCGCGCCGGGCGGTGGCACTCCTTGCCGTCGTCCAGACCGCCGCCCTGCGCGCGGGCGCGCGGGCGGGCGCCGCATCCCGGACGTACGGAGGGCGGTGACGGCCGTACGCGACCTCCACTACGTGAGCCGCCCACTCACCGCCCTCCCGCCCTCGCCCCCCTCGACGCCCACCTGGAGGCGATCACCGCGCGCACGCCCGCCCTGCTGCGGGCCGGAGCCCTGTTCGCGGAGATCATCGACGTGCAGTCGGCCGCCTGACGTCCCGAGGCGCCGGCCGATCCGGCCTCCCCCACGTCCTGAGGGCTCCGGCCGGTCCGGCCGCCCCCGGCTTTATATCGGGCAAACGCGGTTTTACTCCGCTTCTTACATCAGTCTCAGACGCCTCTCAGAATCCGCGGGGATCGTCGATGGCATGACGGAGCAGACATACCGCACCAGCACCCAGCCCGCCTTCGTAGCCGGCCGTGACGGGGTCCTGCCCGCCGACCGGGCCGGCGCGGGCCACCCCCAGACCCTCGCCGGGACGCACGGCGGCGGGTTCGCCGGGTTCGGCGCCCCGCCGCCGCCCCCCGCGGGGCCGCCGCGGCGCGGGCGGGCCAAGGGGCCCCTCGGGCTGCTCGCCGCCGCCGCGCTGGTCGCCGCCATCGTCGGGGGCGGCAGCGCCGCCCTCGTCGGCGAGCTGACCGGTTCGCCCGGTACGACGACCAGCGCCTCCAGCCCCGCAAGCGGCACCCAGGTCTCCTCCGGGAACAGCGGCTCCGTCGCCGGGGTCGCCGCCGCCGTCAGCCCCAGCGTCGTGGAGATCCAGTCCTCCTCGACCGCCGGGCAGTCGACGGGCTCCGGGGTGATCGTCACCGAGAGCGGCGAGATCCTCACCAACAACCACGTCGTCTCCGGCGCCGACCAGGTCCAGGTCACCTTCAGCGACGGCTCCACCGCCGCCGCCGACGTCGTCGGCACCGACCCCGACCTCGACATGGCCCTCATCAAGGTGCAGGGCAAGAGCGGCCTCAAGCCCGCCACCCTCGGCGACTCCGACTCCCTGAAGGTCGGCGACGAGGTCGTCGCCATCGGCTCCCCCGAGGGCCTGAGCGGCAGCGTCACCAGCGGCATCGTCTCCGCGCTCGACCGCGACGTGACCGTCGAGAAGGAGCAGCAGCAGCCGCAGAGCGGCGAGCAGTGGCCGTTCGGCTTCGGTGGCGGCCAGTACAACGGGCGGCTCGGGTCGCAGACGACCACGTACCAGGCCATCCAGACCGACGCCTCGCTCAACCCCGGCAACTCCGGCGGCGCGCTCGTCGACATGAACGGCCGGATCGTCGGCATCAACTCGGCGATGTACGCGCCGCAGGACAACTCCTCCGCGGGCAGCGTCGGCCTCGGCTTCGCCATCCCCATCAACGATGTGAAGCACATCCTCGGCGACCTCAGGAACAATTGAGGCCGTGACCGAGCAGCAGCAGCGCATCCTGATCGTCGACGACGAGCCGGCCGTACGCGAGGCGCTGGAGCGCAGCCTCGCCTTCGAGGGCTACGGGACCGAACTCGCCGTCGACGGTCTCGACGCCCTCGACAAGGCCGCCTCGTACCGGCCCGACCTCGTCGTCCTCGACGTGCTCATGCCCCGCATGGACGGCCTGACCGCCGCCCGGCGGCTGCGAGCCGCCGGGGACCGGACGCCCATCCTCATGCTCACCGCCCGCGACACCGTCGGCGACCGCGTGACGGGCCTCGACGCAGGCGCCGACGACTACCTCGTCAAGCCGTTCGAGCTGGACGAGCTCTTCGCCCGCATCCGCGCGCTGCTGCGCCGCCGCGCGTACGCCGACGGCGCCGAGCCGGCCGACACCTCGGAGACGCTGGAGTTCGGCGACCTGCGGATGGACCTCGCCGCCCGCGAGGTCACCCGCGGCGGCCGTCCCGTGGAGCTGACCCGCACCGAGTTCACGCTGCTGGAGCTCTTCCTCAACCACCCGCGGCAGGTGCTCACGCGTGAGCAGATCCTGAAGGCCGTCTGGGGCTTCGACTTCGAGCCGTCCTCCAACTCCCTCGACGTGTACGTCATGTACCTGCGCCGCAAGACCGAGGCCGGCGGCGCGCCCCGGCTGGTGCACACGGTCCGCGGCGTCGGCTACGTCCTGCGCGCCCCGGAGCCCGGCGGCAGGGGCGCCGCCAGGTGACGTCCCGCTTCGGCCGCCTGCCCCTGCGCTCCCGGCTGGCCCTGCTCACCGCCGCGGCGATGGCGGTGGCGATCGCGGCGGCGGCGGTCTCCTGCTGGCTGATCACCCGCGACCAGCTCATGAACCAGTTCGACCGTTCGCTGATGCAGGCCGAGGTGCCGAACACCCTGCCCGAGGTCTTCCGCACCGTCGGCTGCGTGGACGAACGCCCCCCCGGCCCGGCGGACGAACTGAACACGGACCGGACGATCGCGCAGATCGTGCTCGCGGACGGCACGGCCTGCTGGCTCAAGGGTGAGCACACGATCCCCGTCACCGAGACGGACCGGGCGATCGCCGCCCAGGGTGGCCCGCAGCGCACCGAGGTCGTGCACGACGTCACGGTCGACGGCGCCGAGTGGCGGGTCCGCACCATCAGCGGCGGCCTCACCGTGAACCGCGAGCCGGCCGCCATCTCCCTCGCCCGCCCCCTCAGCGAGGTCACCGACCCCCTCAACACCCTCGCCCTCGTCCTCGCCCTCGTCGCCGGCGGCGGCGTCCTCGGCGCCGGGGCGATCGGCCTCGGCGTCGCCCGCGCGGGGCTGCGCCCCGTGGAGCGCCTGACGCACACCGTCGAGCACATCGCCCGTACCGAGGATCTCGCCGTCGAGATCCCCGTCGAGGGCGACGACGAGATCGCCCGGCTGTCCCGGTCGTTCAACGCCATGACCGCCGCCCTCGCCACCTCCCAGGAGCGGCAGCAGCAGCTCATCGCCGACGCCGGGCACGAGCTGCGCACGCCGCTGACCTCGTTGCGTACGAACATCGAGCTGCTCGCCCGCAGCGAGGAGTCCGGTCGCGAGCTGCCGCCGCGGCAGCGCAGGGAGCTGCTGGAGTCCGTCACCGCGCAGATGACCGAGCTGGCCGCGCTCATCGGTGACCTCCAGGAGCTGTCCCGGCCCGACGCGGCGCCCGACAGGGCGCAACTGGAGGTCGTCGCGCTGGACGAGATCGCCGAGCGGGCGATGAGGCGGGTGCGGCTGCGGGCGCCGGAGGTGCGGATCGACGCGGAGCTGGCGCCCTGGTTCGTACGGGCCGAGCCCGCGGCGCTGGAGCGGGCCGTGGTCAACCTGCTGGACAACGCGGTGAAGTTCTCGCCCGCCGGCGGCCGGGTCGAGGTCGGGCTCGGCCGCGACGGGCTGCTGCGGGTGCGCGACCACGGGCCCGGCATCCCGGAGGCGGAGCTGCCGCACGTCTTCGAGCGGTTCTGGCGCTCGCCCTCGGCGCGCAGCCGGCCGGGCAGCGGGCTCGGTCTTTCGATCGTGGCGCGTACGGTGCAGCAGGCCGGCGGCACCGTCGAGCTGCGCCGGGCGGCCGGCGGCGGGACGGAGGCGCTGCTGCGGCTGCCGGGGGCGCCGGAGCCGCCGCCGGGGTCCTTAGCCGCGATCCGGGGGCGCGGTCCCGGCCGATCGGCGTAGGCGCGGGCGTCGTAGGTCCGGGCGGCCCGGCCCGATCGGCGTAGTGCGGGGCGGCGGGCGCTGGGCCGTTCGGCCCAGGGGGCCCGGAGCGGCGGAAGCGGCCGCGGGGCCGTACGGGACGGGGAAACGGAATCGAAGGACATGCCTCCTTCGGGTGACGGTACCGCGCGCCGCTGACCAACTGGGGTATCTCTGACGTGCCAGACGCCCGTACGCCCCACGCCCCGTCGAGGAGAAACCCCCCATGACCGTCCGGCCCCTCGCCGCCGTCCTGGCCGCCACCGCCGCGGCCGTGCTGCTGCCGCTGACCGCCGCCACCACCGCCTCCGCCGAGCGCCCGCTGCCCGAGCCGTTCGACGCCACGCACCTGCGGCTGACGACGAAGTACGTCAGCGACCGCGCCAAGGGCGGCTTCACCTATCTGAACTGCGACCCCGTCGGGGGCACGCACCCCGCGGCGGAGTCGGCCTGCACGGACCTGACGCAGGTCGACGGGCGGTTCGAGGACCTGTCCGACAAGCAGGGCGCCTGCACGATGCAGTACGAGCCCGTGGAGCTGCACGCCACCGGCACCTGGCGCGGCAAGCCCGTCGACTACGTCTCCGAGGTCTTCCCCAACCCCTGCATGGCGGACCTCGCGACCGGCGGCAACGTCTTCAACTTCTAGCCGTCCCGGCCCCGGCCACCACCGCGGTGGGGCGCGAGCGCCCTACGGCTTGCGCCCCACCGCGCCGTACGCGTCGATCGGCTTCGCCGCGCCCACCTTCGCCACCCCGGGCCGCCAGCGGGTGATCGGCACCATCCCGGGTTCGACCAGTTCGAGACCCTCGAAGCAGCGGGCCAGCTCGTCCGGGCCGCGCAGGTGGTACGGGACGCCGCCGGCCTCGATGAGCTTCTCGCCGCCCTCGACGACGGCCTCGCCGGTGTCGGTGCCGTCCCACAGCACCAGGTGGCTGCCCGGCGGCACGGCGTCCATGACCCGGCCCACGATGCGGCGCAGCTCGCCCAGCTCCGGCTCGTAGCCCAGCACCCCCATGAACATCACCGCCACCGGCTCGGTGAGGTCCAGCGTGTCCGCCGCGCCGGCGAGGATCCGCTCCGGGTCGTGGTAGTCGGCGTGGACGTAGGCGGTCACGCCCTCGGGGCGGGTGTTGACCAGCAGGGCGCGGGCGTGCGCCAGCACCAGCGGGTCGTTGTCGACGTACACGACGCGGGCCGCGGGGGTGCACTGCTGCGCCACCTCGTGGGTGTTCTGCATGGTGGGCAGGCCGGTGCCGATGTCCAGGAACTGCCGGATCCCCGTCTCCTCCGCCAGATGGGAGACGACGCGGATGAGGAACTGGCGGGACTGCCGGGCCATCGTGACGATGTCCGGGTAGACCTCCGCCACGGCGTCGCCCGCGGCGCGGTCGGACTCGTAGTTGTCCTTGCCGCCCATCCAGTAGTTCCAGATCCGCGCCGCGTGCGGCACGGAGGGGTCGACCGCCGGTGGTGCCGCGTCCTCGTTGCTCATCGTGACCGTCCTGCCGGGAGGGGGCTGCGCCGGAAGGGCCCGTCCCGCCGGGGGGTCGGCGAGGGACGCGCCGGGGGACCATCACAGCAGAAGGGGGTGAGCGGCGCAGGCGATTCCGGCCGCCCCGCCGCTCACCCCCCGGGGGGTCTCCCCGGTCGCTTACGGCTGCCCGATCACCGTGATCCGGTCGGCGGCCGGGGGCGCCAGCGGCTTGTCCGCGCTGGAGTTCGCCGTCAGGTAGCCCTCCAGGGCGGCCAGGTCGTCCCCGCCGACCAGCGGGTCCGTACCGTCGGCGAGGGTGGGGAAGCCGTCGCCGCCGCCGGCGAGGAAGGAGTTGACGGCGACCCGGTAGGTGGCCGCGGGGTCGAGCGGCTGCCCGTCGAGCCTGACCGAGTCGGCGACGATGCGGTCGGCGCCGGACTTCGTGAAGTCCAGCGTGTACGTCAGCCCCGCGGACGGCTGCAGTACCTTGGGCGCCGCCTCGTTGGCGCCACTGACCTGCTCGCGGAGCACCTGGAGGAGCTGCTCGCCGGTCAGGCTGGTCAGGTTCACGGTGTTCGAGAACGGCTGGACCGTGAAGCCCTCCCCGTACGTGACGACCCCGTCGCCCTCGTCGCCCGCCGCCGCGTGCGTGATGTCCGCGCGGATCCCGCCGGGGTTCATCAGCGCCACCCGGGCGCTGTCGTCGAGCGTCTTGGCGTGGGCCAACTGCGCGTCGGCGATGAGGTCGCCGAGCGGGGACTCGGTGCCCTTGCGCAGGATGTCGCCGGAGACGTAGCCGACGGGCTTGGCGGCGATCGGCGCGGCGAGCGCGTTCCACTCCTTCACCAGCGAGGTCATGTCCCGCGCCCGGCGCTGCTCGCGGTCGACCACGTGGTTCTCGGCGTTCGGCACCTTGGTCGCGGTGCGCACGATGTCGCCGGTGCGGAGGTCGTACGTCAGCGTGGTGTCGGTGTAGAGCCGGCCGAAGGACGACGCGGAGGTGACGCTGCGCGGGTTGCCGTCCGGGTCGGGGATGGTGCAGGCGTACGGCTGGTGGGTGTGGCCCGTGACGAAGGCGTCGACGCTCGCCGTCGTGCCCTTGGCGATCTCGGCGACCGGACCGGAGATCCCGGCGCCGGGGCCCGGGGTGTCGCAGTCGAAGTTGTACGCGCCGCCCGCCGAGGCCGCGGGGTACCCGCCCTCGTGGACCAGGGCGACGATGGACTCCACGCCCTGGCGCCGCAGTTGCTTCGCGTACTTGTCGATCGTCTCGATCTCGTCGTGGAACTTCAGGCCCTTGACGCCCTCCGCGGAGACGATGTCCGGGGTCGCCTCCAGCGTCACGCCGATGAAGCCGATCTTCACGTCCTTCTTCTCCCAGACGTACACCGGGTCGAGGGCCGGCTTGCCGGTCTTCTCGTCGGTGACGTTGGCGGCGAGGTAGGGGAAGTCGGCGCCCTCGTAGGTGCGGCCTTCCTGGTAGCCGCCGTCCTCCGGGTGGTTGCCGCCGTCCTGGAGGCGCCGCAGCTCGGCGATGCCCTCGTCGAACTCGTGGTTGCCGACGCCCGCGACGTCGAGGCCGAGGCCGTTCATGGCCTCGACGGTGGGCTCGTCGTGGAAGAGGCCGGAGATCAGCGGGCTGGCGCCGACGAGGTCGCCGGCGGCGGCGGTGACGGAGTAGCGGTTGCCCTTGCGGGCGTCGCGCAGCGAGGTGGCGAGGTACTCGACGCCGCCCGCCTTGACGGTCTCCTTCGAGCCGTCCGGCTGGAGTTCCGCGACCTCTCCCGAGGAGCCCTGCGGGGGTTCGAGGTTGCCGTGGAAGTCGTTGAAGGACAGCAGTTGGACGTCGACCGTACGGCCGCGGTCCTGCTTGTCCGTGCTGTCCGCACCCGCCGGCTGCGCGGCGGCGAAGAGGCTGCCGGCCACCGCCAGCGCGGCGGCACCGGCCGCGGCCCGCCGCCCTCTTCGTGTCGTACGGAATCTGCCTGACGGCTCTGTTCTCCCAGACCTCACTGCAAACGCCCCCTCGGCGCGACGTGGAAACACCGTTCGGCAGCTTAAGGTCGACGCGCGTAGCGCGTCTCCAACAAGGACTGAACTATTCCCAAAGCTTGTGGGGCGTCCCGCCGGCCTTAGGCTTTCTCCATGACGGAGTCCGGTAAGACCGACACGGGGAAGCCGCGCGGCAGGCGCATCGAGGTGCTCGACGAGCTCACCCCGTCCCAGTCCCACGCCGTGCTCGGCATCATCGACGCCGCCGCCGCGACCGACGGCCGGCAGGCCGTCTCCGAGCAGGGCCGGCTCACCCTGCGCAGAGGCCACCGCGAGGGCGTCAAGCACCTACTCCTCTACGACGGCACGGAGCCCGCGGGCTACGCGCAACTGGAGGAGACCGACCCCGTCGAGCCGCCCGCCGCCGAACTCGTCGTCCACCCCGACCACCGCCGCCGCGGCCACGGCCGGGCGCTGGGCCGCGCCCTGCTCACCGAGTCGGGGCAGCGGATGCGGCTGTGGGCGCACGGCGGCCACCCCGCCGCCCGGCACCTGGCGCAACTGCTCGGGCTCACGCTCTTCCGCGAGCTGCGCCAGTTGCGGATGCCGCTCGACGCGTACGGGGGCGAGGCCGCGCCCGAGCCGCGGCTGCCCGCGGGGGTCACGGTGCGTACGTTCCGGCCCGGCGAGGACGACGCGGAGTGGCTGGCCCTCAACGCCGCCGCCTTCGCCCACCACCCCGAGCAGGGCTCGCTCACCCAGGCCGACCTGGACGACCGGATGGCCGAGCCGTGGTTCGACCCGCGCGGCTTCTTCCTCGCCGAGCGCGCCGGGAAGCTCGTCGGCTTCCACTGGACGAAGGTGCACAGCGCCGAGCACCTGGGCGAGGTGTACGTCCTGGGGGTGCACCCCGACGCGCAGGGCGGCGGGCTCGGCAAGGCGCTGACGACGATCGGGCTGCGCCATCTGGCGTACGACCGCAGCATGCCCACGGCCATGCTGTACGTCGACGCCGACAACACCCCGGCGGTCGTCGTCTACGAGGGCATGGGCTTCAGCACCCACGAGACGGATCTGATGTACCGCACGGAGGGCTGACCAGGGCGGGCGGGCCGTAGCACACACCGAGGGTTAGTCGTGTCGTTACCCTCGGTTCAACCTCAATTGCGAGCATCGACGGATGCAGCGCTCCGCCGCGAACCTCTCCGCCGTGCCGGGTCAGGCCCGGACACGGGAGAATAGGGGCATGGACGACAGCTCGCCCCTCGTCACCCAGCCCGCGCAGCCGGCCCAGCCGTCGGTGGGCTCGATCGCCGCCCGCCGCCCGCACGCGGTGGCCCCCGCCATGCAGCGCGCGGCCCAGCAGATCGACCCGGACATCGACGCCGACGCCGACGACTACGACGGCCAGGAGGCGGACGAAGAACTGCCCCAGGGCCGCTTCCTGGACCGCGAGCGAAGCTGGCTGGCGTTCAACGAACGGGTGCTGGAGCTGGCCGAGGACCCGGCCACCCCGCTGCTGGAGCGGGCGAACTTCCTGGCGATCTTCGCCAGCAACCTGGACGAGTTCTTCATGGTGCGCGTCGCCGGCCTGAAGCGCCGTATCGCCACCGGCGTCGCCACCCGCTCCGCCTCCGGGCTGCAGCCGCGCGAGGTGCTGGACCTGATCTGGAACCGCTCGCGCGAGCTGATGGCCAGGCACGCCGCCTGCTTCCAGCAGGACGTGCAGCCGGCGCTGGCCGACGAGGGTATCCAGTTGATCCGCTGGGCCGACCTGGGCGAGAAGGAGCAGGCCCGGCTCTTCACCCTGTTCCGGCAGCAGATCTACCCGGTGCTGACGCCGCTGGCGGTCGACCCGGCGCACCCGTTCCCGTACATATCGGGACTGTCCCTGAACCTCGCGGTCGTCGTCCGCAACCCCGTCAGCGGCCACCGGCACTTCGCCCGCGTCAAGGTGCCGCCGCTGCTGCCGCGGTTCCTGGAGACCGCCACGGTCGGCGGCGCGCAGCGGTTCGTGCCGCTGGAGGACGTCATCGCGGCCCACCTCGAAGACCTCTTCCCGGGCATGGAGGTCCTCGCCCACCACACCTTCCGGGTCACGCGCAACGAGGACCTGGAGGTCGAGGAGGACGACGCGGAGAACCTGCTGAAGGCGCTGGAGAAGGAGCTGATGCGGCGCCGCTTCGGGCCCCCGGTGCGTCTTGAGGTGGAGGAGTCCATCGACCCGTACGTGCTGGACCTGCTGGTCCGCGAGCTGAAGATCTCCGAGGCCGAGGTCTATCCGCTGCCGGGACCGCTCGACCTCACCGGGCTCTTCGGCATCGCCTCGCAGGACCGGCCGGAGCTGAAGTACCCGAAGTTCGTCGCCGGCACGCACCGCGACCTCGCCGAGGTCGAGTCGGCGTCCGCGCCGGACATCTTCGCGGCGCTGCGCGAGCGCGACGTGTTGCTGCACCACCCGTACGACAGCTTCTCCACCTCCGTCCAGGCGTTCCTGGAGCAGGCGGCGGCGGACCCGGACGTACTGGCCATCAAGCAGACGCTGTACCGCACGTCGGGTGACTCGCCGATCGTCGACGCCCTCATCGACGCCGCGGAGAGCGGCAAGCAGGTGCTGGTGCTGGTGGAGCTGAAGGCGCGCTTCGACGAGCAGGCGAACATCAAGTGGGCGCGGAAGCTGGAGGAGGCGGGCTGCCATGTCGTGTACGGGCTCGTCGGGCTGAAGACGCACTGCAAGCTGTCGCTCGTCGTACGGCAGGAGGGCGAGACCCTGCGCCGCTACAGCCACGTCGGCACCGGCAACTACCACCCGAAGACCGCCCGGCTCTACGAGGACCTGGGCCTGCTGACCGCCGACCCGCAGGTCGGCGCGGACCTCTCCGACCTGTTCAACCGGCTCTCGGGCTACTCGCGGCGGGAGAACTACCGCCGGCTGCTGGTCGCGCCGACGTCGGTGCGCGAGGGCCTGGTCCACCGGATCCACCGCGAGATCACCCACCACCGGGCCGGGCAGTCCGCGTACGTCCGCATCAAGGTCAACTCGATCGTCGACGAGGCGGTCATCGACGCCTGCTACCGGGCGTCGGCGGCGGGCGTGCCGGTCGACATCTGGGTGCGCGGCATCTGCGCCGTGCGGCCCGGGGTGCCGGGGCTCTCGGAGAACATCCGGGTGCGCAGCGTCCTGGGCCGGTTCCTGGAGCACTCCCGGGTCTTCGCCTTCGGCAACGGGGGCGAGCCGGAGGTGTGGTTCGGCAGCGCGGACATGATGCACCGCAACCTCGACCGGCGCATCGAGGCGCTGGTCCGGGTCGCGGAACCGGCGCACCGCGAGGCGCTGAACCGGCTGCTGGAGACGGGCATGTCGGACACGGTCGACTCCTGGCACCTGGACTCCAACGGCGACTGGACGCGCAACGCGGTGGACGACGCGGGGAACCGGCTGGCGAACGTACAGGAAATGCTCATCGACGCCCGGAGGCGCCGGCGTGTCATCGCCGCATGAGACATCCGTGACGGCCACGGTGGCGCCGGGCGGCGGCACGCTCGCCGCGGGCGAGGTGCTGGCCCGGTACCTGAGCACGCAGGCCACCGAGCTGCTCCGCGGCCTGCGGGACCTGCCGGCCCAGGAGGCGGGCGCCGAGGCGGGCGCGGCGGCGGTCGCGGGCGCGGTCCACGACGCGGCGTTCCGCATCGCGGACGCGCTGGGCTGCTTCGGCCCGTTACTGGACCCGGAGTGGGCGGAGCGCCTGGAAGGCGAGCTGTACTGGCTGGGCACGACGGTGCTGCGCGAGCACGTGTACGCGGCGCGCCGGGACCGGCTGGTGACGGCGCTGCGGCGGCTGTCGGGCGAGGAGGACGCGGCTGACCTCGCGGCCGGCGCGGCGGACCGGGGCCGGGTCGTGGACGCCGCGGCCCGCGGCGCGGCCGGTGGCGACGCGGATACCGGCAAGGCCGCCGAGGGCAGCGCGCCCGCGGGTCCGGGCGCGGGTGTACGGGACACGCGGGGCACGGTGCTCGCGCCGGCGGGTCACGCCGGGTCCGGCGAGGCGCCACCGGAAGCGGCGGAACGGCCGGACCGGATCGCGGACCCGGCCGGTACGGCCCGCTCCCCCGGCGCGGTGCCGGGGGCGCGGCCTGGGAGCGGCGCCGGAGCCGTGCCCGCGGGCGGCGGCGTGACGCGGGGTGGACCCGGCGATCCCGACCGGGAGCCCGCCACCGGCGACGCACGCACCGCGGCCACCGCCGCGGCGCGGCGGCCGGGCGGCGCGCTCGCGAGCGCGGCCCGCGGCGGGCGGTCCCGGGGCGGGGCCGGGCGACATGCCTCCGAGACCTCCCCTTCCGCCCGTTCCGCCTCCGGCGTCTCCGCGTCCGCGGCCGGTGATCCTTCCGCCGCCGGTTCCGCATCGCGCGCTTCGGGCTCCTCCGGCTCCGGTGCCGGGTGGACGGCTGCCGACCGCGGGCGCCGTACCGGGGTGGCCACCGCCGCCGTGCCCGCGGCAGGCGCCCCGCGGAGCGTGGGGGCGGCCCGGGCCGGGGCGCTGCTGGAGCGGCGGCTGGGGCTGGCGCGGAGCCGGGCGCACTCCGAGGCGCTGGACGCGCTGACGTCCGCCCGCTACCACGCGCTCGCCGACGCCGTCGCGCTGCTGGTCTCCGACGCGCCCCTGACCGGCGCCGCCCGGCGGTCCGCCGCCGCGCTGCCCGAGCACCACGACGAGCTGCGCCGCGTGCTGGCCGCCGCCGTCGCCGCGCTGCCGCTGGCCCGCGCCGGCCGCCCGTACAACGCCGCCGCGCTCGCGCGCGGGCTCGCCGCCTCCCGCGCATCCGCCGCCGACGACCGCGACGACGCCCCCTGGCGGCACGTGCACGCCCTCGTCCGCCGCGCCCGGCACGCCGCGGAGATCCTCGCGGCCTGCCCGCCCGGCACCGTCCCCGTACGCCCCGCGGGACCGCCGCTGCCCGCGGCCGCCGCCGCGCTCGACCGCGACCGCGAGGCCGTCGAGGCCGCCGCCGCGGCCGCGGCCGCCGCCGCGACGCCGCGGATCGCCCCCGCCACCGCCTACGCCCTCGGCGTACTCCACGCCGACCAGCGCCACGAGGTGGAAGCCGCGCGCTTCACCTTCGGCAGGCTCTGGCAGACGAGAGGGGAGCAGGAGTGAAGGAGCACCCGATCCACCCGATCCGCGCCGCGGGCTGCGTCCTGTGGCGTACCGCACCCGACGTCCCCGGCGGGCTGGAGATCGCTCTCGTCCACCGCCCCAAGTACGACGACTGGTCCCACCCCAAGGGCAAGCTCAAGCACGGCGAGGAGCCCCTGGCGGCCGCGGTCCGCGAGGTCGCCGAGGAGACCGGCATGGCCTGCGAGCCCGGCGCCCCGCTGCCCACGACGCACTACCGGGTGGCGGACGGCCGCCCCAAGGAGGTCCGCTACTGGGCCGCGCGGGCGGCCGCGGGCGCGTTCGTCCCCAACCACGAGGTGGACCGGGTCGACTGGCTCCCCCCGGCCGCGGCCCGCCGCCGGCTCACCCAGGGCCACGACCGCGCCCTCGTCGACGCCCTCCTGGCGACCCTGCCCTCCGAGGCGGCCTGAGGGTCCCGGGCGGCAAAGGGGCGCCCGGCCGCTGCCGCCTGCCGCGGCCCTACTGCGCCGCGTACTGCCCGGCGAACTCGCCGGCCGGCGCGATGGGCGTGATCACGTCGATGAGGATCCCGTTCGGGTCCGCGACGATGAAGTGCCGCTGCCCGAAGTCCTCGCTGCGCAGCTCCAGTTCGGGCCGCAGCCCCTCGCGGACGACGAGCCGCTCCCACTCCGCGTCCACGTCCGCGACCTCGAAGTTGAGCAGCAGCCCCCGCGCCGCCGACCGGTAGCCCTCGGGGACTGTGGGGTGCTCGGGGTCGAGGAGGGCCAGCTCGTACGCCGGGTCGCCCGGGCGGCGCAGGCTCACGTACCAGTCGGCCTCGAAGGTGACCTCGAAGCCCATCAGCCGGACGTAGAAGTCCCGGGATTCGGTCAGCCGGCTCGTGCCGATCACCGGATAGAAACTGGTCAGCTCCATGGCCGACTCCTTTCGCGTACCATCGGTATGTCAAAACCGTAGTTCGCATACCATCGGTACGTCAAATCGGGAGGTGCGCATGACCACGCGCGGCGGAGTCAGGGCGGAGCAGCGGGCGCAGACCAGGCGGGCGCTGCTGCGGGAGAGCCGGCGGCTGTTCGCGGGCCGCGGCTACGGGGCCGTGGGGCTGGCCGAGATCGTGCGCGCGTCCGGCGTGACGAAGGGCGCGCTATACCACCACTTCGACGGCAAGGCCGACCTCTTCCGCGCCGTCCTGGAGGAGGTGCAGCAGGAGGTCGGCCGGCGGGTCGCGGCGGCCGCCGGGCGGGAGCCGGATCCCTGGGGGCAACTGACCGCCGGCTGCCGCGAGTTCCTTACCGCGAGCACCGACCCGGACTTGCAGCGGATCATGCTCGTCGACGGGCCCGCGGTGCTCGGGTGGAGCGAGTGGCGGGCGATGGACGAGGCAGCCTCCGCGCGGCATCTGACCGAGGCGCTGACGGAGCTGGTGGCGGCGGGGGTGGTCGTGCGGCAGCCGGTGGCGCCGCTGGCGCACCTGCTGTCGGGCGCAATGAACGAGGCGGCGCTGTGGCTGGCCGCCGACGCGGGGCCCGGTGATCTCGCCGACACCTGGGCGGCGTTGGCGCGGATGCTGGACTCGCTGCGTACTACTCCGGCTGCTCCGGCTGCTCCGGCTGCTCCGGCTGCTAAGGCTGCTCCCGGCGCTCCGGCTGCTCCGCCCGCGTCAGGTGCGTGAACGCCTCCAGGTTGCGCGTCGACTCCCCGCGGGCCGTGCGCCACGCGTACTCCTTGCGGATCGCCGTCGCGAACCCCAGCTCCAGCAGCCTGTTGAAGCTGCCGTCCGCCGTCTCCAGCACCGTGCCCAGCACCCGGTCCAGCTCCTCCGGCGTCACCGCGGCCAGCGGCAGCCGTCCGACGAGGTAGATGTCGCCGAGCCGGTCGACGGCGAAACCCACCCCGTACAGCCGGGTGTTGCGCTCCAGCAGCCAGCGGTGGACCCCGGCCTCGTTCTCGTCGGGGTGGCGGATCACGAAGGCGTTCACCGACAGGGAGTGCCGGCCGACGATGAGCTGGCAGGTGGTCGACAGCTTCCGGGTGCCGGGCAGGGAGGCGACGTACGTGCCCGGGGCGGGCGACTCGTACTCGATCCCGGCCTCGCGGAGAGTGTCCTCGACGACCTTGCCCGCCGCGCTCGCGGCCGTGTCCGTGCTCGCTGCCTCAGCCATGCGGCGATCGTAGGCGAGGCTCTACGGCGTGGGGGTACCCGGCGATCGCCGCGGCGTACACGTCCGCCGTCGCGCGGGCCGCGGCGTCCCAGCCGAAGCCCGCCGCGTGCCCGGCCGCCGCCGTGCCCATCCGGCCCGCCAGCGCCGTGTCGGCGGCCAGCCGCCCCAGCGCGTCGGCGAAGTCCGCCGGGTCGTGCCCGTCGACCAGCAGCCCCGTGACGCCGTCGCGCACCGCGACCGGCAGCCCGCCGACCGCCGCCGCCACCACCGGCGTCCCGCACGCCTGCGCCTCCAGCGCGACCAGCCCGAACGACTCGCTGTACGACGGCATCACCAGCACCGACGCCGCCCGGAACCAGCGGGCCAGCGCCTCCTGCGCCACCGGCGGCGTGAACCGTACGACATCGGAGATCCCCAGCTTCGCCGCCAGCTTCTGCAGCGCCGCCGGCCTGGCGAGACCGCTTCCGCTCGGCCCGCCCACCACCGGCACCACCAGCCGCTCGCGCAGCGCCGGCTCCCGCTCCAGGAGCAGCGCCACGGCGTGCAGCAGCACGTCGGGGGCCTTGAGCGGCTGTATGCGGCCGGCGAACAGCGGCACGAAGGCGCCCTGCGGCAGCCCGAGCGCGGCGCGGGCCCGGGCGCGGGAGTCGCCGGGGCGGCCGGGACCCCCGGGGCGGAAGACGTCGAGGTTCACGCCCGGGCGCACGATCGCGACGCGGGCGGGGTCGGCGTCGTAGTGGTGGATCAGGTCGTGGGCCTCGTCGTCGGTGTTGGCGATGAGCCGGTCCGCGGCCCGCACGACCTGGCTCTCGCCGATGACGCGGGCGGCCGGCTCGGCGCTGTCGCCGGTGGCCAGCGCGGCGTTCTTGACCTTGGCCATGGTGTGCATCGCGTGCACGAGCGGCACGCCCCAGCGCTCGGCGGCGAGCCAGCCGACCTGGCCGGAGAGCCAGTAGTGGGAGTGCACGAGGTCGTAGTAGCCGGGGCGGTGCCCGGCCTCGGCCTGCATTACGCCGTGCGTGAACGCGCAGAGCTGCGCGGGCAGATCCTCCTTGGCCAGCCCCTCGTACGGGCCGGCGGCCACGTGCCGGACGAGCACGCCGGGCGCCAGCTCGACGGCCGGCGGGAGGCCGGCGGTGGTGGCGCGGGTGAAGACCTCGACCTCGACGCCGACCTCGGCGAGGCGGCGGGCCAGTTCGACGATGTAGACGTTCATGCCCCCGGCGTCGCCGGTACCCGGCTGATGCAGGGGCGAGGTGTGCACGGAGAGCATGGCGACGCGACGCGGCCGCCGGTGCCGCGCGAGCGCGCGGAGCCGGGACAGGTGGTGGCTCACGGCTGCTGTTTCCTCCTCGGAATCGCCGTCCTCCCCGCCGTCCTGGGAGGAACACCGGCGGCGGGGGGCTTCATTCCCGCGGGGCGGCTCCGGCACGGGGGCCCAGGCCGCGGCGGTGCGGGCGGGCTAGGACGCCCAGCCCCGCGGGGCCACCGCGGCCCAGGGGAGCGTCAGCTCGCCCTGGCGCCAGCGGCCCGGGCCGTCGGTCAGGGGCCAGTCCGCCGACAGGGCGCTCGCCGTACGGATCCAGCGCTGCCTGGCGCCCAGGGGGGCGTACGGGGCCGCCGTCGACCAGGCGCGGTCGAAGTCGTGGAGGAACGCGTGCACCGGCTCGCCCGGGACGTTGCGGTGGATCAGCGCCTTCGGCAGCCGCTCCGCCAGGTCCGAGGGCGCGGCGAGGGTCGCCAGATGGGCGGCGAAGGTGACGGTGCGCGGGCCCTCGGTACCCAGCGCCACCCACACGTGCCGCCGGCCCGCCTCGTCGCAGGTCCCCTCCACCAGCAGCCCGTCCGCGCCGAGCCGTGCCGTGAGCCGCGCCCACGCGGCCGGGACCTCCTCCTCCCCGTACTGCCGCAGCACGTTGGCCGCCCGGATCAGCGCCGGGCGGGCGCCGCCGGGCAGCGGGACCTCGAAGCCGCCGCGCAGGAACGTCAGCCCTTCGCGGGCGTACGGGCGCGCCGCGGCCACCCGCTCCGGATCGATCTCCACGCCCGCGACCTCGGCCCGCGGGCAGGCGGTACGCAGCCGCTCCAGCAGTTCGACGGCGGTCCAGGGGGCGGCGCCGTACCCGAGGTCGACGGCGACGGCCCGGCCCTCGGCGCGCGCGGTGCGGCGCAGGGCGGGGCCGTGGGCGGCGGCGATCCAGCGGTCCATGCGGCGCAGCCGGTTGGGGTTGGTCGTCCCCCGGGTCGCGGACCCGACGGGCCGCGCGGACCGCGCCGGGGGCGCGGCCTGACCGGGCCGCCGCTGGGACACCATGCGTCCAGCGTACGAGCCGCCGGCGACTTCCCGGCCGCACGTGGGGGGCGGCGGTGGGCGGGACCTTCGGGGGGTGCCACGGACCCGGGGGAGTGTGCCGGACACCATGCGTCCAGCGTACGAGCCGCCGACCACGTCGCGGCCGCAGGTGCGGGGTGGCGGAGGGCGGGACCTTCGGGGGGATGCCACGGACCCGCGGGAGCGTGCCGGCCCCTGAGCGGGTTCCCGCCGGGTGCCGGGTGCCGGGTGCCGGGTGCCGGGTGCGGGGTGCCGGGTGTCGCCCGCCCCTGCCCCGCCGTGTCACCGCGGGACCCGTACCCCCGCCGCGCGCAGTTCTGCGATCAGTTCCCTCCGGCAGGGCTTGCGGAGCTGCACCGCCTCGCCCGCCCCGTAGCCATTCCCCCTCACACCCACCCAAGGGTATGCGGCTGGTGTGACAGCGCGGGGGTGGCGGGGCGTTGAGCTGGTACGTCGTGGGGGTGGGGCCGGGTACGCGGGGTCCGAGCCGGGAGGCCGGGGTGCGCGGGGGCCGGGGTGCACCGGGGAAGCCGGGTCGGGGTGCGTTCGTGGGGCGGGCCGGGGCCGGGGTCCTGGCGGACGGGAGGGCCTGCCGGTGCCGGGGGTCCGGGTGGGGGTGGAGCGGTGTCGCGTGGGAGCGGTTCGTACGGGGTTTTTGGAGCATCGGGGCCCCACCTCGCCCGGCGGCCGGCACCCCGGAGGGCCCGGTTCCGGCCCCGGCGGCGATTGCGCACACCACCCGGCGCCCGCCAGTGCCCAGAACCCGCGCACCCGGGGATGCAACGCCCAACGCCTGCCACGCGACGTGCATACGCCCCGCGATCCCGACCGGAGCGGAGAAACTGGGTCGTAACTTACGGAACACCCCTGGATACGGCTCGTCTTGGCGCCCAGGCGCCGACTTTCGCCCACCCAGCGCACTCCCCAGGCCACAGCCACCCGGACCGCACGGAACGAACGCGACCGGGAAGAAACTCGCGGCAACCCGCCCCGAAAACCGATCAAAACGCCCACCGGTCCCGACTTTCGCCCGCCCGGCCACGCCAACCACCGCCCAGACCACCCCGATTGAACGCGAGCGGGCGGAACTCCGGGCGGCACCTCCATTGAACTGGGGCAAATTACCCCCGCGGGCGGACTTTCGCCCATCGGTACGCACCCGCCCGATGCCGAGCCCGGCCACGCCCGTTCAGAGCGCCCATGCGGAGAAGTGCGGCCGGACTCGCGGTAACGCCCCCGCTGAACGGGGCAAATCACCTACCCGCGCTGCTTTCGCGCATCGGGGCGCACGCGGCGGTTCCGAGGGCTGCTGGCCGTGGTCCGTGGCGTCCGGGCGGAGGGATTGGGTCGTAACTCGCGGTAACACCCCCGGGGCCGGGCCGGATTCGGGCCCTGGGGCCTGAGTTTCGCCCGGTGGCACGCGCGCACTGCGCGGTCGACGCCGCGCGGAACCCCGGCGCGCAACCGTCACCGGGCGGGCGAACGTCGTGCGGCGGCGGGTCGGGCGTTGCCTCCCCGGGTGCGCGATTTCCGGGCACTGGACGGCGCGGCTTGTCGCGTGTGATCGCCGCTGCGGCCGGGGCGGGTTCCTTCGGGGGCGTGGCTGGCTCCGGCGTGGTGGGCCCGATGCTCCAAAACACACGTCGGGCCCTTTCGCCTACGAGTTCGCCCACCCCGACGCCCGTCTCCCCTACGGCGTCGGCAAGTCCGGCGACCAGGGTCCGCACCTCCACCGCCGTCGCCCCCCGATTCCGGGAGCACCCCGCCCCCGGCCCGCCTGCACCGGGCCCCCACCCCGGCGCCGGGAACGCCCGCAACCTGGCCGGCCCCGCGCCGGTTTTCGCCCCCGTCCACCGGGGCAACCCGCAACAGGCCCCGGCCCGCCTCCGGCCTCTTCCCCGCATCGCCCCGGGGCATCAGCGCTCAGGGAAGGCCCCGCGGCCGGGTCCGGTCACCCCGTCCGTGGGGCTCTGCGTCCCTCGCACAGCATCAGGGCGCCCGCTCCCTCCGGGGCCACCTCACGCACCACCGCGGGCCCGGCAACGTACCCCCGGACCCACCCACGACGTACCAGCTCAACGCCCCGCCACCCCCGCGCTGAAGCTCCTATGGATCGTCAAGTGGTTTGTGGGAGCGGTTTAGTGGTGTGGGTCGTGTGGGGTAGGTGGTGGTAGATCTCCCGGGCGA
>NZ_JBIAMS010000029.1:0-116655 GCF_042874195.1 Streptomyces sp. NPDC004134 | reverse complement strand
GCGCGGTGAAGACTCGACACCTCCACCACACCGGAGGTCTTCGCCATGATCAATACCCACGACCGTTAACAACGCTCGTGATCAATACACCTAGGCGGGGCCCAGGACGGCGGTGATCAGGGCGGCGGTCGCGGCGGTCTCGGCGAGCGCACCGAAGACGTCCCCGGTGACCCCGCCGAGGCGCCGTACGCAGTGGTGCCGCAGCAGTTCGGCGGCGGCCAGTCCCGCGGCGACCGCGAGCGCGGTGTGCAGCGCCGCGTACGGGCCGGACAGGAGCCCGGCCGCCGCGGCGAGGACGGCGGTGCCAACCGCCGCGCAGGCGACGGCCGTACGTGCGGACAGCACCCCCGCCACCGCGGCGCCCAGCCCTTCGGGGCGCGCGGGCGGCACGCCGGTGCGGGCGGCGAGGGTGAGGGCCGCGCGGGCGGCGACGGCGGCGGCGGTGACGGCGACCGCGGCGCGGAACCTGGAGCCGTCGCCGTACATCTCGGCCACCGCGGCGACCTGCGCGAGCAGCACGAGCAGCAGCGTGATCACGCCGAACGGGCCGATGTCGGAGCGCCGCATGACCGCCAGCGCCCCGGCCGCGGGCCGCCCGCTGCCCAGCCCGTCGGCGGTGTCGGCGAGCCCGTCGAGGTGCAGCCCGCGCGTCAGCACGGCGGGCACGGCGACGGTGCCCACGGCGGCGACGGCCGCCCCGGCCCCCGCGAGCAGCAGCACCCAGCCGGTCCCGGCGGCGAGTGCGCCGAGCACGAGCCCGACGAGGGGCGCGGCGGCCATGCCCGCGCGCGCGGCGGCACGGTCCCAGCGATGCACCCGCACGGGCAGGGCGGTGAGGGTTCCGAAGGCGAACCGCAGCCCGTCGAGGGGAGATGAGCCGGGCGCATCCGCGGCGGTACGGCTCCCGGAGGGGCCGGGGGCGTCGCGGTCCGACCGGTCGTGCGTGGCTGTGCGGGTTGGTGGGGCCGGTTCCGGCGGGCGGGGGGATTCGAGCGGCCCGGCGGCGTCGCGGCGCTCCGCGCGCTCCGCCGGGCCGGGTGTGACCGGAGGCCCGGCGGTGTCCGCCCCGTCCGGGCAACCGGACTTGGGTGCGTCCGGTTGCCCGGGCCGGTCCGCCGCGGCGTGCTCGTACGGCTCCGCCGCCCGGTCCTCGTCCCGGTCTTCCGGAGGGGGTGCCGCGTCAGGTGATGTCGTCAACCGCTTCCTCGGCCGCGGTGTCCGGGCCCGCCGTGTTCTCCGGCAGGTCCGCCCACAGTTCCGCCGCCGCCTGGAGGAACGGCAGGGCCAGCAGGGCGCCCGCGCCCTCGCCCGCCGTCACGCCGTGGTCCAGCAGCGGGTCGATCGCGATGCGGTCCAGCGCCTTCTCCTGCGCCGGCTCGCCGCTCGCCTGGCCCGCCAGCCACCAGTCCGGGGCCCGGAACGCCACCCGCTGCGCGACCAGCGCCGCCGCCGCCGAGACCACCCCGTCGAGCACCACCGGCGTGCGGCGCACCGCCGCCTGCAGCAGGAAGCCCGTCATCGCGGTGAGGTCCGCGCCGCCGACCGTGGCGAGCAACTGCAACTGGTCGCCCAGCACCGGCCGGGCCCGGCGCAGCGCGTCGCGGATCGCGGCGCACTTGCGCATCCAGGCCAGGTCGTCGATGCCCGCGCCGCCGCGGCCGGTGACCACGGAGGCGTCGGTGCCGCAGAGGGCCGCGACGATCGCGCCCGCCGCCGTGGTGCCGCCGACGCTGAGGTCGCCGAGGAGCAGCAGGTCCGTACCGGAGTCGGCCTCCTCGTCCGCGACCGCCATCCCGGCCCGGAACGCCTCCTCGGCCTCCTCCGCCGTCAGCGCGTCCTCGACGTCGATACGGCCGGACCCGCGGCGTACGCGATGGCGGGTGACCTCCTTCGGCAGCGACTCCGGGTCGCAGTCGAGCGCCATGTCGACGACCCGCAGCCCGGCGCCGAAGCGGCGGGCGAGGATCGCCGAGGCGCTCCGGCCGTCGAGCGCGGCGCGGGCCAGCGCGTCGGCGGTGCCCGCGGCGCGGCCCGAGACGTCCAGCTCGGCGACGCCGTGGTCGCCGGCGAAGAGCACCAGGCGCGCCGCCGCGACGGGCTTGGCCGGCACGCCGCCCTGCGCCGCCGTCAGCCACTCGCCGAGGTCGTCCAGGCGGCCGAGCGCCCCGGGGCGCGGGCCGTGGGTCGCCCGCCACTCCTCGGCATCCCGGCGGATGGCCGAGTCGGGGCGGTCGATGTCGTTGATGAAGTCGTCCAGATTCAGGCCGCTCACGGGCGCAGATTACCCGCCGGGGGCGCCGCCGACTCCGCTGCCCCCGAGGTTGGCCCCGGGGAACGGGCGCGGGCGGCGCCGCCGCGGGGGATCTCCGCCGTGGCCGCGGTCACCGGTGCCCGGCCGGTTGGTCCGTATCCGGTCCGGTATGGGAACGGGCGGCGTACCCGGCGGTCCGCGCGCCGAAGAATCGATTACCCCCGGAGAACCTGCACCTGCCCCGCCACCACCAGCAGCACCTGCTCGCACTCCGCCGCCACGCCCGCGTTCAGCCGGCCCAGCTCGTCGCGGAACAGCCGGCCCGCCGGGGTGGCCGGGACGACGCCCGAGCCGACCTCGTTGCTGACGGCGACGACCGTGCGGCGGGTGGCGCGGACCGCCGCGACCAGCTCGTCCACCCGCGGCCGTACGTCGCCCCCCTCCCATGCCCCCGCCCGGTCCATGGCGTCCGTGAGCCACAGCGACAGGCAGTCGATCAGCAGCGGCGGCGCGCCGTGCACGCCGAGCAGCGGCAGCAGGTCGCACGTCTCGGTGGTACGCCAGCTCGCCGGCCGGCGCTCGCGGTGGAGGGCGACCCGCGCCGCCCACTCGTCGTCCCCGTCGCGGGTGCCGCCGGTGGCCGCGTACTCGACCTCGGGGAACGCCGCCAGCCGCCGCTCCGCCTCCACCGACTTGCCCGACCTGGCGCCGCCCAGGACCAGCGTGCGCCGCGGCACGAGAGGGCTGTCCGGGCCGTGTCCCACGACGAGGCTCACCCCGTCCGGTACGGCCCTGGCCCCCGCGGCGGCGAGCCGGCGGTGCAGCTCGGGCCCCGGCGGCGGCGTCGGCCCGGAGGCGTCGCCGGAGTGGCCGCCGAGGTGGACGGCGACGACGTCGGTGGCGGGGGCGACGGCGCCGTGGGCGCGCAGCCGGGCGAGGGCGTCGGGGCGCCCGCAGACGTCGAGCAGCACCAGGTCGTACGGCTCCACGGCGCCCTCGAGGCCCGCCGGGGCGGCCCCCGGCGGCAGATACAGCAGCCGCCGCCCGCCCGGCCCGGTGATCTCGTACCCGGTGCCGGGGTGGTCGACCGCGACGGCCCGCACCCGGTGCCCGCTGATCAGCGTCATCTCCTGCCCCTCCGGCGCCCGCGACGGCGCCGGCACGCCCGCCGGGGGCGCCAGGGCCGGGCCGTCGTGCGGGTGGCCGAGCAGCACCTGCATGACGCCGGACAGCGTCCGCCCGGCGCGCGCCGCGGCGAGCGCGGCGCCGGGCGTGAGGTCGAGCAGCACGATGCCGTCCACCAGGACGGACGTCGCCGCCCGCGCCTCGGGCCCGACGGCGGCGGCGCACGCCGCGCAGGGGCAGCCGGGGCGCGGCAGCCCGGCGGGCGCACCGGTGCCGAGGAGGGTGATGTCCACGCCCCGATCGTCTCGCGGCGCGCGCTCGCGCGCCCGGGCGGGGCGGCGCTTCAGCGCTCTCGGTTACGCTGCCAGCGCACTATCCGGCGTGGGACGGAGGCAGTCATGGCAGCGTGGACCTGGCGGTTCGAGAAGGCCGACGGCACGGAGACGACCCCGGCGGTGGAGCCGGAGGACTTCACGACCCAGGGTGACGCCGAGTCGTGGCTCGGCGAGGTCTGGAAGGAACTGCTGGAGGGCGGCGTCGAGCAGGTCAGGCTGCTGGAGGACGGGGCCGAGGTGTACGGCCCGATGAGCCTGGCGGCGGCCGAGGGCGCGTAGGCACCCGGCCCGGCACCCGGGCGACGTACGGCTCGTACGGGCGTACGCGGCGGTCACCCGCCCCGTACGCCCGCCGGCGTCAGGGTCGCTCGCCCCGCTTCACCTGCGGCTTCGGCAGCCGCATCCGGCGAAGCTGCAGCGTGCGCATGAGCGCGTACGCCTTGGCACCCCGGTGGCTCTCGTCCGGGAAGCGCGCCTTGAGCTGCTTCTTCACCTGCATCGAGATCGCGATCGAGTCGAAGACGATCAGCACGATCACGAACAGCCACAGCAGCAGCGAGATGTTCTTCAGCCCCGCCGACGGCGTGATGCTGAGCAGGAGGATGACGATGGCCAGCGGCAGGAAGAACTCCGCCACGCACCACCGCGAGTCCACGTAGTCCCGCACGAACTTGCGCACCGGGCCCTTGTCGCGCGCGGGCAGGTACTTCTCGTTGCCCGAGGCCAGGGCCTCGCGCTGGCGGGCCATGTCGGCCCTGCGCGTCTCCCGCGCGCGCTTTGACGCCTCCTTGCGCGTCGTCGGCGTCTTGGCCATGGCGCGGCGCTGCGCCTGCGACTCGCTGCGCTTGGGCGTGGGCCTGCCCTTGGGCGCCTCGGCCGGACGCACATGCTTCGACTCCACCGCGCTCACCTCGGGCTCAGTGGACTGGTCATCCTTGGAACGGCTTCCGAACACAAGCCCAAGAATAGGGGCTCCCGGGTGTACGACCCAGAGCGAGGGGGAACGATCCGGCAACGGCGTGCGTGTCACTACCTGTGGGGGCGCGTGGACCGGGAGCCCCTACGGTCGTCTACTCCCTGGGCGGGAGGACGGACCCCATGCGGTTCGTCCCACAGGAGGAGCGCATTGGCGCCCAGGCAGTGCGGTAATAGAAGCAGGGCCCGTACTGTGGGTTCTGCAGAGTATGTGCCGAGGCTGAAGTCCGTCAGAAGGGGGCGCGCGAGGCCCATGAGCGGTGTCATGAAGCGGATGGGGATGATCTTCCGCGCGAAGGCCAACAAGGCCCTGGACCGGGCCGAGGACCCGCGCGAGACCCTCGACTACTCGTACCAGAAGCAGCTCGAGCTGCTCCAGAAGGTGCGCCGGGGCGTCGCCGACGTGGCGACGTCGCGCAAGCGCCTGGAGCTGCAGCTCGGCCAGTTGCAGAACCAGTCCGCCAAGCTGGAGGACCAGGGCCGCAAGGCCCTCGCCCTCGGCCGCGAGGACCTGGCGCGCGAGGCGCTGTCCCGCAAGGCGGCGCTGCACCAGCAGGTCACCGACCTGGAGACGCAGCACCAGACGCTCCAGACCGAGGAGGAGAAGCTCACCCTCGCCGCCCAGCGGCTGCAGGCCAAGGTGGACGCCTTCCGGACGAAGAAGGAGACCATCAAGGCCACGTACACCGCGGCGCAGGCGCAGACCCGGATCGGCGAGGCGTTCTCCGGCATCTCCGAGGAGATGGGCGACGTCGGCCTGGCCGTGCAGCGCGCCGAGGACCGTACGGCGCAGATGCAGGCCCGTGCCGGCGCGATCGACGAGCTGCTGGCCTCCGGCGCGCTGGACGACCCGACGGGGATGGCGAAGGACGACATCTCCGCCGAGCTGGACCGGCTCTCCGGCGGCGCGGACGTCGAGCTGGAGCTGCAGCGCATGAAGGCCGAGCTGGCGGGCGGTCCCGCCGAGCAGCAGCAGGCGATCGAGGGCGGCCAGCAGGGTGCCCAGACGCCGCAGCAGCAGGCTCCGCCGCAGGACGCCCCGCGGTTCGACAAGCAGTGACTGCCCCGCGACGGGCTCGGAAGAACGGGAGAAGGCCGTGATCGTACGGATCATGGGGGAGGGTCAGGTGAAGCTGGACGACAGCCACTTCGCCGAGCTCGACAAGCTGGACGACGAGCTGCTCGCCGAGATGGAGAGCGGTGACGAGGCCGGCTTCCGGCGGACCCTCGGCGCCCTGCTGGACGCCGTGCGCTCGCTGGGCGCCCCCCTGCCGGCCGACGCGCTGGAGCCCTCGGAGCTGATCCTCCCCGGGCCGGACGCCTCCCTGGAGGAGGTCCGGGAGATGCTCAGCGACGACGGCCTCATCCCCGGCTGACATCCGGTCCAGCACCACGTACGCCTCGGCCGCTCCCCGCCCCGGTCGTCAGGACCGGGGCCGGCCCTCCTCTGCACCCCACGCTGCCGTGACCCCACTCGCCGCTCTGCCCCGCTGGCTGCGGGCGCACCCCCTCGCGGCCGACGCCCTGCTGGCGGCGGCCGCGCTCGCCGCCATCCTCATCAGCTCCGTGTACCCCGACCGCGGGGCGAACGCGCCGCCGCCCGCCGACCTCGGCCCCGCCGAGGTCGTGCTCGCGACCGCGGCCTGCGCCGTCCTCGTGCTGCGCCGGCGGGTGCCGTGGGCCGTGCTCGCCGCCACGATGACGCTGACCATCGCGCACGTCATCGCCTCCGCGGGCGACCCGCGCTCGCCGATCGCGCTGAGCGTCGTGGTCTCCCTCTACACCGTCGCCGCCCGCACCGACCGGCACACCACCTGGCGCATCGCGCTGCTCACCATCGGGGTGCTGACGTTCGCGATGATGCTCTTCGGCGACCGCCCCTGGTACGCGGACGAGAACCTCGGGGTCTTCGCCTGGACCGGGATGGCCGCGGGCGTCGGCGACGCCGTGCGCAGCCGCCGGGCCGTGGTCGACGCCATCCGCGAGCGCGCCGAGCGGGCGGAGCGGACCCGCGAGGAGGAGGCGCGGCGGCGGGTCGCGGAGGAGCGGGTACGGATCGCGCGCGAGCTGCACGACGTCGTCGCGCACCACATCGCGCTGGTCAACGTCCAGGCGGGGGTGGCCTCCCACGTGATGGAGAGCCGCCCGGACCAGGCCAGGGAGGCGCTGGCGCACGTGCGCGACGCCGGCCGCACGGCGCTGGAGGAGCTGCGCACCACGGTGGGGCTGCTGCGTCAGTCCGGCGACCCGCACGCGCCCACCGAGCCGGCGCCGGGGCTGGCGATGCTGACGGAGCTGGTGGAGGGGTTCGTCCGGGCGGGCACGCCGGTGTCGGTGGAGGTCGCCTCGGAGCTGGGCCCGCGCAGGACGGCGGTGACGACGCGGGTGGAGCGGGCGGCCGAGGTCATCGGCGGGCTGCCGGCGGCGGTGGACCTGGCCGCGTACCGGGTGCTCCAGGAGGCGCTGACGAACGTGCGCAAGCACGCGGGGGCCGGGGCGCACGCGGTGGTGAGCCTGTCCCGGGAGGCGGACGAGCTGGACATCGCGGTCCGCGACGACGGCCCCGGCGCGGCCGGCACCGCACCGGACGAGGGGCGGGACGACGCCCGGCGGGACGGCGGCGGGAAGGACGGCGCCGAGGGGGACGCGGACGGCGAGCGCGTGGGCGGGCTCGGGCTCGTCGGCATGCGCGAGCGCGCCGCCGCGCTGGGCGGCCGGTGTACGGCGGGGGAGCGTACGGACGGCAGGACGGGCTTCGAGGTACGGGTACGGTTGCCGCTGCGGGTGGCCGCGGACGCCGGCACGGGCGGCGGCCCCGTCGCGGGCGGGGCGGGCACGGCCCGGCCGCCGCGGGAGCGGGAGGCGAACGGGACGCGGGTGTCCGGCTGTCTGCGCCGCGCGCCCGGTGAGGCGATCAAGGAGCAGGGGTGAGCGAGGTCCCGCCGCCGCGGACGCGGCCGATCCGGGTGGTGCTGGCGGACGACCACGCGCTGATGCGCAGCGCGTTCCGCGTCCTGGTCGACTCCGAGCCGGACATGGAGGTCGTCGGCGAGGCAGGCGACGGCGCGGAGGCGGTGCGGATCGTCCGCGAGACGGACGCGGACCTGGTGCTCATGGACATCCGGATGCCCGGCACCGACGGCCTGACCGCCACCCGCACGATCTCCGAGGACGACACCCTCGGCCATGTGCGCGTGGTGATCCTCACGACCTTCGAGGTCGACGAGTACGTCATCGAGGCGCTGCGCGCGGGGGCGTCCGGCTTCCTCGGCAAGGGCGCCGAGCCCGGCGAGCTGCTGGCCGCGATCCGGGTGGCCGCGGACGGCGACGCACTGCTGTCGCCCACGGCGACGAAGGGGCTGATCGCCCGCTTCCTGGCGGGCGGCGACGTCCCGCCGGGCGGCACGGCCGACGTCACCGGGCGCGAGGAGGCGCCGGACCGCCTCGCCGTGCTGACGAGCCGGGAGCGCGAGGTGCTGGGGCTCGTCGCCCGCGGGCTGGCGAACGACGAGATCGCCGGCCAGTTGGAGGTCAGCCCGCTGACGGTGAAGACGCACGTCAACCGCACGATGGCCAAACTGGGCGCCCGCGACCGGGCCCAACTGGTGGTCCTGGCCTACGAGTCGGGCCTCGTCCGCCCCGGCAGCTAGACCCGCACCGCACGCCCGTATCCCGGGGCCCGTAGCGCTACAGGAACATCCCCGACGGGATGTACGGCGCCGGCGGCCGCATGCCCCGTACGCACACATAGCCCGCCGTCGTCAGCTCCAGCCCCGCCGCCAGCCCCACGTCCACCGCCCACTCCTGGTCCGCCGTCAGATCCGCGACCCGCGCCACCGCCCCCGGGGCCAGGCTCAGCAGCGCCGCCGTCAGCAGCCGCGCCGCGATCCGGCGCGACGTCGCCGCCAGCAGCTCGATGCCGCCGTCGCGCAGGTACGCGTACCCGCTGCCCGCGAGGTCGTCGGAGACGATGCACTGGTAGTGCCGCAGCAGCTCCGCGTGGTCGGGGCCGTGGGCGCCGCCGCGGAGCCTGCGGTCGACGGAGTCCATCAGGTCGCGCTGGCCCGGGCCGCCTTCGACGACGGCGCCCGTGGGCGGTTCGAGGCCGGCGTGGTCGACGGTGCCGCGCAGCCGCATGGCCGGGTGCAGGGTGAAGCCCGCGGCGCGGTAGGCGCGGGCGGCGTGCGGGTGGCGGGAGCCGCAGATGAGGCCGCGCAGGCAGCCGCGCCCGTACGCGAGCGTGCGCGCCAGCAGCGCCTTGCCGAGCCCCTTGCCCTGCGCCTCCGGCGCGACGACCAGCAGCGAGAGACCCCAGGTGCCCTCGCGCCTGGTGGACAGCGCCGCGCCCAGCGGCCGGCCGGAGTCGTCCATGGCCAGCCAGCAGCCGCTGGGGTCGGTGCGCGCCAGGTGCCGTACGACGCTGCGCAGGAGGATCTCGCCGTTCTCGTCCGGCTCCTCGGGCGGGTCGCCCTTGGCGGCGTGCGAGGCGGCGAACGCGGCGTGGGCGGTGGCGCGTACGGCCTCGGCGTCGTCCTTCGAGTCGCGGACCTGGCGCAGGATCATGGGGTCAATCCTCTGCCCTGCGCCGGGCCCGCGTCACCCCCCGCATCCGGCCGTCAGGGCAGCGCCAGCATCCGCTCCAGCGCCAGCTTGGCGTCGTGCTCGGTCTCCTTGTCGACCTCGATGCGGTTGACGAGCTTGCCGTCGGCCAGCGACTCCAGCGCCCAGACCAGGTGGGGCAGGTCGATGCGGTTCATCGTGGAGCAGAAGCAGACGGTGCGGTCGAGGAAGACGATCTCCTTGTCGGGGTGCTGCTTCGCCAGCCGGCGGACGAGGTTCAGCTCCGTGCCCACGGCCCACTTCGAGCCGGCCGGGGCCGCGTCGAGTGCCTTGATGATGTGCTCGGTGGAGCCGACCTGGTCGGCGGCGGCGACCACCTCGTGCTTGCACTCGGGGTGGACCAGCACGTTCACGCCGGGGATGCGCTCGCGTACCTCCTCGACCGAGTCGAGCGAGAAGCGGCCGTGCACGGAGCAGTGCCCGCGCCACAGGATCATCTTCGCGGCGCGCAACTGGTCGGCGGTCAGGCCGCCGTCCGGCCGGTGCGGGTTGTAGACGACGCAGTCGTCGGGGGAGAGGCCCAGGTCGCGTATCGCGGTGTTGCGGCCGAGGTGCTGGTCGGGCAGGAACAGCACCTTGCCCGCGCCGGCGGGGCGCTGGCCGAACGCCCAGTTCAGGGCCCGCTCGGCGTTGGAGGAGGTGCAGATGGTGCCGCCGTGCCGGCCGGTGAACGCCTTGATGTCCGCCGAGGAGTTCATGTACGAGACGGGGACGGTGACGTCCGCCACACCGGCCTCGGTGAGCACGTCCCAGCACTCGGCGACCTGCTCGGCGGTGGCCATGTCGGCCATGGAGCAGCCGGCCGCCAGGTCGGGCAGGACGACCGCCTGGGTGTCGGAGGTGAGGATGTCCGCGGACTCGGCCATGAAGTGCACGCCGCAGAAGACGATGTACTCCGCGTCGGGGCGGGCGGCGGCCTGCTGCGCGAGCTTGAACGAGTCGCCGGTCACGTCGGCGAACTGGATGACCTCGTCGCGCTGGTAGTGGTGGCCGAGGACGAAGACCTTCTCGCCGAGGCGCTCCTTGGCGGCGCGGGCGCGCTCGACCAGCCCGGGATCCGAGGGGGCGGGCAGGTCGCCTGGACAGTCGACGCCGCGCTCGCTGGCGGGGTCTGCCTCCCGCCCGAGCAGCAGCAGGGCGAGGGGCGTGGGGGTCACATCAAGGTCCTGGGCGGTGGTCACAGCGCACTCCACCCTTTCTCTTCGGCTCTCGGCGGGCTGCCGGCGCATCTGTTTTCGTCACATTGACATTATTAATCATATCCCCTTCGCGTCAGGTTGACGATGGTGCTCGCGTCAATGTGACGAATGCCGCGCGCGGGCCCGGGACCGGTCCGTACGCCCTCCTCCGACCTTGGGCGGATGACCCGAAGTGGTGGCGTATGCGAGCATGAAAGGAGCAAGAAAGCGCGCCCCCGGCCGGAATGAATCGGGAGCGCGGCCGGTTGGACTCGATCGGCAAGCAGTCCACAACCCGGGAGACATGCGAATGACCGTTCAGGGCGAGACCACCGCAGTCGACGGCATCATTCTGTCCGACGCCGCTGCGGCGAAGGTCAAGAGCCTGCTGGAGCAGGAAGGCCAGCCGGATCTCAAGCTCCGCGTCGCCGTTCAGCCCGGTGGCTGCTCCGGCCTGCGCTACCAGCTCTTCTTCGACGACCGCGACCTCGACGGCGACGTCGTCAAGGACTTCGGTGGCGTCTCGGTCGTGACCGACCGGATGAGCGCCCCGTATCTGACCGGCGCGTCCATCGACTTCGTCGACAGCATCGAGAAGCAGGGCTTCACGATCGACAACCCGAACGCCACCGGCTCGTGCGCCTGCGGCGACTCCTTCAGCTAGCCGGACCCGCCCGGAGCGCATACGGGCCGCGGTCCGTACCGGCATGAGGAAGGCGGCGGAAACCCCCACGGTTCCGCCGCCTTCCGCTTGTGTGGGCGTCGCCGCCCGGCGTGGCAAGTTCTTGCTGCCTACTTGGCGGCCACCCGCTCTCCCGTTCGTGCGTCCACGACCTTGCGGCCGTCCAGGGGTGCGGACAGCTCCACCGTCTCCGTGAAGCGCTTGGCGATCTCGATGCAGACCTCGCCCGGCTCGTCCGCACCGGTGAGCCGCACCTTCACCGCGCCGTCCGACTCGTCGGCGGCTGCCGCGTACTCGGTGCACACGCCGCCCCAGAAGTGCAGCTTCAGGGTGCGGCCGGACACCGAGTACGACTCGATGCCCACCGGGCTCGCCACCGCACCGCCGCGGCTCTCCGGTTCCTCGGCGGCCGCGGACGACGGCGGCTGCGCGGGCTCGGCGGGTGCCACCTGACCGGGCGAATCCGGCCCGGAGTCGCTGCTCTCCGACGGTGCGGGGCTGCCGGGCCGGCCGGCGGAGCCGCCGCCCGCGGTGGGCTCGGCGCCCGGGGCGGACGTCGGCGGGGCCGGCTCGGGGACCGCCGGCGCGCTCGGCTCCGCGGCGGTGACGTACTCCGGCGCGACGGCCAGTTGCGGCCAGACGATCGTGCCCGGCTTGCCGCCGTGGAACGGGGTGGGCGAGTCGCTCGTCACCTGGAACAGCCAGGACGGCACCAGCACCGGCCGCCCCTCCACCGACTGCGCGGAGAGCCCGAACTCGGCGCCGCGCACCTTGGTCGGCGCCATCTTGCCCATGCACGGGTCGACTTTGCCGACCAGCGGCTTGCCGGGCCCCGTGCCCTCCTCGTACGGCACCGCCGAGGCGCACGCCGGGGCGATCGCCGGCACCTCGCCGCTGCCGTCCGGGGGCTTGTTCAGCTCCGCGAACGCCGCGTCCGCCGTGATCACCGGGTACGTGTCCGCCTCGGCGGGCTCGGCCAGGTAGCCGTTGCCGCCGGTCACCTTCCCGTCCCCGCCTATCTGCAGCGACGTCTCCCAGCCCGCCGTCGGCAGCCCGCCGACGACCGGCTCCGCCGTCACCGTACGCACGGCGCCGAACGGCTGGGCCGCCGCCACCTCGGCGTCCTCCTGGCCCACCGCCGCGAGCACCGGCGCCGCGGCCTTCTTCGCCGCGGACTCCGGCACCGCGTCGCCCTGCGCGTCGCGCGGGGTGAGGGGGGCCGCGCACGCGGACGTCACCGCCGCGTCCGGGTCGCCGCCATCCTGCTCCGCAGGCAGCGGCAGGTCGCAGGCGGTGCCGCCGTGCTGCTGGTACGTCCAGGCGCCGGGCGCCTCCGACTGGACCTGGAGCAGCGGCCCCTGCCCGTCGCCCGAGACGCCGACGCGCCAGCCGCCGCCCTCCTCGCGGGGCTTGCCTTCCATCCCCAGCGCCGCCGCGAGCCGCGCCACGTCGGCGGCACCGACCCGGCCCGCGGGCGCGAACACCGGCGCCTCGTCCGGCCCTTCCGGCAGCTCGCCGACGAGCCGCAGCGGCGCGCTCCCGCCCTTCGCCGCGGCCTCCATGGAGAGCCCGTCGAGCCGCAGCGGCGGCGGCTCGCCGCCGTCGGAGCCGGCACCGCCGCCGTCGTCCGCACGGTCCACCAGGTACGCGACCCCGCCGCCGGTCAGCATCACCGCGGCGGCGACGGCCGCGGCCACCAGCACGCCGGGGCGGCGCCTGCCGCCGTCCGGAGGGCCGGGCTCGCCGGCGCCGTCCGGGCCTTCGGCGTCCCGGCCGTCCGGCCCGGACGCGCGGGCGTGCGCGGGCTCGGGCTCAGGCACGGGACCTGGGGTGTGCTCGGTGCTCACCGTTCGGCTCCTTCGTCGGGGATGCCGATGGGACGCCGGTCACGCGGATCCGGTTCCCTCTGGGGGGAGCCGACCGGGCGGCGGGGTCAGTCGCCGTACTCGGACATGCCGCGGAGCAGGTCCGCGGAGGCCGGCGGCACCATGATCCGCGCCAGACCGCTGATCCGGGTGTCCGGCACGTGCCCCGCGGGGCTGTGCGGGTGGCCCGACCAGTGCGGCGCCATCCGGGCGCAGTCGGTGCGCAGCTCGGCGAGGCCGCCGTCCAGCTCCAGGGGCGCTGCGCTCGGGAAGGCCGACGACGGGAGGGGGGTGGCGGAGGCCCGCGAGTCCTTCTGCATATCTCGACCGTACGCACCCGCGGCGAGGAGTGGTAAGACCTACTATCAGGTAGTTTTGGCCGGGTCGAACCCGTCCGGAGGCCGGTGTTCAGCCGGTAGCGTGAGCACTACCCGCGTTACCTGCCCCGCCTACAGGAGCGTACGCCGTGCATATTGCCGTTTCCGGCTCCATCGCGACCGACCATCTCATGACCTTCCCCGGTCGGTTCTCCGATCAGTTGGTCGCCGACCAACTGCACACCGTCTCGCTGTCGTTCCTCGTCGACAAACTGGACGTGCGCCGCGGCGGAGTCGGACCCAACATCTGCTTCGGCATGGGTCAGCTCGGCGCCCGCCCGATCCTCGTCGGCGCGGCCGGCGCCGACTTCGGCGAGTACCGCGACTGGCTGGAGCGGCACGGGGTCGACACCGGCTCCGTACGCATCTCGGAGGTGCTGCACACCGCGCGCTTCGTCGTCACCACCGACGCCGACCACAACCAGATCGGCTCCTTCTACACCGGCGCCATGAGCGAGGCCCGGCTGATCGAGCTGAAGACCGTCGCCGACCGTGTCGGCGGCCTCGACCTCGTCTCCATCGGCGCCGACGACCCCGAGGCGATGCTGCGCCACACCGAGGAGTGCCGCACCCGCGGCATCCCCTTCGCCGCCGACTTCTCGCAGCAGATCGCGCGCATGGAAGGGGACGGCATCCGCACCCTCACCGAGGGCGCCGCGTTCCTCTTCTCGAACGAGTACGAGAAGGGGCTGATCGAGACCAAGACCGGCTGGGGCGACGAGGAGATGCTGACCCACGTCGCGACCCGCGTGACCACCCTCGGCGCCCGCGGCGTGCGCATCGACCGCGCCGGCGAGGAGCCGATCCTCGTCGGCTGCCCGGAGGAGGAGCGCAAGGCGGACCCGACGGGCGTCGGGGACGCCTTCCGGGCCGGCTTCCTGTCCGGGCTGAGCTGGGGCGTGAGCACGGAGCGGGCGGCGCAGCTCGGCTGCATGCTGGCGACGCTGGTCATCGAGACAGTGGGCCCGCAGGAGTACGAGCTGCGGCGCAGCAACTTCGTCGCCCGCTTCACCAAGGCGTACGGACAGGATGCCGCCGCCGAGGTGCAGGAGCACCTGCCGGAGTCGGTGCAGGACTGACGCAGCAGGACCGGCACGACCAGCAGTGCGCGCGGGCGCCCGGCGGAAAGGACCAGCCGGGCGCCCGCCGCGCGTCTGCCGTACGGACCCAGCCGCCGCTCAGCTCCTGCGCCGCACCCGGTAGCCCGTGCCGCCGCCCGCCGCCGGCTCCTCGCCGGCGTACTCCTGCCCGCGCATCTCGCACCACGCCGGGATGTCCAGCCGCGCCGCCTCGTCGTCCGACAGCACCAGCACCGTGCCGCCCACCGGCACCCGGTCGAAGACCTTCGCCAGCTCTATGACGGGGATGGGGCACCGCCGCCCGCGCGCGTCGACCACCAGCTCCCCGTCCGGTGTCTCCTCGGCCGCACCGCTCACGGGCGGGCCCAGCTCCGCCCGCACCCCCACGACCGCGTCCTGCAGCGCCCGCAGGAAGCCCTCCACGTCCTCCACCGACGTCCCCCGCGGCAGCGACACGCGCACGTTGCCCTCCGACAACACGCCCATCGCCTTGAGCACATGGCTCGGCGTCAGCGTGCTGGACGTGCACGAAGAACCGGACGAGACCGAGTACCCCGCCCGGTCCAGCGCGTGCAGCAGCGCCTCCCCGTCCACGTAAAGACAGGAGAACGTCACCAGATGCGGCAGCCGGCGCTCCGGATCGCCGACCACCTCCACGTCCGCGACCGTCTCCGGCACCCGCGCGCGGATCCGGTCCACCAGCGCGCGCAGCCGGGCGTCCTCGGCCTCCGCCTCCCCGCGTACGGCGCGCAGCGACGCGGCGGTGGCGACGATCGCCGGGATGTTCTCGAAGCCGGGCGCGCGGCCCGACTCCCGCTCGTCCGCCGGGCCCGCGGGCGCGAAGCGCGTCCCTTTACGCACCGCGAGCAGCCCCACGCCTGGCGGGCCGCCCCACTTGTGCGCGCTCGCCGTCAGCAGCGACCACGGCCCGGCGGTACGTTCCCAGCCCAGCGACTGCGCCGCGTCCACCAGCAGCGGCACCCCGGCGGCCCGGCACTCCTCGGCCGCCTCGGCGACCGGCTGCTCGGTGCCCACCTCGTGGTTGGCCGACTGCAGACAGGCCAGCGCGGTATCGGCGCGCAGCACCCCGGCGTACGCCCCGGGCGCCACCCGGCCGCCGCGGTCGACCGGCACGTACGTCACGTCCCCGCCCGCCGTCTGGTGGCCCTCCGCGGCGTGCAGGACCGCGGAGTGCTCGACCGACGAGACGACGAGGTGCCGCCCGGTGCGGCGGCGCCCGGCCAGCGCCCCGGCGATGCCGTCGTGGAGCGCGCGCGTACCCGAGGACGTGAACACCAGCTCGTCCGGGCGGCAGCCGACGAGGTCCGCGGTGGTCTCGCGCGCGGCGTCCAGCAGCCGCCGCGCCCGGCGGCCCTCCCGGTACAGCCGGGCCGGATCGGCCCAGCCCTCGTCGAGCGCGGCGAGCAGGGCCTGCCGGGCGATCGGGTGAAGGGGCGCGGACGACGCGGCGTCGAAGTACGGCACCGGACCACGCTAACCCCTGGTCCGCGCGCCCGGGACCGCGACGCCTGCGGCCGGGACAGGCCCCGACGGGGGACCGGCAGGACCGAGTTGACGGCCCCCGCAACCCCATCGGAGTGCCCCCGGCGCGCCAGGGCACCCTCCCCGAGCGACCCCAAATGGCGTCCAGTAGGGTTTGGTCCGCGTAAACATCCAAACCTGCTGCCCGCGCGCCCGAAGGGACCGTGGGCGAGACTCTCGGGAAGGCGCTACGTGAGTCACAACGGCTCCGACCTCCCCCGCGGCCGCAAGGCGGCCGCGGGAGGTACCCGCTCGCCGCGGCGCACGATGCGGCGAAGGCTGCCGCAGGCGCTGGCCGCGGGCCTGGTCCTGGTCACCCTCTCCGGTTGTACCTACAAGGACTTCCCCCGTCTGGGCATGCCGACGCCGGCCACCGAGGAGGCGCCGCGGATCCTCTCCCTGTGGCAGGGATCCTGGGCGGCCGCCCTGGCCGTCGGGGTCCTCGTCTGGGGCCTGATCCTCTGGAGCGTCATCTTCCACCGCCGCTCCAGGACCAAGATCGAGGTCCCGGCCCAGGTCCGGTACAACCTGCCCATCGAGGCGCTGTACACGGTCGTCCCGCTGATCGTCGTGGCGGTGTTCTTCTACTTCACCGCGCGCGACGAGAGCAAGCTGCTGGAGACCTCGGAGAAGCCGGACCACGTGATCAACGTGGTCGGCTACCAGTGGAGCTGGGGCTTCAACTACCTGGAGAACCTGGACGGCGACGCCGCCACGCCGGCGAAGCGGCCCAAGGAGCTCGACGCCATCCCCGACCGGGACTTCAAGGCCGTGCCGAAGGGCGCCGAGGGCGTCTACGACTACGGCGTGCCCGCCAGCGAGAACGAGCAGACCGGCAACCCGGGCCCCACGCTGGTCCTCCCCAAGGGTGAGACGGTCCAGTTCGTGCTGACCTCCCGGGACGTCATCCACTCCTTCTGGGTGGTGCCGTTCCTGATGAAGCAGGACGTCATCCCCGGCCACACCAACGTCTTCGAGGTGACCCCCAACAAGGAGGGCACCTTCCTGGGCAAGTGCGCCGAGCTGTGCGGCACGGACCACTCCCGGATGCTCTTCAACGTGAAGGTGGTCTCCCCGGAGAAGTACCAGGAGCACCTGCAGAAGCTGGCCGACAAGGGCCAGACCGGGTACATCCCGGCGGGCATCCCCCAGACCGACGCCGCTAGGAATGCGGAGACCAACTACCAATGAGCATCCTCAACGAACCCCAGGGTGCGGCGGCCGCGGGCGCGGGCGAAGACGCATACGAGGACGAGGTGCCCGCGCGCCGCCGTCAGCCCGGCAACGTCGTGGTGAAGTGGCTGACGACCACCGACCACAAGACGATCGGCACGCTGTACCTGGCGACGTCGTTCTTCTTCTTCATCATCGGCGGCGTCCTGGCGCTGTTCATGCGCGCCGAGCTGGCCCGGCCGGGCACGCAGGTGATGAGCAACGAGCAGTTCAACCAGGCGTTCACGATGCACGGCACGATCATGCTGCTGATGTTCGCGACGCCGCTCTTCGCGGGCTTCGCGAACTGGATCATGCCGCTGCAGATCGGCGCGCCCGACGTGGCGTTCCCGCGGCTGAACATGTTCGCGTACTGGCTGTACCTCTTCGGGTCGCTGATCGCCGTCGCCGGCTTCATCACCCCGCAGGGCGCGGCCGACTTCGGCTGGTTCGCGTACACGCCGCTCTCCGACGCGGTGCGCTCGCCCGGTGTCGGCGCCGACATGTGGATCATGGGTCTGGCGCTCTCCGGCTTCGGCACCATCCTCGGCTCGGTCAACTTCATCACGACCATCATCTGCATGCGGGCGCCCGGCCTGACGATGTTCCGCATGCCGATCTTCACCTGGAACGTGCTGCTCACCGGTGTGCTGGTGCTGCTCGCCTTCCCGGTGCTGGCCGCCGCGCTGCTCGCGCTGGAGGCGGACCGCAAGTTCGGGGCGCACATCTTCGACCCGGCGAACGGCGGTGCGCTGCTCTGGCAGCACCTCTTCTGGTTCTTCGGGCATCCAGAGGTGTACATCATCGCGCTGCCGTTCTTCGGCATCATCTCCGAGGTCATCCCGGTCTTCAGCCGCAAGCCGATGTTCGGCTACATCGGCCTGGTGGCCGCCACGATCTCCATCGCCGGCCTGTCCGTGACCGTGTGGGCGCACCACATGTACGTGACAGGAGGCGTACTCCTACCGTTCTTCGCGTTCATGACGATGCTGATCGCGGTGCCAACAGGAGTGAAGTTCTTCAACTGGATCGGCACGATGTGGAAGGGATCACTGAGTTTCGAAACACCGATGCTCTGGTCCATCGGCTTCCTCGTCACGTTCGCCTTCGGCGGTCTGACCGGTGTCATCCTGGCCTCGCCGCCGCTGGACTTCCACGTCTCCGACTCGTACTTCGTGGTGGCCCACTTCCACTACGTGGTCTTCGGCACCGTCGTCTTCGCGATGTTCGCGGGCTTCCACTTCTGGTGGCCCAAGTTCACCGGCAAGATGCTCGACGAGACGCTCGGGAAGATCACCTTCTGGACGCTGTTCATCGGCTTCCACGGCACGTTCCTGGTGCAGCACTGGCTGGGCGCCGAGGGCATGCCCCGGCGGTACGCGGACTACCTCGCGGCCGACGGCTTCACGGCCCTGAACACCTTCTCGACGATCAGTTCGTTCCTGCTCGGCATGTCGATGCTGCCGTTCTTCTACAACGTGTGGAAGACCGCCAAGTACGGCAAGAAGATCGAGGTCGACGACCCGTGGGGCTACGGCCGCTCGCTGGAGTGGGCCACGTCCTGCCCGCCGCCGCGGCACAACTTCACCTCGCTGCCGCGCATCCGGTCCGAGTCGCCGGCCTTCGACCTGCACCATCCCGAGATCGCGGCGGCCCAGGTCGGGCATGGCCACGGCGCCGGTGACAAGACGCTCGTCGGCGGCGGCAGCGAAGGGGAAGCGAAGTGAAGATCCAGGGCCACATGTTCGGCTGGCTCGCCGCCTTCGTCCTGGTCGCGGCGATCGTCTACGGCTACTGGTCGAAGGAGCCGGTGGGCACCACCGCGCTGTTCCTGGCCTTCGGCCTGACCGCGATGATCGGGTACTACCTGGTCTTCACGGCCCGCCGGGTCGACACCGGGGCGCAGGACAACAAGGAGGCGGAGGTCGCCGACGACGCCGGCGAGCTGGGCTTCTTCAGCCCGCACAGTTGGCAGCCGCTGTCGCTGGCCATCGGCGGCGCGCTCGCCTTCCTCGGCATCGTCCTCAACTGGTGGCTGCTGTACTTCTCCATCCCCGTGATCCTGGTCGGCCTCTACGGCTGGGTCTTCGAGTACTACCGCGGGGTGGACCAGAACCAGTAGCGCACTACAGCACAGCTCCACGGAGGGGGCCGCGGCACGCCGAACGGGTGCCGCGGCCCCCTCGTATGGCCCACACACCGCGCGTCGCGTTGAGCATCTGCCTAGCGTGTGATCATGAGCCAAACGCCCCATCGCCGCACGGCAGTCAGTTGTTCCCTGCTGCTCGCCGCCCTCGCCCCCGGCCTCGCCGCCTGCGGCGCCGGCGGCCACCCGCTGGCCCGCGAACCGGGAGAGCCCGCCGGCCGGATCACGCTCGCCGGCCTCGCCGGCGACAGCGGTCTCGCCGACCCCTCGGAGGACCTGGAGGTCACCTCCCAGGGGCAGGCCCGCATCACGGACGTCACGGCCGTCGACGAGAGCGGCCGGTACGTACGCGGCCGGCTGTCCGCCGACGGCCACACCTGGCGCAGCACCGTGCCGCTGGCCGCCCGGTCCCGGTACAGCGTCGACGTGAGCACCGAGAACGACGACGGTTCCCCCGGCCACAAGCGGCTGACGTACCGCACTTCCAAGGTCAAGACGAAGAAGCCGATGAAGGTCGCGCTGGGCCCCGACAAGGGCACGTACGGCGTCGGCCAGCCGCTGACGGTCAAGCTGAACCGGGCCGTGAAGACCCAGGCGGAGCGCGCCGTCGTCGAGCGCGGCCTGAAGGTCAGTTCGACCCCGGCGGTCGAGGGCGCCTGGTACTGGGTCGGCAAGAAGGAACTCCACTACCGCCCCAGGGAGTACTGGCCCGCGGGCGCCCGGGTCCGGCTGGAGAGCCGGCTGGAGGGCGTCAAGGTGCGCGAGGGCGTCTACGCGACCGCCGCGAAACCCCTCGAATTGAAGATCGGCGACCGCATCGAGGCGGTCACCGACGCCTCCTCGCACGAGATGACCGTGTACCGCAACGGAGAAGAGATCAAAACCATCCCGGTCACCACCGGCAAGGCGGGCTTCGAGACCCGCAACGGCAAGAAGGTGGTGCTGGAGAAGCAGTCGAGCGTCCGGATGACCGGCGCCAGCATCGGCGTCGGCGGCACCGGGGAGGACTACGACCTCCAGGTGTCCTGGGCGACCCGGGTCACCTGGAGCGGCGAGTACGTGCACGCCGCCCCGTGGTCCGTGGGCTCGCAGGGCGCCGCCAACGTGAGCCACGGCTGCACCGGGATGAGCACCGACAACGCCGCCTGGTTCTTCAAGACCGTACGGCCGGGCGACATCGTGGAGGTCGTCAACAGCTACGGCGAGGACATGGCCCCGTTCGGCAACGGCTTCGGGGACTGGAACCTCTCCTGGACCAAGTGGCAGGAGGGCAGCTCCCTGACGCCCGGCGTACGCGACGGCGGCGGGCCCTCCGAGGCGAGCCGGCTGCGGCCCGGGGTCTGAGCCGCCCGCCGGGCCCCGCGGCCCGGAGGCAGAGCGCCGGGTGCGCCGGCGCCGCCCGCCCTCAGGCCCGTACGGCCGGCCGCAGGCGCAGCACTTCCGCCAGACCGTCCGCGAGCGCCGCCGGGTCGACCGGGTGCGCCACGGTGGCCTCCGCCCGGCTCCAGGTCGCCAGCCAGGCGTCCTGCGGGCGGCCGATGATCAGCAGGACGGGCGGGCACTGGAAGATCTCGTCCTTGATCTGCCGGCACACGCCCATGCCGCCGGCGGGCACCGCCTCGCCGTCGAGCACGCAGGCGTCGATGCCGCCCCGCTCCAGCTCCGCCAGCACCGCGGGGAGCGTGGCGCACTCGACGTACTCCACCGGCGGCACGTCCGCCGCGGGGCGGCGTCCTGCGGCGAGCCGGACCTGCTCGCGCGTGTTCGCGTCGTCGCTGTAGACCAGTACGTTGACCGGTCCTGTGGCCGTCGACTCCATGGTTCCTCCGGTGGTTCTCGGGCACCGCTCTCACCGCGGATGCTACTCCGCCCGGGGTGCGGCGGTGCAGTCCAGGGCCCCTCCGCGGCGCCTTGACACTCCGAACGGCACCCCCCGGAGTGAGGCGGAGATAAGGGACCGACATAATGTCGGACGTGGCGACAGCAACAGCAGCAGTAGAGACCGGGCACGCGCACCCGTCGGTCAACCGGCCGAACCTCACCAGCGTCGGAACCATCATCTGGCTGAGTTCCGAGCTGATGTTCTTCGCGGCCCTCTTCGCGATGTACTTCACCCTGCGTTCGGTGATGGGAGCGGACTTCTGGAAGGAACAGGCTGACACCCTCAACGTTCCGTTCGCGCTCGGCAACACCACGATCCTGGTGCTCTCCTCCCTCACCTGCCAGCTCGGCGTGTTCGCCGCCGAGCGCGGTGACGTGAAGAAGCTGCGCATGTGGTTCACGGTGACCTTCATCATGGGTGCCGTCTTCATCGCCGGGCAGGTCACCGAGTACGTCGAGCTGGTGCACGAGGGCATCACGCTCTCCTCCGGCCCGTACGGCTCGGTGTTCTATCTGACCACCGGCTTCCACGGCCTGCACGTGACGGGCGGTCTGATCGCCTTCCTGCTGGTCCTGGGACGCACGTATGCGGCCAGACGGTTCACCCACCAGCAGGCGACCGCCGCGATCGTGGTGTCCTACTACTGGCACTTCGTCGACGTGGTCTGGATCGGCCTCTTCGCCACCATCTACTTGATCAAGTAACCGGCCGGGGAGCCGGCACCGAGAAGCACACCGACGCTGAAGATCCTGATACCGGGGTAATCCGTGAAAAAGCTCTCCGCACGACGGCGCCATCCGCTGGCGGCGCTCGTCGTCCTACTCATCGCGCTGGCGGCCACCGGGGGGCTGTACGCCACATTCGCGCCCACCGGTAAGGCGCAGGCCGACGAGACCAGCGCACAGTCCCTCGCCGTCGAAGAGGGCCAGAAGCTCTACCGGGTCGGCTGCGCGAGCTGCCACGGCACCGGCGGGCAGGGCTCCAGCGACGGCCCCAGCCTCGTGGGCGTCGGTGCGGCTGCGGTGGACTTCCAGGTCTCCACGGGCCGGATGCCCCTGCAGCAGCAGGGCGCCCAGGCGCCGAAGAAGCCGAGCATCTACACCCAGAAGGAGATCGACCAGCTCGCCGCGTACGTCGCCTCCCTGGGCCCGGGCCCTGCGGTCCCCGAGGAGAGCCAGTACGACCCGGCGGGCGGCGACGTCGCCCGCGGCGGTGACCTGTTCCGTACCAACTGCGCGCAGTGCCACAACTTCACCGGCAAGGGCGGCGCCCTGACGGACGGCAAGTACGCGCCGAACATCGACGGCGTCGATCCGAAGCACATGTACGAGGCGATGCAGACGGGGCCGCAGAACATGCCGTCCTTCCCCGACGGGCTGCTGACGACCTCGGACAAGCAGGACATCATCGCCTACCTCGACGAGGTCGGCGGCGACGAGGCCGAGTCGCCCGGTGGCTTCAGCCTCGGCGGCCTCGGCCCCGTGAGCGAGGGTCTCTTCGCCTGGGTCTTCGGGCTCGGCTCCCTCGTCATCCTGACGATCTGGATCACCGCCCGCTCTGCAAAGGCCAAGAAGTCATGAGTAGCCAGGCTGGCTCCGAGAACGAGAACAACGGCGAGCACCTGCCGACCGTCCGGGAGGGCGAGGAGAGCGGGGGCGTCGCGGTCGAGGAGCGCGACCCGTTCGCCAACCCCGGCCTGCCGCCGCACGAGCCGCGCAAGCAGGACATCGACGAGCGGGCCGCCAAGCGCTCCGAGCGCACCGTCTCGCTGCTCTTCACGGTGTCGATGCTGGCGACCGTCGGCTTCATCGCCTCGTTCGTCGCGATCGACGTCGACAAGATCGTCTACATCTTCCCGCTCGGCCACATCAGCGCGCTGAACTTCGCCCTGGGCGTCACCCTGGGCCTCGCGCTGTTCTGCATCGGCGCCGGCGCGATCCACTGGTCGCGCACGCTGATGTCGGACGTGGAGGTCATCCAGGAGCGGCACCAGATCGAGTCCTCCGAAGAGACCAAGGCCATCACCAAGGCCCAGTGGCGCCAGGGCACCGAGGAATCGGCGATCGGCAGCCGCAAGATCATCCGCCGCACCATGCTCGGCGCGCTCACGCTGGTGCCGCTCGCCGGCGTCGTGCTGCTGCGCGACCTCGGCCCGCTGCCGGGCACCAAGCTGCGCCACACGCTGTGGGGCAAGGGCAAGCTGCTCATCAACATGAACACCGACGAGCCGCTGCGCCCGGAGGACATCACCGTCGGTTCGCTCTCCTTCGCCAAGCCCGAGGGGCTGAAGGAAGGCGACCACGACTTCAACACCGAGATCGCCAAGGCGGCCCTGATGCTCGTCCGGATCCACCCGGGTGACATCAAGGACCCGAAGTCGGCGGACTGGGGCCACGAGGGCATCCTGGCCTACTCCAAGATCTGCACGCACGTCGGCTGTCCCGTCAGCCTGTACGAGCAGCAGACGCACCACGTGCTCTGCCCGTGCCACCAGTCGACGTTCGACCTGTCCGACGGCGCGCGCGTGCTCTTCGGCCCGGCGGGGCACCCCCTGCCGCAGCTTAGGATCACGGTCAATGACGAGGGCTACCTGTACGCGCTCGGCGACTTCGACGAGCCGGTAGGCCCGAGCTTCTGGGAGCGCGGATGAGCACCACCACAACAGACACACGCCGCAAACCGCCCGGCAGAGGCGAGCGGGTCGCGGACTGGGCCGACGCCCGTCTGGGCCTGCATGCCGCCGGCCGCAAGAACATCCGCAAGGTGTTCCCCGACCACTGGTCCTTCCTGCTCGGGGAAGTGGCCATGTACACCTTCCTGATCGTGCTGCTGACCGGCGTGTACCTGACGCTGTTCTTCAAGCCGAGCATGGCGGAGATCACCTACCACGGCTCGTACGCGCCGATGAACGGCGTGCACATGACGGAGGCGTACGCCTCCACGCTGGACATCAGCTTCGACGTCCGCGGCGGGCTGCTGATCCGGCAGATCCACCACTGGTCCGCGCTGATCTTCATCGCCGCCATGGCGACGCACATGATGCGCGTCTTCTTCACCGGCGCGTTCCGCAAGCCGCGCGAGGTCAACTGGCTCTTCGGCTTCACGCTGCTGGTCCTCGGCTGCATCGCCGGCTTCACCGGCTACTCGCTGCCCGACGACCTGCTCTCCGGCACCGGCGTCCGCTTCATGGAGGGCGCGACGCTGGCCACCCCGGTGATCGGCACCTACCTGGCGTTCTTCCTGTGGGGCGGTGAGTTCCCAGGGACGGACATCATCCCGAGATTCTTCGCCGTCCATGTGCTCCTGGTGCCGGGCATCATGCTGGGGCTCTTCGTGCTCCACCTGATCCTGGTCTTCTACCACAAGCACACCCAGTTCGCGGGTTCCGGGAAGACCAACGACAACGTCGTGGGCGCGCCCTTCATGCCGATCTACGTCGCGAAGGCGGGCGGGTTCTTCTTCCTCGTCTTCGGCGTGATCGCGGTGATCGCGGGGATGTTCACCATCAACCCGGTCTGGGATCTGGGACCCTACCGACCAGATCTGGTCTCCACCGGAGCCCAACCGGACTGGTATATGGGCTGGACCGAGGGGCTGATCCGGTTCATGCCCGGCTGGGAATGGAACATCCCCGGCGGTTACACCATCAACTTCGGGGTCTTCATCCCACTGATGATCGTGGGACTCGTCCCGATCGCGATGGTCGCCTACCCGTTCTTCGAGACCTGGGTGACCGGCGACCACCGCGAGCACCACACCCTGGACCGCCCGCGCAACGTGCCGACCCGCACCGCCTTCGGTGTGGCCTGGCTGACCTGGGTCTTCGTGCTGCTGATGGCCGGCGGCAACGACCTGTGGGCGACCCACTTCCACCTCTCGATCGAGTCGATCACGTGGTTCGTGCGGGTCTCCTTCTTCGTCGCCCCGGTGCTGGCCTTCTGGATCACCCGGCGCATCTGCCTCGGGCTGCAGCGGCGGGACCGCGAGAAGGTCCTGCACGGCCGGGAGACGGGCATCATCAAGCGGCTGCCGCACGGCGAGTTCATCGAGGTGCACGAGACGCTGTCGCAGGACGAGATGCACAAGCTCACCGCGCACGACCAGTACGCGCCGCTGGAGCTCGGCCCGACGGTCGACGACAACGGCGTGGTGCGCAAGCAGAACCCGGTCGAGAAGCTGCGGGCCAGGCTGTCGCACGGCTACTACGGCGAGGCCGGCCAGATCGCGAAGCCGACCAGGCGCGAGTACGAGGAGATCACCAGCGGCCACGGGCACCACTAGGGCCAGTCCGCCGCCGGGCGATCACCGCCGGGGCCCCCGTCCAGCAGTTGGACGGGGGCCCTTCGGCGTACTCTGCGGTCGATAGGCTGACGCCCGACAACTGAGACGACCCCGGGACGGTGTGCCATGAGCGTGCAGACGGCAGCAGGAGGCGACAGCACGGCGGCGCGTTCCTGGCCGGATGTCATCAGCGCGCTGATCGCCGGGCAGGACCTGGGCGCCGAGGACACCGCCTGGGCCATGGACCAGATCATGTCGGGCACCGCGAGCAACGCGCAGATCGCCGGGTTCGCGGTCGCCCTGCGCGCCAAGGGCGAGACGGTCGCGGAGATCTCCGGGCTCGTGCGCACGATGTACGAGCACGCCAACACCATCGCCGTGCCGGGCGCGACCGTGGACGTCGTCGGCACCGGCGGCGACCGGGCCCGTACGGTCAACATCTCCACCATGTCCGCGATCGTCGTCGCCGGGACCGGCGCGAAGGTCGTCAAGCACGGCAACCGGGCCGCGTCCTCCGCCTCCGGCGCCTCCGACGTGCTGGAGAAGCTGGGGGTCAACCTCGACCTGGCGCCCGCGCGGGTCGCCGAGGTCGCGGAGGAGGCGGGCATCACGTTCTGCTTCGCGGTCAAGTTCCACCCCGCGATGCGGCACGTCGCGCAGACCCGCAAGGAGCTGGGGGTCAGCACCCCGTTCAACTTCCTCGGCCCGCTCACCAACCCGGCCCGGGTCGGCGCGCAGGCCACCGGCGTCGCGGACGCCCGGATGGCGCCGATCATGGCCGGGGTGCTGGCCGAGCGCGGCACCTCGGCGCTCGTCTTCCGCGGCGACGACGGTCTCGACGAGCTGACGACGACGGCCACCTCCCAGGTGTGGACCGTGCGCGGCGGGGCGGTGCGGCAGGAGCGCTTCGACCCGCGGGACGTGGGCATCGAGCTGGTGCCGGTGGAGGCGCTGCGGGGCGCGGACGCCTCGTACAACGCCGATGTCGCCCGCCGGCTGCTGGCCGGCGAGACCGGCCCGGTGCGCGACGCGGTGCTGCTGAACGCGGCGGCGGCGCTCACGGCCCTGGACACCGACGCGGACGGTCCGCTGCCGGACCGGATCGCGGCGGGCATCGTACGGGCCGCGGAGTCGATCGACTCCGGCTCCGCGCTGCGGGCGCTGGAGCGCTGGGTCGCGGCCAGCAACCGCTGAGGCGGGGGCGGGGGTCTTCCGGTACGGGCGACCCCCGCCGAAATCCTGATGGTTGCGGACAGTCCGGGCAACCGGGTTGCGCCGCGGCTCTCCGGTGCGCATACTCCTGACCAGGTCACGAGCGACAGCGATCAAGGCCCCGGCCCGCTGTCCGGCAACCCTCCGTCCGTGGCGGGGTGCCCCGGGTGATGACCGGGCCGCAGGCAGCGAGGTCTGCGGCAAGCGCGGACCCCTCGCGAATCCAGGGGTCCTGGTCGGCCGAGGGAGTACCGCCGTGAGCAAGCGAATGCGCTAGGGGCCTTTCCGCCCCGCCGCCGCTGCGCGCGTCTTTCCACCGGGCTTCCCCGGCCCCCACCGGGTTTCCGCCGGGCTGCGCGCGCGTCTTCTTCCGGGCCGTACGGGCCCGTCACCCCGCACATCTCGACGCCTGCTCACGGGAGTTCCGCATGTCCGCGTCCACGCTCACCCCCGCCTGTCTGCCCGTCCTCGGCCGGGACGTCCGCGCCCCGCTCGTCACCGGCGGCGACGCCGAGTTCGCGGCCCTGGACTACGCCGCCAGCGCTCCCGCGCTCCAGCGCGTCTGGGACGACGTCGCCGCCTACGCGCCGTACTACGGCAGCGTGCACCGCGGCGCCGGCTACCTCTCCCAACTCTCCACCGAGCTCTTCGAGTCCAGCCGCGCGACGATCGCCGGGTTCCTCGGCTGCCGCCCCGGCGACCAAGTCGTCTTCACCCGCTCGACCACCGACTCGCTCAACCTGCTGGCGACCGCGCTGCCGCCGGGCACCGAGGTCTACGTCTTCGAGACCGAGCACCACGCCGCGCTGCTGCCCTGGCAGCACGACGGGTCCGCCGCCGGCCGGGTCACCGTGCTCGCCGCGCCCGGCAGCCCCGAGCAGGCCGTGGCGGCGCTGGACTCGGCGCTCGCCGCGCGGGTCGGCGACGGCCCGGCGCTGGTGTGCGTCACGGGCGCCTCGAACGTCACCGGCGAGCTGTGGCCCGTACGGGAGCTGACCGCGACGGCGCACCGGCACGGGGCGCGGCTGGCCCTGGACGCGGCGCAGTTGGCGCCGCACCACCCGGTGGACGTGGCCGGGCTGGGCGTGGACTGGGTGGCCTTCTCCGGGCACAAGCTGTACGCGCCCTTCGGCGCCGGCGTCCTCGCCGGACGGGCGGACTGGCTCCAGGCCGCGCCGCCGTACCTCGCGGGCGGCGGCGCCAGCCGGCGGGTGCTGCGCGCGGCGGACGGGGGAGTGGCCGTCGAGTGGCAGACGACGGCGGCCCGGCACGAGGCGGGGTCGCCGAACGTCATCGGCGCGTACGCGATCGCGTCGGCGTGCAAGGCGCTGACGGAGGCCGGGTTCGGCGAACTGGTGGCGCGGGAGCGGGCGCTGGTGGCGCGGGTGCTCGAAGGGCTCGCGGCGCTGCCGGGGGTGCGGGTGCTGTCGCTGTTCGGCGCGGACGCGGCGCGGGTCGGGGTGATCTCGTTCGTGGTCGAGGGATGGAGCAGCTCGCATCTGGCGGCGGCGCTGTCGGCGGAGCACGGGATCGGGGTGCGCGACGGGCTGTTCTGCGCGCACCCGCTGGTGCGGGCGCTGCTCGGCGAGGCGGGGGAGTCGGCCGAGTGCGGGGGCGGCGCGGGGGACGGGGAGCGGCCGCTGAACGCGGTGCGGGTGAGCTTCGGGGCGGGGACGCCGGACGAGCACGTGGACCGGTTCCTGGCGGCGCTGGGGTCGCTGGTGCGCGACGGGGCGCGGTGGTCGTACCGCACGGTGGACGGCCGCTGCGTCCCCGCCTCCGGCGCGGCGCCCGCGGTGGCCTGAGCCCGGCGGGGGCCGCGGCTACCTCGTGTTGCCGGTCCCGGCGGGCCGCCCGGCAAGCGCGCTGCCGATCAGCACCATGCGCAGCGTCCGTTCGGCCGCGTCCGCCAGGAACTCCCGGGCCCGCAGCAGCGCTTCGGGCAGCGCCATCGGGCCGGGGATGATGGTCCCGTAGGCGTCGACGCCCGTGCCGTGGACCTCCTCCGCGCCCTCGCCGATCGTGCCGGCGAGGGCCAGGACCGGGCGGCCGTGGAGCTTGGCGCGGCGCGCCACCTCCGCGGGCACCTTGCCGCGCGGGGTCTGGTGGTCGAGGGCGCCCTCCGCGGTGATGACGAGGTCGGCGGCGGCCAGCCGGGCGTCGAGGTCGAGGTGGCCGAGGAGCACCTCGAAGCGCGGCAGGAGGCGGGCGCCGACCGCGGCGAGGCCCGCGCCGAGGCCGCCGGACGCCCCGGTGCCCGCGCCCAGGCGCAGGTCCGTGCCGGGGACCGGGAGGTCGCGGGTGAGGACGTCGGCCCAGCGGCCGAGGGCGGCGGACAGCTCCTCGACCTGCTGCGGGGAGGCGCCCTTCTGCGGGCCGAAGACGCGGGCGACGCCGCGGGGGCCGCAGAGCACGTTGTACGGGTTGCAGGCCACCAGCAACTCCGTCCCGGCGAGCCGGGGGTCGAGCCCCGCGGTGTCGACGCGCGCGAGGCGGGCGAGGGCGGCGCCGCCGGGGGCGAGGTCGCGGCCTTCCGCGTCGAGGAGCCGGGCGCCCAGGGCCGTCAGGGCGCCGGCGCCGCCGTCGGACGTGCCGGAGTCGCCGCAGCCGACGATGATGCGGCGCACCCCGTGGTCGAGCGCGGCGCGGATCAGCTCGCCGACCCCGTACGTCGTGGTGCCGCCCGGGTCGCGCCGCGGGCGCGGCACCAGCGCGAGGCCCGCGACGGCCGCCATCTCCACCACCGCGGTGGTGCCGTCGCCGAGGAGCGCGAAGTGGCTCTCCAGCCGGTCGCCGAGCGGTCCGGTGGCGGGGTACGGGACGAGCCGCCCGCGGGTCGCGGCGGCCAGCGCCTGCGCCGTACCCTCGCCGCCGTCGACGAGCGGGATCAGGTCGACGGCGGCGTCCGGCAGCACCCGGCCCACGCCTTCGGCGATGGCCTCGGCGGCGGCCTCGGCGGACAGGGACTCCTTGAAGCCGCTGGGGGCGATGACCACGCGGTCGAGCATGAGGTCTCCTGAGGGTCGGAGGGAGGTACGGGGATCGGCGGCCGGCGAGCGGCGGTTCAGCCGTCGAGGACGGGCACGCCGAGCAGCGGCCAGACCGCGAGGGCGAAGAGCAGCACCAGCGCCGCGGTCAGCGGGGCCAGCACCGCGGCCGTGCGCAGCAGGTCCCGCGGCGTGTACGTCGTCACGCCCGGTATGTCGGAGAAGAGGGCGACGGGCTTGGCGGACGCCGGCAGCGTCTGGCAGAAGCCGGCCGCCGCGGTGGACGCCAGCGCGGCGGCCACCGGGTTGACCCCGGCGGCCAGCGCCGCGGCGATGACCAGCGGGACGAGCACGCTGGAGCGCGCGGAGCGGGACTGCAGCACGAGATGCGCGGCGGTGCTCACGGCGACCACCGCGGCGAGGAACGCCCAGCCCGGCACGGAGGAGCCGCCGGGAAGCCCGGAGACCAGCCACGCGGCGGCCTCCGACTCCGACAGCGCGATGCCCATCGCCATCGTCGCCGCCATGAACAGCAGCAGCGACCACGGCACCGTGCGCAGCGCGTCCTTCAGCCGTACGGTCCCTATCGCCGGCGACGCCGCGACCACCGCGCCGATCAGCGCCACCACCGCCGGCGGCACCCGGTGCAGCGGCTCGCTGCACCACAGCACCACCACCGTGCCCAGCAGCAGCGCGCAGCGCGCCTCGGCCTGCGACAGCGGCCCGGTGACCGGCTGTTCTGTGTGCTCCTGGATCTGCTCCGCGGTCAGGTGCACCGGGCCCTTGCGGTCCGCGCGCTTCGTCATCGTCAGCAGCACCACCTCGGCGGCGAGATGGGCGGTGGCGACCGCCAGCGGCAGCCCGAGCAGCAGCCACTCGGTGAAGCCGATCTGCTCCCCGGTCGCCTCCCACAGCACGGACACCGTGATCAGGTGCGCCCCGGCGCCGATGAGGGTCGCCACCGCGGAGAGCAGGATGACGGTGGGGAAGAGCAGCGCCAGCATCACCACCAGCCGCTTCCGCTCGCCCAGCGCCTTGGCCAGGGCGAGGAACACCGGCAGCGCGAGCGCCGCCCGGCCGGAGGTGGCCGGCACGGCGAAGGCCGTGACGACGAGCGCCGCCGTCGTCAGGTGCACCAACTGCCGTACGGAGCGCGCCCCGGTGACCAGGAACACCGCCGCCCGGCCCGCGAGGCCCGTACCCGCCACCGCGGCGGCGAGCACGAACGCGCAGATCAGCAGCCACACCGTCTCGTCGCCCAGGGTGCCGAACAGCGTCTCGCTGTCCAGCACCCCGGTGACGACGAGCGCGAGCCCCGCGCCCAGCGCGATGAACGTGTCGTCGATCGGCGTGCCGATCCAGGCGCAGGTCGCCAGGGCGAACACGGCGAGCGTCAGGCGCCCGTCGGCCGTCAGCCCCGGGGCGTTGCCCGGGACGGCTAGCAGGGCGCAGATGCTGAGGGCCACGCACAACGTCGCGGTCTGGCGCAGGGAGAGGCTCACGGGAAAGAGCCTCCGCGGCGGCCGTGAGCCTCCGATGAGCCGAAGATTAAGGAGATTTCACCTTTTACCCGGGCGTCACCCGAACGAGTGTCAGTGCGACAGCTCGGGTTCATCCGGCCGACGGGCCGGCAGCCGGTAGCCCATGCCGCGTACGGTCTCCACCCGCTCGGCGCCCATCTTCTTGCGCAGCGCGCGCACGTACACGTCCACGATGTTGGAGCCCGGGTCGAAGTCGTAGCCCCACACGTGGGACAGGATCTGCTCGCGCGAGAGCACCTGGCCGGCGTGGCGCAGGAAGAGTTCGAGGAGCACGAACTCCCGGGCCGTCAGGTCCACCATGCGCCCGCCGGCCTGCGCCCGGCGCGTGCGCAGGTCGAGCGAGAGGTCGCCGCTGCGCAGCACCGTCACCTCGGGCGCCCGCGCGGCGGTACGCAGCCGCAGCCGCACCCGGGCGAGCAGCTCCTCGAACCGGAACGGCTTGGTCATGTAGTCGTCGGCGCCGCCTTCGAGGCCCGCGACGGTGTCGGTGACCGACGCCCGCGCGGTGAGCACGATCACCGGCACCGTCGAGCGCGCCTCGCGCAGTTGGCGCAGCACGGTGAAGCCGTCCCGTCCCGGCAGCCCGATGTCGAGGACGACCAGGTCGAAGCCGCCGGTCAGGGCGAACTCGAACGCGGTGTCGCCGTCCGCGGCGACGGTGGTGGTGAAGCCGTTGGCGCGCAGCCCCTTCTCCACGAAGGAGGCGATGCGTTCCTCGTCCTCGGCGATGAGAATCCGGTTCATCACAGACCCTCCTGAAGGATCAGGGTAAAGGTGGCCCCGCCGCCTTCGGTGGGGCTGAGTTCGACATGGCCGCGGTGGCCTTCCGCGATGGCCTTGACGATGGCCAGGCCCAGGCCCGCGCCGCCGCCGCGGGAGCCGCGGCGCGCGGTGCCGCGGCGGAAGCGTTCGAAGATGAGGTCGGCGTCCTGCGGCGGGATGCCGGGGCCGCTGTCGGCGACGTACAGCTCGACGTGCCCCTCCGCGGTCCGCGAGCCGATCCGGATGCGCCCGCCGGGCGCGGTGTGCTGCACCGCGTTCTGGGCGAGCTGCACCATGGCCTGCGTGACGCGCTGCGGGTCGAGGCGCATCTCGCCCTCGGCGACCTCGCTCAGCTCCCAGTCCCGCTCGCCCAGCGTCCTGGCCTTGACGAACACGTCCGCGGTCAGCTCCGCCAACTGCACCGGCTCCGGCTCGACGAAGTCCGGCCGCTCGGCCTTGGCGAGCAGCAGCAGGTCCTCCACGATCCGGGTCATCCGGTCCAGTTCGTCGGTGACCAGCCGCAGCGTCTCCTCGCGCTCCGCCGGGTCCTCGCCCATCAGCTCCAGGTGGCCGCGCACGATGGTGATGGGCGTACGCAGCTCGTGTCCGGCGTCGTCGACGAACTCCCGCTGGGCGGCGAACGCCCGCTCCAGCCGGTCCAGCATGGCGTTGAACGTCGCCGCGAGCGCCGCCGTCTCGTCCCGGTCCGCCCGCCCGCGCACCGGGATCCGCCGGGTCAGGTCCTGCTCCGTCAACTGCGCGGCGGTCTGTCCCACCAGCCGTACGGGCGCCAGGATGCGGCCCGCCACCGCCCAGCCGATGGCGCAGACGACCACCAGCGCCATGGCCGAGATCATCAGCATGATGACGAACACATCGCTCACCTGCTCGCGTTCGCGCTCGGTGTGGATGGCGACGACGAACGCCGCCGCGTCCGGCTCCTCCTTCGCGCCGATGCCGACCTTGGCCCAGCGCACCTCGCCCGAGGGCCGGTCGAGGGAGCCCGTACGGTCGCCGGACTCGAAGATCGCCCGGCGGCCCGCCCCGTCGTTCTCCAGCGGCTGGGACATCGTCAGATCCCGCGGCTGGACGAGCTGCTTCGGCCCGTCGCGCTGGCGCACCAGGCCCAGCAACTCCTCGTCCGGGTCGGCGTACTGCCGCTCCAGGAAGACCGTCAGCAGCCGTTCCGGGTCGGTGAAGGGGCGGCTCGTCTCGGGGTCCACGCCCCGCTCGTAGAGGCTGGCGAACTCCCGCGTCTCCTGTGCCAGCAGCCGGTCGACCCGGTGCTCCAGGTCGCGCAGCAGGATGGAGCGGGTGGTACCGGCGACGGCGGCGAGGGCTGCCGTCATCACCACCAGCAGCAGCAGGAGGATGCGGGCACGCGCGGAGATCATCGATCAGTCGTCGAGCTCATCGTCGTCGTTGCCGCCGCCGGAGTCGTCCCCGGTGTCGTCCGCGTCGTCGTCGCCGCTCGCGGTGCCCGACGGATCTGCCGAGGGGCCGTCGCGCACCGGCGGCGGCGAGACCGTCTGCTTGCCCGGCTCGTCGCCCGGCGACGTACCGGTCGACGTGCCGGTCGACGGCGAGGTGGACTCCGGCGGGGAGGACGAGCCGCCCTCCATCTCCACCCGCGCGGGCGGACTGGGATCCTCCGGGTCGTCGGTCAGGGCGTAACTGGTCGCGGCGACGCCCAGCGGGATCGCCACCACGGCGGTCAGTGCGGCCATGCGCTTCGAGAAAGCCATGCGTCCGAGGCTGCGGCCGGCGGGTGCCGCCCAGCGTGAAGGACGGATGAGAGATTCTTCATCTACGGCCCCGAGCGCACACCGGCGCTACTCCTCCAGGCCGATGGCGAACGCGGCTTCGAGGTCGTGCTGCGAGTACGTACGGAAGGAGATGTGCGTCTCGGTCCCCGCCACGCCCGGGACCTTGCTGATCCGGCCCGGGATCACGTCGGCCAGATCGTCGTGGCGCGCCACCCGGACGATGGCGATCAGGTCATGCGCCCCCGTGACCGAGTACACCTCGCTGACCCCGTCGATCGCGGCGATCGACTCCGCGATCTCGGGAATGCGGTCCACGTCGGTGTTGATCAGAACGATCGCAGTGATCATGTGTTCGCTCTCCCTCTCGGACCCGCGTGCGGCGCTCACTCTATCTGTCTGCCTAAGACCTCGCTCCAGGTCGTAGGGTGGGGGCACGGCCTGCGACGACGGTCGGTGCGCCGGGCCGGCGCCGGTGCCGGAAGGACCGGCCGAAGCCGCGGGGATCGCTGAAGCGGAAGGGTGACCGGTGGTGGAGCCGAGGGAAGGCTCGGGCGTCTCCTCCGAGGAGGACGCGGCCGAGGTGCTCGACGGCCCGCTGCCCGAAGGGGTGCGCCGCCGGATCGTCACCCTGGCCGACGAGTCCTTCGGCGGCCTGACCGTCGCGGAGCTGCCGCCGCAGTTGCGGCAGTACGCCCGCTTCACCCCGTCCCGCCGCGTCAAGCTCGCCGGCAACGCCATCGCCGCCGCGCTGGAGGCCGACGCCGCCTTCCGCGACCGCATCGCCGGGCGGGCCGCGGAGCTCCAGCCCGAGCTGGCCGCCGCGCTGCGCGGCGGCAGCCCGCCGGCCGCCGCCGAGCCCGTGGACGTCGCGGCCCTTGCGTATCTGCTGCGCCCGCCCGGCTGGGTCAAGCTCATCGCCGCCGCCGGGGAGGAGGAGCAGCGTGCCGGCGCCGAGCGGGCCGGCGAGGAGGCCGCCCGCGAGCTGGCCCGGCTGCGCACGGAGCTGTCCGAGGCCCGTGCCGCCGCCCGCGGTGAGTCGGAGCGCACCCGGCACGAACTGGAGGCGCTGCGCCGCGAGAACGAGGGCCTGCACCGCCGGCTGCGCAGCGCGCTCAGCGACGTCAAGCGCGGCGAGGCCGCCGTCCGCAAGCTCCAGCAGGAGACCGCCGCGGGACGCGAGGAGGCCGCCGCCCACCTGGCCGCCGCCGAGAGCGAGGCCCGCCGGCTCCGCGCCCGCCTCAGTGAGGCCGAGTCCGGCCTGGAGGCCAGCCGCCGCGCCGCCCGCGAGGGGCGCAGCGTGGAGGACATGCGCGTACGGCTCCTCCTCGACACCGTGCTCGACGCCGCCCAGGGGCTCCGCCGCGAACTCGCCCTGCCGCCCGCCCGGATGACCCCCGCGGACACCGTGGGCGCGGTCGAGCCCGGCACGATGTCGCCGAAGGACGTGGCCGCCCGCGCCCTGTCCGCCACCGACCCGGCGCTCCTCGACCAACTGCTCGCGCTGCCGCAGGCGCACATGGTCGTCGACGGCTACAACGTCACCAAGACCGGCTACCCCACCCTCCCGCTGGAGAAGCAGCGCCTGCGGCTCCTCGGCGGCCTCGCCGGCCTCGCCGCCCAGACGGGCGCGGAGGTGACGTGCGTGTTCGACGGCGCGGAGCTGGCCGCGCCGGTGCTGCTCGCGCCGCCGCGCGGGGTGCGGGTGCTGTTCAGCAAGCCGGGCGAGACCGCGGACGAGCTGATCCGCCGGCTCGTCCGGGCCGAACCGAACGGCAGGCCCGTCGTGGTGGTCTCCGCCGACCGCGAGGTCGCCGACGGCGTCGCCGCCGCGGGCGCCAGGCCCGTATCGTCCGCGCTGCTCCTCAAGCGGCTCGCGCGGAGCTGACAACCCGGGGAAACACGGGCGAGTTCGGACAACCCTGCCGTCCCTCGCGGGTGCGGACAGTTCGCCGCTCCGAGTCCAACTCGTTGTCGAACAGTGACTACTGGCCGTGTGATGTGAGTAAAGAAACGCGCTTCGGGAGGACTTTTTTGCCGGAGGGATTTGAACGGATCACCCGTGCCTCGTTAGTGTCTGGCCCGAACCTTCGTGCTGTCGATCGCTCAACCGGGGCGACGACGAAGGTCCCGCCGGTACCGGGGCGTCCCCAAAGCCACGGTCGGGCGGCTGGAGGAAGAGGAGCTCGCCTTCGTGGCGTCCCACCGTCGACCGAAGCAGCCGAACCGGGCCAGGGTCACCGTCTTCACCGCGACCGCCGCCGCGGCCGTCGCCCTCTCCACCCAGAGCGCGCAAGCCGCCCCCGACAAGGACGACGTCAAGCGGCAGGTCGACAACCTGTACGAGGACGCCGAGCGCGCCACGGAGAAGTACAACGGCGCCAAGGAACGGCAGGACAAGCTCGAAGAGGACGTCAAGGAGCTCCAGGACAAGGCCGCCCGCGGCCAGCAGGAGCTCAACGACCTCCGCGACGGCCTCGGTTCGCTGGCCACCGCCCAGTACCGCAGCGGCAGCATCGACCCCTCCGTGCAGCTCTTCCTCTCCTCCGACCCGGACACCTACCTGGACAAGGCGTCCACGATGGACCGGGTCAGCGGCAAGCAGGCCGAGTCGCTGGAACGCATCGCCGACAAGCAGCGCAGCCTCGCGCAGCAGCGCCAGGAGGCGGGCGAGAAGCTCAAGGACCTGGAGGAGACCCGCAAGGAGCTGGGCTCCCAGAAGAAGAAGGTCCAGGACAAGCTGAGCGACGCCCGCGCGCTGCTCAACGAGCTCACCGAGGAGGAGCAGGCCGCGCTCGCCGAAGAGGAGCAGCGCGCCAGCCGCGAGGCGGAGGACCGCGTCGACCTCGGCGACGTCGCCCCCGGCTCCTCCCACGGTGCGGCCGCCCTGTCCGCGGCGCAGAGCAAGCTGGGCGCCCCGTACGTCTACGGCGCCACCGGCCCCAGCTCCTTCGACTGCTCGGGACTCACCGGCTGGGCCTTCTCGCAGGCCGGCGTCGCGCTCCCGCGCATCTCGCAGGACCAGGCCAACGTCGGCACCCGGATATCCTCGGTCAGCCAGCTCCAGCCCGGGGACCTCGTGTTCTTCTACAGCGACCTGCACCACGTGGGCATCTACGCGGGCAACGGCCAGATCATCCACGCCCCGAAGCCGGGCGCGGTCGTGCGCTACGAGGCCGTCGGGAACATGCCGTTCATGTGGGGCGCGCGCGTCTGACGCCGGCCGCGGCGTGCGCCGCGGCCGTACTGCGGCCCGCGTGGTGCACGCCGCGGTTTTCGTTACGGCCACCGTGCCGCCCGTTCGGGCGAATTGCCGACACCGCGCGTTTCGAACGTCCCGCGGGTGACCTGCGTCGGCACCCGGGCGCCGACATCGCGCCCGGGGGCGGTTCTTGGTCGGCGCGTAGTCGCGTGGTTACTGTCTGCCGCGTGTCAGCACATCGACGATCCACCCGGCCCGGCGGTGCCGGCCGGCTGCGTACCGGCGTCCTCACCGCCGCCGCGGCGGCGGCGCTGTCCGGCTCGCCCGCCGTCTTCTCCGGCCTCTCCGACGCGGCCCTGGCCGCCCCCGACGACCACGCGGAGGCCAGGGAGCGCGTACACGACCTCTACGCCCAGGCGGAGCGGGCCACGGAGAAGTACAACGCGGCCAAGGAGCGCACCGAGGAACTGCGCCGCAAGGCGGAACTCCTCCAGGACCGCGCCGCCCGCGACCTCGCCCGGATCAACCGGATGCGGACCGAACTCGGTTCGCTCGCCGGTGCGCAGTACCGTTCCGGCGGCATCGACCCGAACCTGACCCTGATCCTCTCGGAGAGCCCCGAGGGCTATCTGGAGAAGGCCGCCACCCTGGAGCGCATCGGCAACCGGCAGAGCGGCCGGCTGCGCCAACTCGTCAGCCTCCGGCGCGGGCTGGAGCAGCAGCGGGTACGGGCCGCGGACACCCTCGCGGACCTGGAGCGCGAACGCGACGCGCTGGCGGGGCACAAGCGCGAGGTCACCGACCGGCTCGCCGAGGCGCGCCGGCTCCTCAACTCGCTGCCGAAGGAGGAGCGCCCCGACCCCGGCGGCGACCGCGCCTCCCGCTCCGCCCCTGCACCCGACCTCACCCCGGCGCAGGCACCGGCCTCCGGCCGCGGCGCGCTCGCGGTGGCGGCGGCGCGGGGCGCGATCGGCACCCCGTACGTGTGGGGCGGCGCGGCCCCCGGCGGGTTCGACTGCTCGGGCCTGACGCAGTGGGCCTACGGCAGGGCCGGGGTGTCGATCCCGCGCACGTCGCAGGCGCAGCGCTACGCGGGCCGCCAGGTGCCGCTGGGCCAGGCGAAGCCGGGCGACCTGGTGACGTACCGGGCGGACGCGAGCCACGTGGCGATGTACGTCGGCGGCGGCCAGGTCGTCCACGCCCCGTACCCGGGCGCGTCGGTGCGCTACGACCCGGTGGGAATGATGCCGGTCGCGTCGGTGACGCGACCGTAGGAGGCGGGGGGCGCGGGTCCCCTCGCGCCCCCCAGACCGCTGCGTTCCCCGGCGTCCCCCTGCATCCCCCCGCGTCCCCTACATCCCTCTACGTCCCCCGCACTCCCGCCCAAGGGTAGGCCGCCCCTCTGACAACGCAGCCCCGGTCACCCGTGCCGCGCCCCGCCCGCCCGGGCGTCGTACGCTCGTCGGCGTGGCAGGTGTGCGGACCGTGGTGCTGATGCTCTGTGCCGGGCTGGTCGCCGTCCTGCTCGGCGGGTGCGGCGACGACGGGGAGCCGCGCGACGCCACCCGCGCCATCGCCGACCTGCTGCGGCAGCGCTCCGCTGCCGTCCGCGACGGCGACGAGGCCGCGTACCTCCGCACCGTCGACCCGCGGTCCGGCCCGTACCGGCAGCAGCAGCGCACCGCCTTCCGCAACCTCGACGCCCTCCCGCTCGCCGCCTGGACCCTGCGTCTCGACGACCCCGCGCGCCACCCCGTGCCCGCCACCGCCGCGCGCACCACCGCAGACGTCCGCCTGACCTACCGCCTCCGCGGCTACGACACCGGCGACGCGACCGCCGGCCAGCGGCTGGAGTTCGTACGCCGCGACAGCCGCTGGTACGTCGCCGGCCCCGCGCCCGGCAGCCGCCCGCAGCCGTGGGACCAGGGCCCGCTGACCGTCGTACGCGGGACGCACAGCCTCGTGCTCGGCGCCGGTCACCCCGAGGCCCGCCTGCGCGGCATCGCCGCCCTCGCCGACCGCGCCGTGCCCGACGTCTCCGCCGCGTGGGGCGGCGCGTGGGCGCGCCGCGTCGTGGTGCTGGTGCCCGCGTCGCAGGCGGCGATGGGGGAGCTGCTGGGCGCGGGCCCCACGGCCTACGCGGGCGTCGCCGCCGTCACCACCGGCCGGCACCGGGACCGCACGCCCGCCGACCGCGTCGTCGTCAATCCCGAGGCGTACGACACGCTGGGCACCCTGGGGCGCCGCATCGTCCTCACCCACGAGACCGTCCACGTCGCCACCCGCGCCGACACCTCCCCGGCCACGCCACTGTGGCTCTCCGAGGGCTTCGCGGACTGGGTCGCCTTCCGCAGCGCGGATCGCGACCCCCGCCAGGGCGCACCCGAACTCGCCCGCGCGGTGGCCGCCGGCCGGCTGCCGCGGACCCTCCCCGCCGACGCCGACTTCACCACGGGCGGCGGGGACCGGGTGGCGGAGGCGTACGGCGAAGCGTGGCTGGCGGCCCGGATGATCGCCGACGAGTGGACCCCGGACCGCCTGGTGGCGCTTTACCGCGCCGCGGGCAGGGCGCAGTCCCGCGAGAAGGCCACCGGCCCGGCACTCCGCTCGGAGCTGGGCGTGGGCCTCGGAGAGTTCACGGCACGGTGGCGGGCGTATCTGACGCGCGAGTTGGGCTGAGCGCTACCCATCCGCGATTTTGCCTGAGAGGCAAGGTGTTTGACTCTGGGGCATGGGCGGTGGCTCAATGGGCGGTATGAGCACCGACCATCCCCAGGCTCCCCACCTGCGTGAGCTGCGCCGGCGGGCCGGGCTGACGCTGGAGGCCGCGGCCGCCAGGGTCGAGCTTTCGCCGGCCCATCTCTCCCGGCTGGAGACCGGGCAGCGGCAGCCCTCGCTGCCGGTGCTGCTCACGTTGGCCCGGGTCTACGGTACGACGGTTTCCGAGCTGCTCGGCGAGGTGCCCTCGGCGCAGACCTCCGTCGTGCGGGGGGCCGAGGTGCCGGTGCGGGAGGCCGGGGGGTGGTCGTACCGGCAGGCCGGGGGGACGGACCGGGGGATGCAGGCGCTGCGGGTGTTCGTGCCGTACGACGCCGAGCACCGCGATCTCGTACGGGTCCATCCCGGCGAGGAGTGGCTGTACGTGCTCGACGGGCGGATGCGGCTCGTGCTCGGTGACCGGGAGCACCTGCTGGACCCCGGGGACAGCGCCCAGTTTGACTCCCTCACGCCGCACCGCATCGCCGCCGCCGAGCCCGGCGGGCTCGGGCTGCTCTTCGTCCACACGCTGCTGCAGAGCGCCGTCACCGGGCTGTGCCTCGGTGACGGCACCCGGCACTGACCCCAAGGAGACCGCCGTGTCCAAGCGGATTGAAGAGAGATTCCCCCGCGGCCTGGTGATCCGCCTCGTCGTCTACATCTTCGTCGGCCACCTCTTCGCCGCGTTCCTGCTGCTCCTCTTCAAGGCGGGCGGCGGCGCGTAGACCGCGAAGGGGATGCACGGCGTACGCGGAGCTCACCACGTCAGCAGGTCGTTCTCCCGCGCCGTACGCTGCCGCGGCACCGGAACCTCCCCGTCCCCCGGCCCGGCCGGCGGCCCCGCCGTCGAGCGCCACAGCCGCCGGCACGCCACCACCGTCGCCGCGACCAGCAGCCCGTTCCGCAGCGCCAGCAGCGCGATCCCGGTCCCGGTGCTCCCCACGACCTCCCCGAACCACACCGGGAACTCCGCCAGCGTCACCCCCGTCGCCGCCAGCACCAGTCCCGCCGGCAGCGCCATCCGCGCCGCCCGCAGCGTCAGGCACACCGCCGCCAGGCCGACGAGCCAGAGCAGGTACTGCGGGCTGATCACCCGGCTCGTGGTGGTGAACAGCAGCGCCCCCGCGAACGCCGCCTCGCACCCCGTCGTCGCCGTGAACTCCCGCGCCCGCAGCCGCCACAGCACCAGCCACCCCATCGCCGCCACCGAGAGCCCCAGCGCCAGATCGCTGACCAGGCCGACGCCGGGACCGAGGAACTCCATGGAGCCGTAGTGCAGTTCCACCGTTCCCTCCCAGCCGTGGTGCCTGCCGACGTGGAAGACCAGCGCGCCCAGCGACTCCACCTCCGTGCCGCGGTCGCGCTGCGCGGTGACGAAGTCGAACGCCCCCGGCATCGCCACGGCCGCCAGCAGCCCCACCACCGCCGCCGTACCCGCCGCCGCGCCCCACGACAGCCGCGTCGCCCGCCCGCGCGCCGCGCCCAGCAGCACCAGCACCGGCCACACCTTCAGCATCGCGCCGAACCCCGCCAGCGCCCCCGCCACCGCCGGCCGCCGGGCCGCGGCCAGCAGCGCCGCGACGGCGACCGCGGTGACCATCACGTCGTAGCGCGCGTACGCGGTCGGCCCCAGCAGCGGCACCCCCGCCACCCAGAACCACGCCCCCGCCCGCGACCGCCCGGCGCCGCCCCCGGCGCGCAGCAGCAGCGCCAGCACCGCCGCGTCCGCCGCGCAGGCCAGCGCGAAGAACGCATGCGCGTAGCCGAGGAACGGCAGCAGGCCGGGGGAGAGCACCGGGAGCGCCGCGCCCGGCGGGTACTGCCAGCTCACGTCGTCGACCGGGAACGTGCCGGTGCGCAGCACCTCGTACCAGCCGCGGTAGATCACCTCGACGTCGCTGGTGACGTCGGGCCCGGGCAGCGTGACCACACCCAGCACGAGCAGCAGCAGGCCCGCGCGGGTCAGCGCCCACGCCGCCACCGGCGCCGCGACCCGTGCCATGGCTCGACCTCCGCCCCGCCCCCCGTGCGCGTCCGACCGCACTGCGAATCCGACGACACTACGGCACGGCTCCGCCCCGCCGCAGGTCCCCGGCGCCGCGGGCCCCGGTACTGTCGGCCGCGATGCACAAGCCACCGCCCCGCAAGCCGCCGACCCACAGGCCGCCGCGCAAGACCCTCGTCGTCACCAACGACTTCCCGCCCCGCCCCGGCGGCATCCAGAACTTCCTGCACAGCATGTGCCTGCGGCTGGATCCCGACCAGGTCGTCGTCTACGCCTCCACCTGGAAGCGCGACGCCGAAGGCCGCGCCGCCACCCGGGACTTCGATGCCCGCCAGCCCTACGAGGTGATCCGCGACCGCACCACGATGCTGCTGCCCACCCCGCGCGTCACCCGCCGCGCGGCGGGGCTGCTGCGCGCGCACGGATGCCGCTCGGTGTGGTTCGGGGCGGCCGCGCCGCTGGGGCTGATGGCGCCGGCGCTGCGGCGCGCGGGCGCCGAGCGGATCGTGGCCACCACGCACGGGCACGAGGCGGGCTGGGCGCAGTTGCCGGTGGCGCGGCAACTGCTGCGGCGCATCGGCGAGTCGGCGGACACACTCACGTACCTCGGCGAGTACACCCGCGCCCGGATCGCCCGCGCGCTCACCCCCGAGGCCGCCGCGCGGATGGCGCGGTTGCCGCCGGGCGTGGACGAGGCGGCGTTCCACCCGGGCTCCGGCGGCGACGCCGTACGCGCCCGCCTCGGGCTCGCGGACCGGCCGGTCGTCGTCTGCGTCTCCCGGCTCGTACCCCGCAAGGGCCAGGACACCCTGATCCGCGCGCTGCCCCGGGTCCTGGCGGCGGAGCCGGAGGCGGTGCTGCTGATCGTCGGCGGCGGCCCCTACCGCGCCGACCTGGAGAAGCTCGCGGCGGCCACGGGCGTCGCCGGCTCGGTGCGCTTCACCGGCGCGGTGCCGTGGGAGGAGTTGCCTGCGCACTTCGGCGCGGGCGACGTGTTCGCCATGCCGTGCCGTACGCGCCGCGGCGGGCTCGACGTGGAGGGTCTGGGCATCGTGTACCTGGAGGCGTCCGCGACCGGGCTGCCGGTCGTCGCGGGCGACTCCGGCGGGGCCCCGGACGCGGTGCTCGACGGCGAGACCGGGTGGGTGGTGCGCGGCGGCGCGGAGCGGCAGGCGGCGCAGGCGGCGGAGCACATCGTGACGCTGCTGGGCGACGCGGACCTGCGCGCGCGGATGGGCGCGCGGGGGCGGGCGTGGGTGGCGGAGCGCTGGCGCTGGGACCTGCTGGCGGAGCGGCTGACGTCGCTGCTGTGAGGCTGCGGAGCGGCGCGTACGGTACGGGCCGGGGCCGCGGTCCCGCGCACCGGCCCCACCGGGCCCGTACGCGAAAGGCGTTCGGCACCGGCCCCCGCGGCGGCCCCTGCGCCCCGCGCCCTACCGCTCGTACAGCGCCTCGATCTCCGCCGCGAAGTCCTTCGCCACCGCGCCCCGCTTCAGCTTCAGCGAGGGCGTCAGATGCCCCGACTCCTCCGTGAACTGCCCCGGCAGGATGCGGAACTTGCGCACCGACTCCGCCCGCGACACCTGCGCGTTCCCGTCGTCCACCGCCAACTGCACCGCCGCCTGCAGCTCCGCGTCGTCCCCCAGCTCCGCCGCCGTCCGGCCCTGCTTGCCGTGCTCCTCGGCCCACCGGGCGAGGAACTCCTCGTCCAGCGTGACCAGCGCCGCGACGAACGGGCGTGCGTCGCCGACGACCATGCACTCCGCCACCAGCGCGTGCGCCCGGATCCGGTCCTCTATCACCGCCGGGGCGACGTTCTTGCCGGCCGCCGTGACGAGGATCTCCTTCTTCCGCCCGGTGATGGACAGATACCCGTCCTCGTCCAGGCTCCCGAGGTCGCCGGTGCGCAGCCACTCGCCGTCCAGCGCCGCGGCCGTCGCGTCCTCGTTGGCCCAGTACTCCTCGAAGACGTTGCCGCCGCGCACGAGCACCTCGCCGTCGTCGGCGATGCGGATGGTGCAGCCCGGCAGCGGCTGTCCCACGGTGCCGATCTTCGGGCGCTGCACCGGGTTGACGGTGATCGCGGCGGCCGTCTCGGTCAGCCCGTAGCCCTCCAGGACGGTGAAGCCGATGCCGCGGTAGAAGTGCCCGAGCCGCTCGCCGAGCGGGGCGCCGCCGGAGATCGCGTGGGTCGCGCGGCCGCCGAGGACGGCGCGCAGCTTGGCGTAGACGAGCTTGTCGAAGAGCCCGTGCCGCAGCCGCAGCCCGAAGGCGGGGCCGCCGGTGTCCAGGGCCCTGCTGTACGCGATGGCGGTGTGGGCCGCCTTGTCGAAGATCTTCCCCTTGCCGTCGGCCCCGGCCTTGGCGCGGGCGGAGTTGTAGACCTTCTCGAAGACGCGGGGGACGCCGAGCAGCAGCGTCGGCTTGAAGGCGGCGAGATCGCCGGTGAGGTTCTTCACGTCCGACACGTGCCCGAGCTTCATCGGGGCGACCATCGCGGCGATCTCCACCAGCCGGCCGAAGACGTGGGCGAGCGGCAGGAAGAGGAGGATGGAGCTGTCGCCGGAGCGGAAGAGCGGGCGCAGTTGCTCCACCGCGTTGCCGCACTCGGCGAGGAAGTGGCCGTGGGTGAGGACGCAGCCCTTGGGGCGGCCGGTGGTGCCGGAGGTGTAGACGAGGGTCGCGGGGGAGTCGGCGCCGGCCGCGGAGCGGTGCTCCTCCAGGGTGGCGTCGGACACCCCGGTCCCGGCGGCGGTCAGCTCGGCGACGGCGCCCGGGCCGTCCCCTTCGGCGCCGGAGCCGGCGTCGATCTGCCACACCTGGCGCAGCAGCGGCACCCGGCCGCGTACCGACTCGACCGCCGCGGCGTGCTCCGCGGTCTCCACCACGCACGCCACCGCGCCCGAGTCGCTGAGGATCCAGTGGATCTGCTCGGCCGAACTCGTCTCGTACACCGGGACGGTCACGCCGCCCGCGGTCCAGATCGCGAAGTCCAGCAGCGTCCACTCGTACCGCGTACGGGACATCAGCCCGATCCGGTCCCCCGGCCGCAGCCCGGCCGCGACGAGGCCCCTGGCCGCCGCCTCCACCTCCGCGAGGAAGTCGGCGGCGGACACGTCCTGCCAGTCGCCCGCGGCGGTCTTGCGGGCGACGACGGCCAGGTCGGGGGTGCGGGTGGCGTTGGTGCGGACGAGGTCCGAAAGGTTGGCGTCCGCCGGGACCTCGTACAGGGCGGGAAGGGCGAACTCTCGCAAGACGCTGCTCCTCGACGTTCCGGTGGGCCACCTGCGACCCTATCCCCACGGGGGCGCCTTGCGGCAGTGGCGCCGCTCACCGCCGTGCGGGTGGGCGCACGGGCGCCGTCCGGGCGCCGTGCGCGCCGGAAGTAGGGTGATCGCATGAGGGTCCACGTGGTCAGCGACGTGCACGGCAACAGCGCGGATCTGGCCCGCGCGGGCGACGGCGCGGACGCGCTCGTCTGCCTCGGCGACCTCATCCTCTTCATCGACTACGCCGACCACTCGCGCGGCATCTTCCCCGACCTCTTCGGCGTCGCGAACACCACGCGCAGCGTGGAGCTGCGCACCGCCCGAAGGTTCGACGAGCACCGGGAGTTCGTGCGCTCGCTGTGGGCCGGGATGGACAAGGGCGGGGAGATCGAGAAGGCGGTGCGCAAGCAGTACGCGGAGCTGTTCGCGGCCTTCCCCACGCCGACGTACGCCACCTACGGCAACGTCGACATCCCGCGGCTGTGGCCCGAGTTCGCCCGCGAGGGCACCACCGTGCTCGACGGCGAGCGGGTCGAGATCGGCGGGCTGGTCTTCGGCTTCGTCGGCGGCGGACTGCAGACGCCGATGCGCACGCCGTACGAGATCGACGACGAGACGTACGCCGCGAAGGTCGCCGCCGTCGGCGACGTCGACGTGCTCTGCTCGCACATCCCGCCGCTGGTCCCCGACCTCTGCTACGACACGGTGGCGCGCCGCTTCGAACGCGGCAGCGAGGCGCTGCTGGAGGCGGTGCACGAGGTGCGGCCGCGGTACGCGCTCTTCGGCCACGTCCACCAGCCGCTGGCGCGGCGGATGCGGATCGGGGCGACGGAGTGCGTGAACGTCGGGCACTTCGCGTCCCGTGGGAAGCCGTGGGTTCTGGAGTGGTGAACCGGGCGCGGTAACCTTCAGCGCGGACGGTTGACGGAGGAGCCAAGGCATGGCAGAGCACACCAGGTCGAGCATCACCATCGACGCCGCGCCGGACGCGGTGATGACGGTGATCGCGGACTTCGACCGCTACCCGGAGTGGACCGGCGAGGTGCGGCGGACCGAGGTGCTCGAAGCGGACGAACAGGGGCGCGCGGTGCGCGTGCTGCTGGTGCTGGACGCGAAGACGATCCGGGACGAACAGACGCTGGCGTACACCTGGGCGGGACCGCACGAGGTGCGCTGGACGCTGGAGAAGTCGCAGATGCTGCGCGCGCTGGACGGGGCGTACCTGCTGCGCCCGCTGGCGGGCGGCGAGCGCACCGAGGTGACGTACGAGCTGACCGTCGACGTCAAGATCCCGATGCTCGGGATGATGAAGCGCAAGATGGAGAAGATCATCATCGAGCGGGCGCTCGACGGGCTGAAGCAGCGCGTCGAGAGCGTGCCGGGCGCTTCCGCGGACTCCGGCTCCGGTTCCGGTACGGACTGACGGGTCCCGTGCGTACTCTCCTCGTCACCGGCGCGGCCGGCGCGGGCCGTACGACGGTCGCGGCGGCGACGGCGCTGCGGGCCGCGCGCGACGGGGCCCGGGTGCTGCTGCTGACGGCCGACCGCGAGGCGGGCGGGCTGCTGACGGGCGCGCCGGAGGCGCAGATCCCGGGGCAGCGGCAGGGCGCGGAACCCGCGGCCGTGCGGTCGGGGGAGGCGCCGCCCTGGACGGAGCCGGTCCGGGTCGAGACGGGGCTGTGGGCGGCGCGGCTGCGCGGGGCGGAGTCGGCGACGGAGTCGCTGGCGGTCTGGCAGGAGCAGTACGAGGACACCCTGGAACTGCTCGGCGCGACGCCGCTGGCGGCGGAGGAGCTGACCCCGCTGCCTGGCTCGCGCGAGTTCGCGGTGCTGCGGGCGCTGGTGGCGCTGTACGAGACCGGCGCGGCGGACGACGGCGGTACGGACGGCTCCTCTGCGGCCGCGGACGGTGGCCCTGCCGCGTCCGGATCGCGCTGGGACCTGGCCGTCGTCGACATGCCCGCCGCCTGGGAGACGCTGCGCGCGCTCGCCCTGCCGGAGCAGTTGGTGCGCTACCTGCGGCGGCTGCTGCCCGCGGAACGCCAGGCGGCGCGGGGCCTGCGGCCGCTGCTGGGACGGCTGCTCGGGGCGCCGGTGCCTGCGGGCCGGGTGTACGAGGCAGCGGCCCGCTGGGAGCACCGGCTGGAGACCGTGCGGGAGGCGGCCGAGGCCGCGGGGACGCGGGTGCGGCTGGTGCTGGAGGCGACTCCGCGCGGGGCGCGCGAGCTGCGGCGCACGCGGGCGGCGTACGCGCTGCAGGGGTGCGCGGTCGAGGCCGTGGTGGCGAACCGGGTGCTGCCGGGTGGCTCGGAGGACGCCTGGTACGCGACGCTGGCGGACGAGCAGCACCGCGTGGCCAAGGAGCTGGCCGCGGAGCTGCGGGCCGCGGGCGCCAGATTCTGCGTGCTGCCGCACCTGGGCCCGGAGCCGAAGGGCGCGGTGCCCCTGGCGGCGCTGGCCCAGGCGGTGGCGCCGCCGGGCGCACGGCCCGCGGCGATCGACCCCGGGGACCCGGCGGAGGTGGACGACCTGCTGGCCGACGAGGGCGTGCTGCTGTACCGCCTGCCGCTGCCGGGCGTCGAACGGGGCGACCTCACCCTCGTACGCCGCGGCGACGAACTCCTGGTCACGGCGGCCGGACACCGCCGCGCCCTGCCGCTGCCGGCCGCACTCCGCCGCTGCACCATCACCCGCGCCGGCCTCCACGACGCCGAACTCCACATCCGCTTCACCCCGGACCCGTCGGTCTGGCCCCAGCCCGGCTGACGAGACGGGCATCCCGGACCGGACCTCCGTGCGGGGTCCCCGCCGGGGCGGGGCGGGCCTTGGCACACCGGCCCGGCGGGCGGGCGCCCCGGCCCATGCCGGCCCGCACCGCCGCCGCCGTGCCGCCCGCCTGCCGCCTGCCGAGCCCGCTCCACCCACCCCTCTCCACCCACCCCGCCCGCTCCGCCCCACCGGATCCGTCCGCACCCGCCTGACCGATCCCGCCCCGCGCCCCACGGCAGCTCGCCCCCGCCTCCCTCCTCCCCGGGCACACAACCCGCTGCGCGGCAGTGAACGTGAAGTCGGCGGTCGGGTACCGTCGATGTATGAGTGATGCCATCGAGCGCCCTGAACCCGGTGCGGCGTCCACCGTCCCGGACCCGGACGCGTGGGCCCAGGCGTGTGCCGAGGACTTCGCCGCCGAGCAGGCCCGGCGGCGCGCGGTCTACGGGCCCGAGCCCGTCAGCGCCGCCGAGGAACTGCGCCGCTTCTTCGACTCCCTCTCCGACAAGGTCTCCGAGCTGCGCGCCCCCGGCGCGACCGGCGGCACCGCCGCCGTCGCGCAGACCGCCGCGCAGCAGTTCGCGAAGCAGTTCCTCGCCTCCGTGAAGACCGTCGTCGAGCCCGTCGTGGAGCGCAATCCGCAGATCTTCGACCACCTCGCCACCGCCGGTACGGAGATCGCCGCCGCCTACCGCGCCGCAGTTCAGCGGCAGGAAGCCGACTGGTCGCGCGACGACGAACCACCCAGCAGCCCCAAGCAGATCGACCTCGACTGACGGCCGGGCCCCGCGCCGCCTCCGGTAATGTGAGGAGGCGCAGCGGGGTTCGAACCGAATAACCGAGGGAGACATGGGACTCACCATCGGCGTCGACATCGGCGGCACCAAGATTGCGGCCGGTGTGGTCGACGAAGAGGGCTCGATCATCCGGACGAGCACGGTACCGACCCCCGAAACACCCGAAGGCGTCGTGGACGCCATCTGCGCGGCGGTCCAGGAGGTCACGTCCGTCGCTCCCGCCGAGGCCGTCGGCATCGGCGCCGCCGGGTACGTGGACGACAAGCGCGCCACCGTGCTCTTCGCCCCGAACGTCAACTGGCGCCACGAGGCGCTCAAGGACAAGGTCGAGCAGCGTATCGGCCTGCCCGTCGTGGTCGAGAACGACGCCAACGCCGCCGCCTGGGGCGAGTATCGCTTCGGTGCCGGCCAGGGCCACGACGACGTCGTCTGCATCACCCTGGGCACCGGCCTCGGCGGCGGCGTGATCATCGGCGGCCGGCTGCACCGCGGCCGCTTCGGCGTGGCGGCGGAGTTCGGCCATATCCGCGTGGTGCCCGACGGGTTGCTGTGCGGCTGCGGCAGCCAGGGCTGCTGGGAGCAGTACGCCTCCGGCCGCGCCCTCGTGCGGTACGCGCACCAGCGGGCCGCCGCCACCCCCGAGTCCGCCGAGATATTGCTCGCCCTCGGCGACGGTACGCCCGAGGGCGTCCAGGGGCGGCACGTGAGCGAAGCGGCCCGGCGGGGTGACCCGGTGGCGGTCGACTCGTTCCGGGAGCTGGCCCGTTGGGCGGGCGCGGGGCTCGCGGACCTGGCGTCGCTCTTCGACCCGTCGGCGTTCATCGTCGGCGGCGGCGTCTCGGACGAGGGCGACCTCGTCCTCGACCCGATCCGCAAGTCGTTCCGGCGCTGGCTCGTCGGCAGCCAGTGGCGTCCGCACGCGCAGGTGCTCGCCGCCCAACTCGGCGGCCGCGCCGGCCTCGTCGGCGCCGCCGACCTGGCCCGCCAGGGCTGAGGTCCGGCCGGCGCGGATGACGTGACGGCCCGCGTGCCGGACGGTGCGAGCACCCGAAGGCACGAGGGCCCACGGCTTCCGGTACGGGACGGTCCCCGGCTTCCGCGCCGCCGCGGCCCGCGGCGACCGCTCCCCACGCCCGTACCCCGGTAGTCTCACCCCCGTGCTGCTGCCCGATCTCCCCGCCTCGCGCACCGAGCCGGACGGCTCCGCCGTCGTCAGGCTGCTCAGCTACAACATCCGCTCCCTGCGCGACGACACCGCCGCCCTCGCCCGCGTGATCCGCGCCTGCGCCCCCGACATCGTCTGCATCCAGGAAGCCCCCCGCTTCTTCCGCTGGCGCAAGAAGGCCGCCCGCCTTGCCCGCGCCACCGGCCTGCTGTACGTCACCGGCGGCGCCACCAGCGCCGGGCCCATGCTCCTCGCCGGCCTGCGCGCGCACGTGGAGCGCACCGACGAGACCCTGCTGCCCCGCACCCGCGGCCTGCACCAGCGGGGTCTGGCGACGGCGGTGCTGCGGTTCGGCGATGCCCGGCTGGCCGTCGTCAGCACGCACCTGAGCCTCGCCAAGGCCGAGCGCTACGAGCAGGCCGGGCTGGTGCTCGCGCACGTGCGCGCGCTCGGCGAGCCGCACGTCGCGGTCGCCGGGGACCTCAACGAGCGCCCCAAGGGGCCGGCGTTCCGCCGGCTCGCCGCGGAACTGCAGGACGGCTGGGCCGTCAGCCCCTGGGGCGGGAAGCACACCTCCACCGCGCTCAACCCGCGCAGGCGCATCGACGCCGTGCTCGCGACCGCCGCGGTCGAGGTGCTGGCCTGCGGCGTCCCGGAGGGCCTGCCGGGCGTCTCCCCGGCCGACCTCCGCGAAGCCACCGACCACCTCCCGGTCCTGGCGGTGCTCCGCGTCCCGCCCCCGCCCGGGCCCGCGGCCACCGGGCGTTGAGGCGCGTACCGGATCCGCGTGCCGGACCGTACCGGGCCCGCGGGCCGGACCGGCCTCGGCTCCCGGCCGGCGGAACGCCGGCATCCGGGGCTGTGACACTCCTTGACCGCCGTCGCGCGTCGCCCTACTGTGCGTCCCGCAGCGCTTGGTAAGCGCTTGCCACACGCTTGCGCGAAGCCGTTGCCGCCCCCCGCAACCCCGGCGTCACGTGTGATGGGGCCCACAGGAGCGTGCACCATGCCCAGCCATCCCGACCGAAGGCACCTGCTCAGACTCACCGTAGGCACCGCGGTGGCGGGCGCCGCGCTCGCCGGGTCCGCCCGCGCCGCGGCCGCCCCGGCACCGGCGGCCGCCGCCCCCGGGCACCCGCGGGCCCGCTACAGCACCGCCGACTACCCGGTCAGCATGAACCTCTTCTGCTTCAACCAGAACATCCAGTCCTGGATCAAGAACCGCGCCAACGGCGCGCCCAAGCTCAGCACGATGGCGGCCGTCGACTGGGCCGCGGAAGCCGGGTTCGACGCGGTGGACATCACGGCGTACTACATCCCGGGGTACGAGACCCACACCATGCCCTCCCGCCCCGCCGAGGAGATCACCGCCTTCGCGACCGGGCTGCGCGAGCGGTGCGAGCGGCTGGGCCTGCCCGTCACCGGCACCGGCGTCTTCAACGACTTCGCCGACCCCTCGCGCCGTGAACTCGACGTCGAGCGCACCCGGTTCTGGATCGACGTCGCCCGGGCGATGGGGGCGCCCGCCATCCGCGTGTTCTCCGGCGTCGTGCCCGCGGACCTCGACGCCGCCGGCGGCTGGGAGGCGGTCACCCGCGCCCGGATCGTGCCGGCGCTCCGCGAGATCGCGGAGTACGCGGCCCCCAGGGGCGTCCGGATCCTGCTGCAGAACCACGGCGACATGACCGCCACCGCCGAGCAGACCATCCGGACCATCGAGTGGACCGGGCACGAGAACGTCTCCCTCATCAACGACACCGGATACTTCAGGCCGTTCCGCGCGCCGACCGGCGACGGCTACGACTGGTACCGCGACATCGCCGCATGCCTGCCGTACTCGGCCAGCATCCAGGTCAAGCGGCTGCCCGCAGGGGCGGACTCCGCGGGACCGCCGATGGACTACGAGCGCCTGTTCACCGCGCTGCGGCTCAGCGGCTGGGAGCACGCGGTGCCGGTCGAGCGGCTCTGGGCCAAGGACGCGCCGGACAACCCGGGCAAGCAGCCCACGCCGCCGTTCGACCAGGTGGCCGCGCTCCTCGCCGACGTGCGCGCCGGCCTGGCGGCGACGAGGCAGTCGCCCTTCCGCGTACTGCGCGAGCGCCTGCGCGACCTGCACCGCGAGCGGGCGGTGGGCCTGCGCTCGTGGCTGCGGCTCTCCGGGCTGCTCAAGGCCGCCGAGCTGGACTACCGGCGGGGCTCCCCGGCGGGCGCACGGCAGGCACTCGACCAGGCCCTGGCCCTGCTGGCCGCGGCGCCCGACGTGGCCCCGGCCGCGCGGGAGTCGCTGCTGCGCGAGGTGGGGGCGCTGCGGACCGTCTGGGGCGACGTGTACGGCTGAGCCGGCTACGGACGCTTCCTGACCTCTTGCACCACGGTGTAGCTGTCGAGGGACGTCGTCTCCGTGAAGCTCCAGTTGTCGCGCGAGCCCCTGCGCCGCTTGCGCACCCCCAGGTACTCGTTCGTGTCCACGTCGAAGAGCAGGAACCTGCCCGTGCCCGGCTCGTCCTCCAGCCCGAGCCCGAGTGCGGCCCTGCCCCGGGCGCCCTTCACACCGGCCAGCACGTCATGCCCGGGGAATCCGGCGAACGTCTCCAGCGCCGCCGGCAGCAGCCCGTCGGGCAGCACGGGGACCGAGGCGAGCAGGTCGATGAGGAAGGAGGCCGCGGACTTCCAGTCGCGCGCGCCGAACTCGCCGGGCTTCTTCCCGGGGCCGAAGGAGCTGACGTGCGTCAGCATCGCGTCCGGCTCCCGGGGGATGCGCGCGAGAGTGCGCCAGTCCGCCGGCGGCCACGATTCCGGGTGCGTCTGCCACCACCCGTCGTCCTCGTGGTTCGCGTCCCGCCAGCTCCGCCGCGAGGGGTCCGCCGCCAGCCAGGACTCCTGCCAGTACGACGAGCTCCCACCGGGGGGGCCGTCGTCCGTGGTCGCCAGGGCGAACACCCTGCTGTACACGTACTGTCCGGGGCGGGGCTCGATCGGCGGGCGCAGGCTCTCGCGTGCCCGCGCATACTGCGCCGCCGCGCGCAGCACCTCGGCGGGAGGCGGACCGGCAGGGCCGGCCGCGTTGCCGTCTCCGCGGCGCTCCAGCAGCGCGAGCGGCGCACCGACGGCCGCCGCCGTGGCGCCGGCCGCGACGAGGGTCTGCAGGACGGTGCGGCGGGACATCCCGCCCCAGCTCGGCTCCCGGAGCGGGGCCACCGGCGGCCGCGCCTCCGGTCGCCGGGGTACGGGGCCGGGCGCACACACCGGCTCCGCCCGCGCGGTCTCGTCGCGGGCGGCTTCCAGCAGCCGGTCCCGGGCCGCCTGCCGGGCGGGCTCGCGGGGTGGGTGTGTGTCCGCGTTCCAGTCCCGCAGCAGTTTCAGCTCATCCATGTCCGCGCTCCTTCCGCCCCTCGTCCGCACGGCCGGTCCCGGTGCCGCCGCCGGCACCCAATTCCTTGCGTAACCGGCGGCGGGCCCGGTGCAGCCGGGAGCGCACCGTGCCCACCGGCACGCCGAGCGCCTGGGCCGCCTCCTCGTACGTGAGGTCCGCCCACGCCACCAGCAGCAGGACGTCGCGCAGCGCGGTCGACAACCCGGCCAGCGCGGTGGCCAGTTCGCGGCGCACGCCGTCGGCCGTCGCGCGGGCGGCGACGCGGTCCGCGAGCGGCTCGTCGGTCTCGGCCGGGGCCGGCAGCCGGGAGAGCGCGCGGAAGCGGCGGGCCTCCGCGCGCCGGTGCCGGCTCACCAGGTGGGTCGCGATGCCGAACAGCCACGGGCGTACCTCGCCGCGCTCCGGGTCGAACCGGTCGCGCAGCCGGAAGGCGGTCGTGAAGGTCTCCGCCATGATGTCGTCGGCCGCCTCGTCGCCGAGCCGCCGGGCCGCGTAGCGGTGGACGTCGGTGGCGTACCGGTCGAAGACCGCGGCGAACGCCTCCGGCTCCGTACGGGACCTGGCGACGATCGACGCGTCGCTCTCCGGCCCCGTGTACACGCCCGTCATGCCCCCCATCGAGCGCCTCCGGAAGGTGGTGGACTCCGCCCGCAACGGGGCCTTGCACCACTACTTCGCCCGGGCGGCCGAACGGGTTCCGTCACGGGGACGGGGCGTCCCCGGGTCCGGCTAGACCACCGCGCCGCCGCCCGGCGGCTCGTCGTCATCGTCGCCGCCGGGGCGCATCCGCGCGACGAGCGTGGCGAAGCCGCCGAGGAAGCCGCCGATGCCGAGCACCGAGGCCCACCAGGTCATCGGCTGCTGGAAGATGAGCATCCCGAGCAGGAGCAGCGGGCCGCCGAGGACCGCGAGCCAGGCGAACTTGGTCGTCGTGTCGGCCCTCGGCAGCGGCGGCGGCTCGGGCGGGACGAAGTGGCCCTCGTCGGTCTCGTCGAGGTCGTCGTCCGACGCCTGGGCGGCCTCCCAGTCGCGCGGTCCCGTACCGGCGGAGAAGACGATGAAGCTCGCGCCGTCAGCACCCCCGGGACCGCCGCCCTTCGTGCCGGTGCCCGTCGCGCCGTCGCTCTTCGGGTCGCCGCCGTCGGGGCCGCCGGCCTCGTCCGGGTCCGCCGGGCCCTCCGCGGTGGCGACACCGCCGCCGCCCGCGTCCGCGGTGCCGGACTCCGCGCCGCCCGCCGGGCCCTCGCCCTCGGCCGCCGCGCGCGCCGCCCGCTCGTGCGGCGGCTCCACGGAGTCCTCGTCGAACGCCGCGACGATCTCCGCCCACGCGGCCTCCTCGTCCAGCGGCGCGCCGCTGGACCCCGTCGGCTCCGCGCCCGCCGGCTCCGTCTCCGCGGGCCCGTCGCCCTGCTGCGGGTCCTCCCGGTCCGGGTTACGCTCCGCCACGAGCCCGGGCCTCCTTCCGCTGCTCGCTGCCGCCGGCCGGCGGGGTGAGCCGGTCGATGAAGTCGTCCGTGGCCGTGAAGATCCGTTCCGCGTCGTGGTCGAGCGTGGCGACGTGGTAGCTGTCCTCCAGCACGGTCTCCGTGACGTCCCGGGACGAGACGCGGCCGAGGATCCGGGCCGAGTCCACCGGCGAGACGACGTGGTCGACCCGGCTGTGCAGCACCAGCAGCGGCTGTGTCACCTGGGGCAGCTCGGCGTCGACGCGGGTGAGGAACTGCCGCAGCGAGTGCGCGGCGTGCAGGGGCACGCGGTCGTAGCCGGTCTCGGCCGCGCCCTCCTTGGCGATGTCGTCGATGACGCCCGGCGAGCTCCGTACCAGGAAGCGGGCCGCGGGCAGGGCCCTCGGCAGCACCCCGTGCAGCTTGTTCAGCGGGTTGACCGCGACCACTCCGGCGACCGCGTCCCCGTGCAGGGCGGCCAGCCGCAGCATCAGCGTGCCGCCCATGGACAGTCCGCACAGGAAGACCCCCGCGCACTGGTCGGACAGCTCGCGCAGCTCCCGGTCCACCGTCGCGTACCAGTCCTGCCAGCGGGTCACCTGGAGGTCCTGCCAGCGCGTGCCGTGCCCGGGCAGCAGGGGCATGGAGACCGTCAGGCCGCGGGCGGCGAGATGCTCGGCCCATGGCCGTACGGACTGGGGGGAGCCGGTGAAGCCGTGGCAGACCAGCACCCCGGTCTCGCCACCCGGCTGGCGGAACGGCTCGGCTCCGGGAAGGACCGGCATGGCGGGACTCCGATCGTGTCAGGCGGGCGGCGGATACGTGCCTGGCGCTGCCCTTGAGCGTACTGCCCCGTAAGGACGGACGGCCCCCCGCGGACTCCCGGCGGGCACCCCGCGCCGCCCGCGGACGGGGGACGCGCCCCCGGATACCGCTCTCCTACCAGGAGCGCTATGGTCACACGAGCAGATCGCAGGAGGCCCCGGTTGTTCTACAGCGCGATGAAGATGTCTCTCGGCAACAGTCTGAGGCTCGTCTTCCGTCCCTGGGTGGAAGGCATGGAGAACGTGCCCGAGACCGGTGCCGCGATCCTCGCGAGCAACCATCTGTCCTTCTCCGACTCGTTCTTCCTGCCCTCGATGCTGCACCGGAAGGTCACCTTCATCGCGAAGGCGGAGTACTTCACCACCCCGGGCGTGAAGGGCCGGCTGACGGCGGCGTTCTTCAAGGGCGTCGGGCAGTTGCCCGTCGACCGCTCCGGCAGCCGCGGCGCCGGCGAGGCGGCGATCAAGAGCGGCCTGGAGGTCCTGGAGCGCGGCGAGCTGTTCGGCATCTACCCCGAGGGCACGCGCTCGCCCGACGGCCGCCTCTACCGCGGCAAGCCCGGCGGGCTCGGCCGGCTGGCGCTGCTCAGCGGGGCGCCGGTGCTGCCGGTGGCGATGATCGACACGGAGAAGATCCAGCCGCCGGGGCAGGTGGTGCCGAAGGTCATGCGGCCGGGCATCCGGATCGGCAAGCCGCTGGACTTCACGCGCTACCAGGGCATGGAGCACGACAGGTTCATCCTGCGTTCGGTGACCGACGAGGTCATGTACGAGATCATGAAGCTCTCCGGCCAGGAGTACGTGGACGAGTACGCGACGGCGGCCAAGCGGCGGATGGCGGACGAGGCCAAGCGGCGCAAGGCGGAGGAGAAGGCGGCCGAGAAGGCCGAGAAGTCCGACGGCGGCTCCGACGACGGCTCCGGTGCCGGCGGGCGGCGGGACGCCGCCTAGCGCGGCGGTCCGCGTGCGGGAGGGGGAGTCGGGGCGATGGCCGGGCAGGGCAAGCGGCGGATGTCGGTGGAGCAGCCGCTGTGGCAGGCGCTGACGTACTTCCGGGTGCTGACGCTCGCGTACGCGGTGGCGCAGTTCGTACCCCGCCACGACGACGTCGCGCGGCCGGCGCTGGGCTGGGCGTACTTCGCGGTCCTCACGCTGTGGACGCTCGTCACCTTCCGCCGGGTCTCGTCGGCGGAGCGCTGCACGTACCCCTTCCTCGCGGCGGACATCACGCTCACGCTGACCGGCATCCTGCTGACGATCCCGGTGGAGACGCAGGCGCGCATCGACGACGGCGCGAGCACGCTGCCGTCGATCTGGGCGGCGGGCTCGGTGCTGGGCTTCGCGGTCAAGGGCGGCTGGCGCTGGGGCGCGGCGTCGTCGGCGGCGGTGGGGCTGTCGAACATCGTGCAGCGCGGCGAGGTCGTGCAGGACAACTTCCACAACATCGTGCTGCTGATGGTCGCGTCGACGGCGATCGGCTACATCGTGGAGGTCGCGCGGATCAGTGAGCGGACGCTGGCCCGGGCGCTGCAGATCGAGGCGGCGACGCGGGAGCGGGAGCGGCTGGCGCGCGACATCCACGACAGCGTGCTGCAGGTGCTGGCGCTGGTACAGCGCCGCGGGGCGGCGATCGGCGGCGAGGCGAAGGATCTGGGCCGGCTGGCGGGGGAGCAGGAGGCGGCGCTGCGGACGCTGGTGATGGGCGCGACGCTGCCGGGGCAGCGGACGGCGCCGCCGGCGGAACGCGCCGCGGGTCCGGCGGGCGGGGGCCCGGTGGGCGAAGAGGCGGAGGAGCTGTCCCTCAGGCTGCTGCTGCTGTCGCTCGCCGGCCCGAACGTCTCGGTCGCGGAGCCGGGTACGCCGGTGGCGCTGCCGGCGCACGCGGCCCGGGAGCTGGCGGCGGCGGTGGCGGCGGCGCTGGACAACGTACGGGCGCACGTGGACGCGGAGGCGCGGGCGTGGGTGCTGCTGGAGGAGGAGCCGGACGGCACGGTGGTGGTGACCGTACGGGACGAGGGCCCCGGCATCCCGCGGGGCCGCCTGGCGGCGGCGGAGGCGGAGGGCCGCCTGGGGGTGGCCCAGTCCATCCGCGGCCGCCTGCGGGACCTGGGCGGCACGGCGGAATGGGTCTCGACCCCGGGCCAGGGCACAGAAGTAGAACTCCGCCTCCCCCCGCAAACCGCCCCCCTCCCCGGATGACCCCCGCGGCCGAAGGCGGCGAGACCCGACGGTTCCCACTTTCGGGTACGCCCCCGGCCGCCGCCTCCCGGAAAGGACGGCGCCCGCACCGACCCCGCCGCGCCGCCGCCGATGGGGCGCGAGGCGGGTACGCCACCGTGGGTTCCCGTGCAGTGTCGGTCCGCAGGCGGCGCCATCCGTGCCCGTCGGGCGGTGGCGTCCCGCCCGCCCCACCCGCGCGCTTTCACCCGCCCCGGCTCCGCCTGCGCCGGCGCTCGAACCGGTCCCGCCGACACTCCGCCGCGCCTGGTCCGCACGCCCCCGCGGGAGGCGCTGCGTGTCCATTCCCGCGCCCGCCCGCACGCCTTCACCCGCTCCGCCGCGCCGTCGTCCGCACGTCCCCGCGGGAGGCGCTACGTGCCGAGGCGGGATACATGCGCCACCATGGTTCCCGGACGGTGACCGTCCGGTAGGGGCAGGGAGGGAGTCGAGGTGGGCGGAGAAGGCAGCGGTGGGGTCCGGGTGATGGTCGTCGACGACCACCCCATGTGGCGTGATGCCGTGGCCCGGGATCTGGCGGCCGCCGGGTTCGACGTGGTGGCCACCGCCGGCGACGGGCCGCAGGCCGTGCGGCGGGCGCGGGCCGCCGTGCCGGACGTGCTCGTGCTCGACCTCAACCTGCCCGGGCTGCCCGGCGTGCAGGTCTGCAAGGAGGTCGTCGGCGCCCAGCCCGGCGTGCGGGTGCTCGTGCTCTCCGCCAGCGGCGAGCACGCCGACGTCCTCGAAGCCGTCAAGTCCGGCGCCACCGGCTACCTCGTGAAGTCCGCCAGCACCGAGGAGTTGACCGACGCCGTCCACCGGACCGCCCAGGGCGACCCGGTGTTCACCCCCGGCCTCGCCGGCCTCGTGCTCGGCGAGTACCGCCGGCTCGCCGGCGAGCCCGTCGCCGAGAACGCCGACGAGCCCGAGGTGCCCAAGCTGACCGACCGCGAGACCGAGGTGCTGCGCCTCGTCGCCAAGGGGCTCTCGTACAAGCAGATCGCCGAACGCCTCGTCATCTCCCACCGCACGGTCCAGAACCACGTGCAGAACACCCTCGGCAAGCTCCAGCTCCACAACCGCGTCGAGCTCGTCCGCTACGCCATCGAGCGCGGCCTCGACGACGACTGAGCCCGCCTCCCTCATACCTCCCGGTCCCCCCTCCGGGTGAAGTCCGCCGCCTAATTGACAGGTTGGTGCGTGAATCCCGCTCGCTCCGTGTCGTGTGAGGTGGATCACCGTTAGCGTTGCTGCAGCGGGGTCACGACCGTCAGAAGGGAAACCTGTGATGCGGGTAGGAGTACTGACCGGTGGCGGTGACTGCCCCGGGCTCAACGCGGTCATCCGGGCCGTCGTCCGCAAGGGCGTCCAGGAGTACGGGTACGAGTTCACCGGCTTCCGGGACGGCTGGCGCGGACCGCTGGAGGCCGACACCGTCACCCTGGACATCCCCGCCGTCCGCGGCATCCTGCCGCGCGGCGGAACGATTCTCGGGTCGTCGCGCACCAACCCCCTCAAGGTCGAGGGGGGCATCAAGCGCATCAAGGAGAACATGGCGAAGCTGGAGGTGGACTCCCTCATCGCCATCGGCGGCGAGGACACCCTCGGCGTCGCCCAGCGGCTCGCGGACGAGTACGGCATCAAGGTCATCGGCGTCCCGAAGACCATCGACAACGACCTCTCCGCCACCGACTACACCTTCGGCTTCGACACCGCGGTCAACATCGCGACCGAGGCCATCGACCGGCTGCACACCACGGCCGAGTCCCACATGCGCGTCCTCGTCGTCGAGGTGATGGGACGGCACGCCGGCTGGATCGCCCTGCACTCCGGGCTCGCCGGCGGCGCGAACGTGATCCTCATCCCCGAGCAGCGCTTCGACGTCGAGAAGGTCTGCGGCTGGGTGACCTCCCGCTTCAAGGCCAGCTACGCGCCCATCGTGTGCGTGGCGGAGGGCGCGATGCCCAAGGACGGCGACATGGTGCTCAAGGACGAGTCCCTGGACGCCTTCGGCCACGTCCGGCTGTCGGGCGTCGGCGAATGGCTGGCCAAGGAGATCGAGCGGCGCACGGGCAAGGAGGCCCGCACGACGGTCCTGGGGCACGTGCAGCGCGGCGGCACGCCCAGCGCGTACGACCGCTGGCTGGCCAGCCGCTTCGGGCTGCACGCGATCGAGGCCGTGCACGACGAGGACTGGGGCAAGATGGTCGCCCTCCAGGGCACGGACGTGGTGCGGGTGCCGCTCGCCGCCGCCACGGCGCGGATCAAGACCGTGGACCCGAAGCTGTACGAGGAGGTCGGCGTCTTCTTCGGCTGAGCCAAGGTGCGGGCCGGCGGCGGCCCGCTCCGCGCCCGCCGCCGGCCCGCACCCTCAGCCCCGTACCAGGACCGCCGCCAGCAACTGCCGCAGCAGCCGGTCGCCGTCCAGCGTCAGCACCGACTCCGGATGGAACTGCACCCCGGCGAAGCCGGGCCCGCGCAGCGCGTGCACGTCGCCGCTGCGCGGGTCGCGGCTCAGCTCGACGCCGCGCGCCGCCGCCAGCGCGGCCGCGGCGGCGTCGTCGCAGCGCGCGGTGTACGTGCTGTAGAAGCCGACCGTCTCCGGCCGGCCGAAGAAGTCGATCTCCTCCTGCGCCCCCTGGTACGGCACGTCCTTGCGGACCAGGGGCAACCCCAGCTCGGCGGCGAGGAGTTCGTGGCCCAGGCAGACGCCGAGCAGGCCGTGCCCGTGGCCTGCCAGCAGCTCGCCGGCCAGCCCGCGCAGGAAGCGCATCTTCGGGTCCGCGGTGTCCGCCGGGTCGCCGGGGCCGGGACCGAGCACGACCGGGCCCTCGTGCGCCAGCGCCGCGTCCCGTACGCCGGGCGCGTCGAAGCGGCGTACGTCCACCTCCGCGCCCGACGCGCGCAGGACGTGGGCGAGCATCGCGGTGAACGTGTCCTCGCCGTCGACCACCAGCACCCGCCCGGGCACCGGTCCCGCCGCTGCGCCCGCGTCCCCCACCTGCTGCATGCGCAGCCAGAACGGCGACAGGTGCGTCCTGCGGGCCGCCAGCGCCGCCTGCACCTCCGGGTCCGCCGCGAAGCGCGGCCCGGACCCGCCCGCGGGCCGCGGGGGCGCGGGCCGTACGCCGAGCGCGGCGAGCACCCCGGCGGCCTTGGCGTGGGTCTCGGCGACCTCGTCGGCCGGCCGCGAGCCGCGGACCAGCGTGGCGCCGACGGGCACCCGCAGCAGGCCGTCCGCGGCGATGTCGGCGGTGCGGATGAGGATGGGGGAGTCCAGGGTCTGCGCGCCGCCGGCGTCGCGGCCGAGGAGGGCGAGGGCGCCGGCGTAGTAGCCGCGGCCGCCCGCCTCGTAGCGCTCGATGACGCGGCAGGCGTTCTGCACGGGCGAGCCGGTCACCGTCGCGGCGAACATCGTCTCGCGGAGCACGTCGCGCGCGTCGAGGGCGGTGCGCCCGCGCAGCTCGTACTCGGTGTGCGCCAGGTGCGCCATCTCCTTCAGCCGCGGCCCGACGACCACGCCGCCCTCCCGGGCGACCGTGCACATCATCTTCAGCTCCTCGTCGACGACCATGGAGAGCTCCTCGATCTCCTTGGCGTCGTGCAGGAACGCGAGCAGTCCGCTTCTGCCGGGGCCGCCGGGCGGGTAGCGGTACGTGCCGCTGATGGGGTTCATCACGACGGTGCCGCCGGTCATCCGCACGTGCACCTCGGGGCTGGCGCCGACGAGGGTGCGCACGCCGGGGCGGTGCACGACGAAGGTCCAGTACGCGCCCTGCTCGCCGGCCAGCAGCCGGCGGAAGAGGGCGAGGGCGTCGGCGGCGCGGAAGCCGTCGACGCGGCCCTCGTAGGTGCGGCGGATGACGAAGTTGGCCCCCTCGCCGGTGCCGATCTCGTCGGCGAGCACGCGGCCGACGATGCCCGCGTACTCCTCGTCCGGCACGTCGAAGCCGCCGCCGTCGACGCGGACGCCGTGCTCGGGCAGGGCGCCGAGCAGGGCGGCGGCGGGCAGCTCGTGGACCTCGTCGGGGACGAGCACGGCCAGCGGCGTGCCGTCGTCGCGGACGTCGAAGCCGCGCTCGCGGATCTGCCGGTACGGCACGAGCGCGAGCGCACCGACGGCACCGGGCGCCGGGCTGTCGGGGATGTCCGCGAGCCGGTCCACTTCGTGGACGGCACCGAGGAGGACCTCGACGGGCGCGCCGGGGCGGCCCGGGGTGCGGCGGCGGAGGACGGCGAACGGCGGCGCGCCGTCGGCCAGCAGCCGGCGGACCAGGGCGGCGGCGGCCGCAGCGGCGTCGGGAGCCGGGTCCTGAACCCGCTCGTCGGGAGCCGGGTCCTGAACCGGGTCCTGGGCGGCGGGTCGGGGCTCGCCGTCCCCGTCCTCCGGCCGGTTCTGCGGGCGTGACCTGGGGGGATGCTGCACGGGTCGTTCCTTCCTGCGACGGAGGGACCGACCCGCGGAAACACCGAAGGCCGCCCCTCGGGCGGCCTTCGCGGAGTCTTCGTGGGTACGCGCGATCAGGTGGCCGCCGGTCGGACGGGCCACCACCAGGTGCGGGCATCGAGCGCGTACATGGCGGACACCCTAGCCGACCGCAGCCCACCCCGGCGCGTCCGACCGCTCACTGTCTGCTCCGTCTCATCTGTCGGTCACCGGCCGGGACAGTGCGGGCGAACCCGTAATCTTGGATCCGTGACTGTCAACGCCGAACCCGCCACGAGCGCCGCCGGTATCCCCCAGACCTGGCGCGACCTGCCCGCGGCGCAGCAGCCCGACTGGCCGGACCCCGCGGCTCTGCGCGACGTGACCGCCGAGCTGCAGTCGTATCCGCCGCTGGTCTTCGCCGGCGAGTGCGACCAACTGCGTGACCAACTGGGCGCCGTCGCCCGGGGCGAGGCTTTCCTGCTCCAGGGCGGTGACTGCGCGGAGGCGTTCGACGCGGTCTCGGCCGAGCACATCAGGAACAAGCTGAAGACGCTGCTCCAGATGAGCGCCGTGCTCACGTACGCCGCGTCCGTCCCGGTCGTCAAGGTCGGCCGGATCGCCGGGCAGTACTCCAAGCCCCGTTCCAAGCCCACCGAGACCCGCGACGGCATCACCCTGCCCGTCTACCGGGGCGACTCGGTCAACGGCTTCGAGTTCACCCCCGAGTCCCGCACGCCGGACCCGCAGCGGCTGAAGCGGATGTACCACGCCTCGGCGGCCACGCTGAACCTGGTGCGCGCCTTCACCACCGGCGGCTACGCCCACCTGCGCCAGGTGCATGCCTGGAACCAGGACTTCGTCCGCTCCTCGCCCTCCGGCCAGCGGTACGAGGCGCTGGCGCGCGAGATCGACCGGGCGATGAGCTTCATGCACGCCTGCGGCGTGGACCCGGAGGAGTTCAAGACCGTCGAGTTCTTCTCCTCGCACGAGGCGCTGATCCTCGACTACGAGTCGGCGCTGACCCGCACCGACTCGCGCACCGGCGAGCTGTACGACGTCTCGGGGCACATGGTCTGGATCGGCGAGCGCACCCGCCAGCTCGACCACGCGCACATCGAGTTCGCCTCGCGGATCAGCAACCCCATCGGGGTCAAGCTGGGCCCGACGACCACGCCGGAGGAGGCGCTCGCGCTGATCGACCGCCTCGACCCGGAGCGGATCCCGGGCCGGCTGACGTTCGTCACCCGGATGGGCGCCGACAAGGTACGCGACCGGCTGCCCGCGCTGGTGGAGAAGGTCACGGCGTCCGGCGCCCAGGTGGCGTGGGTCTCCGACCCGATGCACGGGAACACCTTCGAGGCCGCCTCCGGCCACAAGACGCGCCGCTTCGACGACGTGCTGGACGAGGTCAAGGGCTTCTTCGAGGTCCACAAGTCGCTCGGCACCCACCCGGGCGGCATCCACGTGGAGCTGACCGGCGACGACGTGACCGAGTGCGTGGGCGGCGGGGACGAGATCTTCGTGGACGACCTGCACCAGCGCTACGAGACGGCGTGCGACCCGCGGCTCAACCGCAGCCAGTCGCTCGACCTGGCGTTCCTGGTCGCCGAGATGTACCGGGACCAGTGAGCGGTCCCGCCGCGGCGTAACGCACGTCACGGCAGGACGGCTCTTTCACGGGACCCCCGCCCCGGGTAAGGTTAGGATTACCTAATCGTCCGGGACCGGGGGTTTCGCGTGTTCGTGTGCTCGTGCTTCGGCATCACCGAGGAGCAGGTGCGCGCGCACGCCTCGGCCGGGCGCTGCACCCCCCGCCAGATCGCCTCGGAGTGCAAGGCGGGCACGGACTGCGGCTCGTGCGTGCGCCGGATCCAGGCGCTGCTCGGCCGCGGCGCGGACTGCGCCCGCCGGGAGCGGCTGGAGGGCAGGCAGCCGGCCGGCGAGAGCGCGGCACCGGTAGCGGCCGGGAGCCGGATGGCCGCCGGGAGCCAGGTGACCGCGGAGAACGCGGTCACGGCCGACGTCCCGGCCACCGTCGACGCCGAAGTCACCGTGGATGCCGCGATCGCCCTCGAAGCGGCCGCCGAAGCCGCGGCCGAGGTCGGCGCCGCGCTGGTGCCCGAGGCCGCCTGACCCCGGCACGTACCCGCAGGGCTCAGTCCGGCTGCTCGATCTGCTGCGCGATGTAGAGCGCCTCGCCGAGCTTCTCGATCAGGTCGAGCTGGGTGTCGAGGTAGTCGATGTGGTGCTCCTCGTCCTCCAGGATCGCCTCGAAGATGTTCGCGGACGTGATGTCGCTCTTGGCGCGCATCAGCTCGATCCCGCGGCGCAGCCGGTCGATCGCCTCCACCTCGATCTGCCGGTCGGCCTGGAACATCTCGGTGACCGTCTGCCCGACCCGGACGTGGAAGAGCCGCTGGTAGTTCGGCAGCCCCTCCAACAGCAGAATGCGGTCCGTCAGGATCTCCGCGTGCTTCATCTCGTCGAACGACTCGGACCGGGTGTACTTCGCCAGCTTCGTCCAGCCGAAGTTCTCCTGCATCTTCGCGTGCAGGAAGTACTGATTGATCGCCGTCAGCTCGGCCGTGAGCTGCTCGTTCAGGAATTCCAGCACCTCGGGGTCGCCCTGCATAGCCGGGACTCCTCTCCGCGTGGGTCGGGCAGGTCAGGGCGCATCTTCGCACCCGGGGCCCGGACGATCCAGTAAGTGCAGGCTTATCCGGGTTGCCCTCGTCCGGGCCTGCCCGCCCCCGGTCATGACCATGCGCAAGCGTCTGCCACCATGGGGTCATGGGTCAGTCGGAGCGCCACGAGGGGGACCTGCCTCCTGGCCAGCGGCTGCAGCGCGGCTGGCCCGTGACGCACTACGGCCCGGTGCCGCGGTTCAAGCCCGACCGCTGGGAGCTGCAGATCTTCGGGGCCACCGCCGACGGCGCGAAGCGCTCCCTCACGCACGACGAGTTCACGGCCCTGCCGTACGCGACCGTGGTCGGCGATCTGCACTGCGTGACGAAGTTCAGCATGCTCGGCGCCGAGTGGGGCGGGGTGCCGGCCCGTACGCTCCTGGCGCTCGCGCCGCCCGCGCCCGAGGTCACGCACGTGATGGTCTGGGCGGAGTACGGCTTCAGCTCCAACCTGCGTCTTGCCGACTTCGCCGACGAGCGGACGATCTTCGCCACGCACAAGGACGGCGAGCCGCTGACCGCCGAGCACGGCTTCCCGGTCCGCCTGGTGGTGCCGCACCTGTACGCGTGGAAGGGCCCCAAGTGGGTGCGGGGCGTGGAGTACATGACGGCCGACCGCCGCGGCTTCTGGGAGGAGCGGGGCTACCACAACGTCGGCGACCCGTGGCGCGAGCAGCGCTACTCGTACCAGGAGGAACCGGGCGACGGCCCGGACCTCTAGCCCTTCCCGCGGGCCCCGCTACGGCCCCGCCGGCTCCCGCAGCTCCTTCAGCAGCGCGATGTCCGCCGCCGCCTTCGGGCCCTCCGGCCCGCCGCCGGGGGTCTCGATGATCAGCGGCACCCCGGCCGTCGCCGGATGCCGGATCAGCTCGCGGAACGCCTCGGCGCCGATCTGCCCCGCCCCGATGTTCTCGTGCCGGTCGAGGCGCGATCCCACCGCGGCCTTGGAGTCGTTCGCGTGCAGCAACCGCAGCCGCCCCGGTCCTGCCACCTCCACCAGCTCGTCCAGCACCTGCTTCGCGCCGCCGCTGGCCGCCAGGTCGTGGCCCGCGGCGAAGACGTGACAGGTGTCCAGGCAGACGCCGAGCCGCGGGTGCCGGTCCAGCAGGTCCAGATAGGCACCCAGCTCCGGCAGCCGGGAGCAGAGCGAGAAGCCCTGCCCCGCGGTCGGCTCCAGCAGCAGCTCGGGCGCGTCGGGGTCGTCGCCCAGCTCGTCGAGGAGCGGCAGGGTCAGCTCCCGTACCTGCGCGAGCGCGGTCTCGCGGGGCCGTCCGCCGGTCGCCGAGCCGGTGTGCACCACGACGCCGAGGGCGCCGATCGCCCGGCCGCGGCGCAGCGAGTGCCGCAGCGAGGCGACGGAGTTCGCCGCGGTCGCCGGGGTGTGCGAGCCGAGGTTGATCAGGTACGGGGCGTGCACGTACACCGGGATGCCGTCCTCGGCGCAGCGCCTGCGGAACTCCTCGTCCTGCGCCGGGTCGCCGGGCGGCGTGGCCCAGCCGCGGGCGTTGGCGACGAAGACCTGGACGGCCTCCGCGCCGATCTTGCGCGCGTGGGCCAGGCCCTTCGCGGCCAGCCCGCCGGCGACGGGCACATGGCTGCCGACGGGGTTGCGGACCTGGGCGGCCGGCCGGCCGGAGCGTGGTTCAGCGGGCGTACGGGAGGACACGTCACCTGACCCAGAGGGTGATCTCGCTGCCGCGCGGCGCCTCTTCCCCGTCGCCAGGGGACTGCCGCCAGACGGAGTCGCCGAAGAAGATCTGGTTCACGTCCGCGCGGAAACCGGCGTCCTCCAGCGTCTGCTCGGCTTCGTCCACGCTCATGTCGACCACGTCCGGTACCTCCAGCAGCTCGGGGCCCCTGGAGATCGTCAGCGTGACCTTGTCGCCCTCGCCCAGCTCGGTGCCCGGCTCGGGCGAGGTCTCCGCGACGGTGCCGGCGTCCTCCTCCGAGTACACCGTCTCCGTGGCGATCTCGACCGCCAGGCCCTCCTCGCGCAGCTCCTCCGCCGCGTCGCTCTGGTCGTCGCCGACGACGTCCGGCACCTCGATCGGCGCGCCGCGGCTGACGACCATCGCCACCGCCCGGCCCGCCTTGATCTTCTCGCCATCCTCCGGGTCCGTGCTGATCACGCGCCCGGCGGGCAGCTCCTCGCTGAACGCCTCCCGGGTCACGCCCGGCTTCAGCCCGGCGTCGCTCAGCCTGTCCCTGGCCTCGTCGAGCGGGACCGCGTACAGCTCGGGGATCTCGACCATCTCCGGGCCCTTGGAGAGCACGAGGGTCACGGAGTCGCCCTGGCGGATGCGGTTGCCGCCCTCGGGGTCGGTACGGATGACGAGGCCGGCCTTCACCGTGTCGCTGAAGTCCTCCTTGACGTCCGCGTCCAGATCCTCGCCGGAGAGCATGCTCCGCGCCTCCGCCTCGGTCTTGCCGAGGACGAAGGGGACCTTGGTGAACTGCCCGGAGTTGATGTACCAGACGCCCGTGCCGACGCCGAGCACGAGCAGCGCCGCCAGCAGCGCCAGCAGCCCAAGCCGCGGCTTGGGGCGGCCCGTTCCGGGCCGGTCACCGGGCGCGGGCGGGCCGGGCGGGTGGCCCGCGGTGCCCGCGGGTGCGGCGGCGGGGGTCTCCAGCACGCTGGTGACGTTCAGCCGCTCCTGCGCCGGCGTGGCCGCCGGGCTGGGCACCACGGCGGTACGGTCCTCGGAGCCGTCCCGCTCCTGGGCGACGGCCTGCGGCGGCACCGCGTCCAGCTCCTCGTCGGTGAGCTGCGCGCGGGCGCTCCGTACGGCCGACAGCAGCTCCACGGCGTCCGCGGGGCGCGCCTCGCTGCGGCGCGCGGCGGCCCCGGCGACCAGGTCGTCCAACTGCGCGGGCAGCCCGGGGACGACCGCGGACGGCGGCTCGACGTCCTCGTGCAGATGCTGGTAGAGCACGTGCGCGGCGTGCTCGCCGGCGTGCGGCTTGGCGCCGGTGAGCATCTCGTAGAGCATCACGCCGCAGGCGTACACGTCGACCCGGGGGTCGGCGGCGCCGCGCTCGATCTGCTCGGGCGCCAGGTACGACACGCTGCCGAGCACGGCGCCGGTGGAGGCGGTGGTGTTGGTGTTCACGGCGCGGACGAGCCCGAAGTCGGCCACCTTGACCCGGCCGTCGTCGCCGATGAGGACGTTCTCCGGCTTCATGTCGCGGTGCACGAAACCGGCCCGGTGCGCGGCGCCGAGCGCGGCGAGCACGGGCTCCAGGATGTCCAGCGCGGCCCGCGGCTGGAGCGCGCCGCGGTCGTGCAGCACGTCGCGCAGGGTGCAGCCGGGGACGTACTCCATGGCCAGGAAGACGTGCGGGCCGTCGGTGCCCTGGTCGTAGACGCCCACGACGTTCGGGTGGGCGAGGCCGGCGACCGACTTGGCCTCCAGGATGAACCGCTGGACGAAGGAGGCGTCGGCGGCGAGCGACGGGTGCATGACCTTGACGGCGAGCACCCGGTCGAGCCGGGTGTCCAGCGCGCGGTAGACCGTGGCCATGCCGCCGGCGGCGATGCGCGCGTCGACGCGGTAGCGCCCGTCGAGCATCTGCCCGACCATGGGGTCTCCCCACCCTCCCGGCGGATGGGGGGACGGGTCCAGAGTCGTGTCCACGAACCGCAGTCTACGAGGTGAGGGACGCGTTCCCGTCACCGTTGTGCTGCAGTACGTTCCCGATGGCGTGCCGGTACGGGGCCGGGCAGTTCAGGCGAACGCGGGCCGCTCCGGGTCCGGCCCCGGGCCGTCGTCCCGGCCGCTCCCGGGGCCCAGCTCCGCGACGCCCGCCCCCGGGGAGGACGCGCGCGCGAAGTGCCGGCGCGGGATGCGCCCGGCGCGCGCGGCGAGCCGGCCCGCGGCGATCGCGTACCGCATCGCCTCCGCCATCAGCACCGGCTCCTGTGCTCGCGTCACCGCGGACGCCAGCATCACCGCGTCGCAGCCCAGCTCCATCGCCAGGGCCGCGTCGGAGGCGGTGCCCGCGCCGGCGTCGAGGATGACGGGCACCCCGGCGGCCTCGGTGATGAGCTGGAAGTTGTGCGGGTTGCGGATGCCGAGCCCGGAGCCGATGGGGGAGCCCAGCGGCATCACGGCGGCGCAGCCGGCGTCCTCCAGCTTGCGCGCGAGGACGGGGTCGTCGTTGGTGTACGGGAGCACGGTGAAGCCGTCGTCGACGAGTGTCTCGGCGGCGGCCAGCAGCTCGACCGGGTCGGGCAGCAGGGTCCGCTCGTCGGCGATGACCTCCAGCTTCACCCAGTCCGTGCCGAGCGCCTCGCGGGCCAGCCGGGCGGTGAGGACGGCCTCTCCCGCGGTATAGCAGCCGGCGGTGTTCGGCAGCACGCGGATGCCGTGGCGGCGCAGCACGTCGAGCACGGAGCCGTGCACGCCGGGGTCGACGCGGCGCATCGCGACGGTGGTCAGCTCGGTGCCGGAGGCGAGGAGGGCACGCTCCATGGCGTCCAGGCTGCTGGCGCCGCCGGTGCCCATGATGAGGCGGGAGGAGAAGCGGACGCCCGCGATGGTGAGCGGGTCCGCGCCGGTGAGGTCTGCGGGGACGGGGGCGGGGGCGGTGCTGGTCACGGTGGTCAGCCTCCCTGGACCGCGGTGAGGATCTCGACGCGGTCGCCGTCGCCGAGGGTGGTGGTGGGCCAGTCGCCGCGCGGTACGACGTCCTCGTTGACGGCGGCGGCGACGCCGCGGTGCGCGGCGGTGAGGGTGGCGACGAGGGCGTCGAGGGTGAGGCCCGCGGCGATCGGGCGGGGCGTGCCGTTGACGGTGATGGTCGGTGCGCCGGCGGGGGCGCCGGCTCGGGTGCCGGTGCGGGTCCGCGTGGTGTCCTCGGTCATGGGTGCTGCCGCCCTTCGTGCTGCTGGTGCGTACGGCCGAACCGGGTGGCCGCGAACGGGCGGGCCACGTCGGGGAGTTCGCCGCCGGTGAGGACGGCGGCGAGCGCGTCGCCGGTGACGGGGGTGAGGAGCACCCCGTTGCGGTAGTGGCCGGTGGCCAGGTGCAGCCCCGCCAGGGCGGTGGGGCCCAGCAGCGGCGCGTTGTCGGGGGAGCCGGGGCGCAGCCCGGCGCCGGCCTCCACGAGCGGCAGCTCCGTCAGCCCGGGCAGCAGCTCGTGCGCGTCGCGCAGCAGCTCGTACACGCCGCCCGCGGTGACGGTGGTGTCCCAGCCCAGCTCCTCGCTGGTGGCGCCGACGACCAGCTCGCCGCTCTCCCGCGGCACCAGGTACACGCTGCTGCCGCGCACCACGGCCCGTACCGTACGGGACAGGAACGGCGCCCCGGTCTCCGGCATCCGCAGCCGCAGCACCTGCCCCTTCACGGGCCGCACCGGCGGCCGTACCGCCTCCGGCACCCCCGCCAGGCTGCCGCTGCGGCTGCCCGCGGCGAGCACCGTCTGCCCGGCGCCGAGCCGGGTGCCGTCCGCCAGCTCCGCGCCCGCCGCCCGCTCGTCCGCGCCCGCGCCGGCGAGCCGCAGCCGTACCGCGAGGCTGCGGTGGAAGGCGACCCCGGCCCGCTCGCAGGCGGTGACGAGCGCCGCGGTCAGCAGCCGCGGGTCCGTCTGGTGGTCGCCGTCGACGCGCAGCCCGCCGCGTACTCCGGGCGCGAGCATCGGCTCCAGCCGGCGGCACTCGCTGCCGCTGAGCCACTGCGCGGAGAGCCCCAGCCGCTGCTGGAAGCCGTGGAGTTCGCGCAGTTGGGCGCGGTCGTCCGCGTCGAGCGCGACGGAGAGCGCGCCGCAGCGGCGGTAGCCGATGTCCCGGCCGGACGCCTCCGCCAGCTCGGCGGCGAAGTCCGGATAGCGTTCCGCGGCCGCCAGGTTGAGCGCCAGCAGCGCTTCCTCGCCGTAGTGGAGTTCGGTCACGGCGGCGAGCATCCCGGCCGCGACCTGCGCGGCGCCGCCGCCGGGGGCCGGGTCGGCGACGGCGGTGGCCAGCCCGCGGCGGGCCGCCTGCCAGGCGGTGACCAGGCCGATGACGCCGCCGCCGATGACGAGGACGTCGTACGCGGCATCCGCCGTGCGCGGCGCGCCCGTTGGTGCCGCCGCGGGCGCCGCCTGAGGTGTCGTGGTGGGTTCCGTCGGGGGTGTGTCGCGTGGCTGCATGGGCGCGTTCGCCCCTCCCTTCGCCGGCATGACCCGGATCAGGTTCGTACGGTCGGGGGCCGCCAGCCCCCCTCTCAGCCCGGTGCGCCGGGCTCCCGCGAGTCTTCCCGGCCACCCTAACTCCGTACGCCCGGCTGCTGTAAGGGAGCCTCGCGAGCGGGCCCGGCGCGAGCGGCGGCCGACGGGTGCGGCATACAGTGATCGGTGTGACCGACGCAGAACCGGACCGCGGCCCCGCCGGCCGGGCCGCCAGCCGCCCCAGCCGCGCCGCCGACCCCGCCGCGGGCACCGTCGTCGTCGGCGCGGGGATGGCCGGCGTGCAGACCGCCGTCGCGCTGCGCGAGCAGGGGTACACCGGCGCCGTCACGCTCGTCGGCGCGGAGCCGCACGACCCGTACGACCGGCCGCCGCTGTCGAAGGCGGTGCTGCTCGGCAAGGCCGAGGGCTCGGCGTTCGAGGTCGACTTCGCGGAGTACGGCATCGGGCTCCGGCTGGGGCTGCACGCCGACCGGTTGGACACCGCGGGGCGGGTGCTGGAGACGGACGCCGGGCCCGTGCCGTACGGGAACCTGGTGCTCGCCACCGGCGCGGCGCCCGTCCCGCTGCCCGGCGCCCCGGCCGGCGCCACGCCCGGCGTGCACCTGCTGCGCACCCTCGACGACGCGGCGCGGCTGCGCGCCGTGCTGGTGCGGCGCAGCCGGGTCCTGGTGGTCGGCGCCGGCTGGATCGGCGCCGAGCTGACCACCGCGGCGCGCGAGCAGGGCTGCGAGGTGACGGTCGTGGAGGCCGCCGGGCAGCCGCTGGCGGCGGCGCTGCCCGCGGCGGTCGCGGCGCCGATGGCCGCCTGGTACGAGGAGAGCGGTGCCCGGCTGCTCACGGGGCGCCGGGTCGAGCGCGTCGACAGCGACGGCGAGGACGGCCCGGTCGCGGTCGTCCTCGACGACGGTACGGAGCTGACCGCAGACGCCGTCGTCGTCGGCATCGGCGCCCACCCGACCACGGCCTGGCTCGCCGGCTCCGGCGTCGGGCTGGGCGGCGACGGGGCGGTGCGGGCCGACGAGCGGCTGCGTACGAACGTGCCCGGCGTCTGGGCCGTCGGCGACTGTGCGTCCTTCCCCTCCGCGCGCTACGGCGAGCGGCTGCTGATCCACCACTGGGACAACGCGCTGCAGGGCCCGACGACGGTCGCGGCGGACATCGCGGGCGCGCCGGGCGTGGTGTACGACCCGGTACCGTACTTCTGGTCCGAGCAGTTCGGCCGCTTCGTGCAGTACGTCGGCCACCACACGGACCGCGACGAGCTGCTCTGGCGCGGCGACCCGCACGGCTCCTCGTGGTCGGTGTGCTGGCTGCGCGCCGGCCGGCTCATCGCGCTGCTGGCCGTGGGCCGGCCGCGGGACCTCACCCAGGGGCGCAAGCTGATCCACGCCGGCGCCGCGCTGGACCGCGAGCGGGCCGCCGACGCGGCCGTACCGCTGAAATCGGCCGCGCTCTGACACCCCCGGCGCGCCGCGGGCCGTGTCGGCACCCCCGCATCCGGGGATGCTTCGCGGTGATATGCCTCCCTTTGGCGCTGCCCTGTACCGGCAGGCCGTCCGAGATGGCAGGCTGGGGGGTGTGACCGAGATTGATGCGAAGATCGATGCTCTCGTCCCCTCCTGGCTCACCCTCCCCGACATCGCGGAGAACCTCGGCGTCGAGGTGACCCGCGTGCGGCAGTTGGTCAAGGAAGGCCAGTTGATCGCGGTGCGGCGGGGTGAGAACAACGCGCTGCACGTGCCCGCCGAGTTCATCGGCGAGGGGAAGGTCGTCAAGGGCCTCACCGGCACCCTGACGCTGCTCAAGGACGACGGCTTCAGCGACGCGGAGGCGCTGGAGTGGCTGTTCACCCCCGATCCCTCGCTCCCGGGGACTCCCGCGCAGGCGCTGCGCGAGAACCGCGGGACGGAGGTCAAGCGCAGGGCGCAGGCACTGGCTGTGTAACCTCGCGGGGCCGGGCGCGCAGTCGCGGGTCCGGCCCCGCGACCGTACGGGACCGTACGAGGGGGGAGTGCCGCATGACGGCCGGAACCGCCGCCCGCGCCACCGCAGACGCCCGTGCGCGGCTCGGCGCCGCGCAGCTCTACCTGTGCACCGACGCCCGTACGCGCCAGGGCGACCTGCCCGAGTTCCTCGACGCCGTGCTGGCCGCGGGCGTGGACATCGTCCAACTGCGCGAGAAGGGCATGGAGGCCCGCGAGGAACTGGCGCACCTGGAGGTGTTCGCCGACGCCTGCCGCCGGCACGGCCGGCTGCTCGCCGTCAACGACCGCGCCGACGTGGCGCACGCCGCCGGTGCCGGCGTGCTGCACCTGGGCCAGGGCGACCTGCCCGTGCCCGCCGCCCGCGCCCTCCTGGGCGCCGGGCCCGAGGACGTGCTGATCGGCCGCTCCACCCACGCCGAGGCGGAGACCCGCGCCGCGGCCGAGGAGCCCGGCGTCGACTACTTCTGCACCGGCCCGTGCTGGCCCACCCCCACCAAGGCCGGGCGCCCCGCGGCCGGCCTCGGCCTCGTCCGGTACGCGGCGGGGCTCGGCACCGACCGCCCGTGGTTCGCCATCGGCGGAATCGACCTCGGAAACCTCGACGAGGTCCTGGCGGCAGGCGCCCGCCGCGTCGTCGTGGTGCGCGCCCTCACCGCCGCGGAGGACCCCGGAGCTGCGGCGGGCGAGTTCGTACGGCGGCTGCGCGCGGCCCGGAACGGTGACGTCCGGTAGTCGTCCGGGCGGCCCGGGGCGCCGGGTCCAGGCCGGGCAATCGAGCTGGCCGTCTTGGGTCCTGAGGTGACAGGCGGTTAACCTGCCGCGTATGGCCACCGGCATCGCTTCGACCAGGAATGATCGCGCAGTCACTGTTCGTGAACTGCTCGCGTCCGGCAAGCAGTCGTTTTCGTTCGAGTTCGCCGCCCCGAAAACCGACAAGGGCGAGCGGACCCTCTGGAACGCCGTACGGCGCATCGAGGCCGTACGACCGACCTTCGTCTCCGTGACGTACGGCGCCGGCGGCTCGTCCCGCGAGGGCACCGTCCGCGCCACCGAGCGCATCGCCACCGACACCACGCTCACGCCCGTGGCGCACCTCACCGCGGTCGACCACTCCGTCGCAGAACTGCGCAACGTCATCGGCCAGTACGCGGACGCCGGCATCCGCAACATGCTCGCGGTCCGCGGCGATCCGCCCGGCGACCCGACGGGGGAGTGGGTCGCGCACCCGCAGGGGGTGTCGTACGCCGCGGACCTGGTCCGGCTGATCAAGGAGTCGGGCGACTTCTGCGTCGGCGTCGCCGCCTTCCCCGAGCGGCACCCGCGGTCCACGGACTGGGACAGCGACATCCGGCACTTCGTCGACAAGTGCCGCGCGGGCGCGGACTACGCGATCACCCAGATGTTCTTCCACGTCGACGACTACCTGCGGCTGCGCGACCGGGTGGCCGCCGCCGGCTGCACGACGCCGATCATCCCGGAGATCATGCCGGTCACCAACGCCCGCCAGATCCAGCGGTTCGCCGAGCTGAGCGGGGCCACGTTCCCGCCGGAGCTGGCGGATCGGGTTCTCGCGGTCGAGGACGACCGGGCCGCGGTACGCTCCATTGGCATCGAGTACGCCACGGACATGTGCGAGCGGTTGCAGTCCGAGGGAATCCCCGGACTGCACTTCATTACGCTGAACCACTCCACGGCAACGCTGGAGATCTACCAGAACCTCGGGCTGCACCGGCGGTCCTGAGGGCAGGCACCACCAAGCGGGGGCGGAAGAGAGGCACGTGATGGGCGACTTGGCTTGGTTGGCCCTCTATGCCGCGTTCGGCGTGATCTCGCTGTGGCTGCTGTGGGAAGTGCTGATGCAGTACAAGGCCCCGCTGCGCTGGCGCGCGCTGGCCTTCGTCGGCTTCCTCTGCGTGGTGCTCGGCGTGCTCATGCCCTCGGCCGTCGTGATCGGGCTGGGCGTGGTGGCGTTCGGAGTCGGACAGACCAAGGTCACGTTCTCCTACCGCAGCGGCTACTCCGGCGGCTGGGCGGTGAACAGGCGCGGGGAGGACGAGGACTACGACGGCGGCTACGAGGCGCAGGGGTACGACGAGGGCGCGTACGACGCCCGCCAGGCGCCGCCGCCCCCGGAGCACGCCGCCGCCTACCCGGCGTACGCGCCGGAGAGCGCGCCGCCCGCGGCGCAGGAACAGACCTCGCAGTTCTCGCCCTTCGGCGACGACCAGGCCCTCGCGGGCGCCGCCCCCGGGCAGCAGACGTACGCGGGCGGCTATGACGCGTACGGAAACGGAAGCAACGGCGCCGGTTACGACTCCGGCAGCTACGCGGCCACCTCCGCCTACGACTCCGGCGGCTACGCCACCACGTCGGCGTACGACACCGGCAGCCACGCCACGACCTCCGCCTACGACACCGGCAGCCACGCGACCACCTCCGGCTACGAGGCCGGGGGCTACGCCACCAACGGCGCGGGCACGAGCGGCTACGGGCAGGACCAGCAGATATACCCGGACACCGGCGGCTACGGCACGGAGCACCAGTACGCCGCCGGGTACGACGCGGCCGCGCCCGACCCGGGCGCCGGCTACGCGGACCCCTACGGCGGCACCGAGTACGCCGCCCCGGCCCCGCCGCAGTACTACGACTCCACGCAGGGCGGCGGGCAGCAGTACGACACGGGCGGCGCCGGTTACCTCGGCTATGAGCAGCAGCAGCAGTACAGCCAGCAGTACTCCGAGGGCTACGACACCGGCCGGCAGCCGGCGTACGGCCAGGACGGCTACGGGACCGGGACGGCCGGAGACAGCGTCTGGATGCCGCAGCAGCGCGACGCGGACCCGCTCGGCACCGAGGACCCGTACGCGCAGCAGCAGGGCTACCCCGGCTACGAGCAGCAGCAGTACCGCTACTGACCCCGGGCGGTCACCCGCCCCCGACCACCGGTCCAGCGCCCCGCCCGCGCTCCCTCAGCGGGAGCCGCGGAAGTCCGCGCCCTCCATGATCAGCCCGGCGACCAGGGCCCCCGACATCCCGGCGTGCGCGAGACCGCCGCCCGGGTGCGCCCAGCCGCCGACGGCGTAGAGCCCCGGCACGGCCGTGGCGTTCGGCAGCGGCAGATACGCGCCCCCAGCCCCCGCCAGCGCGGGCCCCGGCACCGCGCCGCCCGGGGCGCCCGTCTCGGCGGCGGTGTCCGCGGGCGTACGCACCTCGCGCCACAGGACGCGCTCCGCCAGCCCCGGCACCGCCCGCCCGGCAGCCGCCACCATCAGGTCCGCGAACGCCTCCGCGGCCTTCTCGCCGCCCTCGGACGCCCAGGCCCCGGCGGGGACGACGGCGGTCAGCGTCACGGCCTCGTGCTCCTCGTCCGGGCGCTGCGCGGGGTCGTCGGGGCGCAGCACGGTGACGGTGGGCGCCGGGCCGGTCCCCGGCAGCTCGCCGTCGAAGATCCAGGCGAGTTCGCGCGCGGGTTCCGGGGAGTGCACGACGGTACGGTGCACGGCGTCGCCGTCGCGCGCGCCGCGCAGCGCCAGGCACACGGTCATCCGCGCCGGTACGTCCCGCGCCGCCGAAGGGGTCCGGCCGCCCGCGTACGCGCCGGGCGCCAGCTCCGCCAGCCGGGCCCGCGGCACCCCGGCGATCACCGCGTCGGCATCCGCCCGCCCGCCGCCGGCCAGTTCGACGCCCGCGGCCCGGCCGTCCCCGCCCACCCGGACGGCGGCCACCTCCGCGCCGAACGCGAACTCGATCTTCCGCTCCAGGCAGCGCTCGTACAGCGCGTCCGCCAGCGCCCGCATGCCGCCCCGCACGTACCAGCCGCCGAAGGTCTCCTGCACGTACGGCAGCATCGCCGCGCCCGCCGGGGCGTGCCGCGGGTCGAAGCCGTAGGCCAGCGCGTGCTGCGCGAGCATCGTCCCCAGCATGGGATACGCGCCGAGTTCGCCCGCGCCGACGTCGGCCACGGTGGCGGGCGGGGGGGCCGGGCGGGGGCCGCGCAGGCGGCGCAGCAGCCCGCGCCCCTGGGGCGGCGGGGGCGCGGGGTAGAGGTCGGCGGCCAGCGCGCCGGGGTCCGCGGGCAGGGGCTCCTCGACGAGCGGGCGGCGGGCGGCCTCCCAGACCCGGCGGCCCCGGTCGAGCAGGGCGGTCCACGCCTCGCCCGCGCCCGGTCCCGCGGCGGCGTCGAGTGCCCGTACGACGCCCGCGCGGGAGGCGTTGGGCAAGGTGGCGGCGGTGCCGTCGGGGAAGACATGCCGCTCGGCCGGGTCCACCGGCACGAGGTCCACGCACTTCTCCAGCTTGCGGCGGCCCGTCTTGAGGAACAGGTCGCGGTAGACCGCGGGGAGGTACAGCACCCCGGGTCCGGTGTCGAAGCCGAAGCCGTCGCGCTCCAGCCGCCGTACGCCGCCGCCGTGGGTGCCGGTGCGCTCGTGGACCGTCACCCGGTGGCCCGCGAGGGCCAGCCGCGCGGAGGCGGCCATGGCGCCCATGCCCGCCCCGACTACCGCGATCTCTGCCATGACCCGGACTTTATCCCCCGCTCCGCGCGGGCCCGCGGGGGGTCCGAGCGGGGCTGGGGGTGCGTACTCAGTCGTAAGTATGCGTACTCAGATACCTGCTTGAGTATCCGAGCGGATGGGCCCCGACCTGCACAAACGGCAAAGTGAAGGACGTGGGACGGACGCAGTGCGGGGCCACGGACCGCCGACACGGGGTGGCGGAACGGGACTCCGGTGCCGGCCCACGGGGGGGAACGGGGGAAATGGGGGGAAGCTGCCCCGGTGGTGGAGCGACGGGGGATCGCTTCGCGCCGGGGCAGCGCCCGTCTGTACGGGTGCCCGCCCCGGCCGGGGCGCCGTTCCACCCCGGGGCGGCACTGGTCGGCGCAATTGCCGCGGAGGGTGTGGTCGGGGGCATCGTCGCAGCTAGCGGGGCAGTTCAGGTCGATTGTCAGTGGGGTGCGCCACCATGGCACATACGAACGAACGACTGAAGGACTGACACTGACAGGAGGCAAGCCATGGCAGCCGAGCCGGCTTACGCCCCACCGAGTGATGTCCACCCCGTCCTGCGCCCGGGCAGTGCGCCCAAGGCGGCGCTGGAGCTCCTCGCGCAAGCCCACGCCGGTCTGGCGGAGGCGGCGGAGATGGAGACGGCGAACGAGCGCTACTCACTGGCCCACCTCGCCGCGCTGCGCACTGCCGCGGCGGTCCTCGCCGTGCGCGGGCGGCCGGAGCCGACCCCGCGGCGCCGGCAGCGCATCCGCAGCGCGTGGGAGGTGCTGCCGGAAGTCGCGCCGGAACTCGCCGAGTGGAGCGCGATGTTCGCGGCCGGCGCCCGGCTGCGGGCCCGCGCGGAGGCGGGCATCAGGGATGCTGTCGACGCGGAGGAGGCGGCCGATCTCCTGCGCGCGGCAGGCATGTTCACGCGCATAGTCGAGCGGATGCTGGTCGTCCAGCCGCTGATCCGTCCCCAACCGGGCCCGGAGGCACGCTGAGGCGCTGCGCGCCGGCCGGGGCGGGCCGCGTGGGGCCGGCGGGCACGGGTCCGGCGGGTCGGCCCGACCGGCCGGCCCGCGCGCGGACCACCGCGGGGAACCGCCGCCGGGGATGCGGCGCGTGCCCCGCGGCGGCGGGGCCGCGCGCCGGGTGCGGTACGGGCCGCTTCCGCGGTCGCCTGCGCCTGTCGTCGTGCGCTCGCGGTCCCGGGCGCCGACGGCGACACCGGTCACTTCGCCGCGCCCGTCGCCCCGTTCGGGCCGCGGGCGTGCGCGGAGGCCGTCCCGCCTGGCGGTGCCGGGTCCGTCCGCTGGGGCACGGGACGCGGATGCGCAGCCTCTAAGCTGGGCCACGCCCGATCTTCGAGGAGCGCTCCATGCCCCGTACGACACCGCACGACCACCTGCCGCGCGCGTCGCTGCGCGCCGCCGTCGTCTGGGAGGCGCTGGAGGACGCCCTGGCCCGGCACGGAGCCGCCGGGCAGGGGGGCGCGGACGCCGCGGCCGGCGGCCGGGCGCTCGACGTGCTGGACACCGGGGGCGGGACCGGCGGCTTCGCCGTGCCCGCCGCCCTGCTCGGGCACCGGGTGACGGTCGTCGACCCCAGCCCGAACGCGCTCTTCGGACTGCAGCGCCGCGCCGCGGAGGCCGGCGTCGCCGACCGGGTGCGCGGCGTGCAGGGCGACATCCACGCCCTGTTCGACGTCGCGGAGCCCGGCGCGTACGACGCCGTGCTCTGCCACGGCGTCCTGGAGTACGTCGACGACCCCGCCGCGGGCCTCGCCAACGCCGTCGCCGCGCTGCGGCCCGGCGGCCTCCTCAGCGTGCTGGCGGCGGGCCTCGGCGGCGCCGTGCTGGCCCGCGCGCTCGCCGGGCACTTCTCCTCCGCCCACCGCGCGCTCACGGGCGGAGACGGCCGCTGGGGCGAGGCGGACCCGGTACCGCGCCGGTTCACCCCGGAGGAGCTGACCCGGCTGGTCGCCGCCGCCGGCGTGGACGTACGGGCCGTACAGGGCGTACGCACCTTCTCCGACCTGGTGCCCGACGGCCTCGCGGAGTCCGAGCCGGGCGCGCTCGACGCGCTGCTGGAGCTGGAGCGGGCGGCGGCGGAGTCGCCGGCGTTCCAGCCGGTGGCGGCGCAGCTTCATGTTCTGGGCGGCCGGAAGTGATAACCGGTCCGCCCGCGGGCAAAGGTGCAGTAGGCCACAGGCCACCCGTTCGGCCCCGGCGCGCCGTATGATCTGAGTCAGGGCCTGCTACGGCGGGCAGGCCCAGATCCGCGCCGCGGATCGGCGGATTTGGCGCAGAGGGGCGGGTTTCACGGGGGCGCATACCTGCCTATCCTGGAGGTGCCGCGTCCCGGTCGCCCCCAAGCGACCGACGAGTAGGAGGACTCCGTGCCGCTCTCGGAGCACGAGCAGCGCATGCTCGAGCAGATGGAGCGAGCGCTGTACGCAGAAGATCCCAAGTTTGCGACAGCGCTTGAGGGAAGCAGGCTGCGCACGTACACCCGCCGTCGGGTGTACCAGGCGGTAGCCGGTTTCCTGGTGGGTATCGCGCTCCTGATGGCCGGAATGGTCGCGCAGCAGATCTGGGTCAGCGTGGTGGGCTTCCTCGTCATGCTGGGATGTGCGGTGCTCGCCGTCACCGGTTGGCGCAGGACTGCGAACCCGGGCGAGCAGCAACAGCAGCAGCCGGGCGAAGCCGCGGCCCCTCAGGGCGGTCAGCAGCGTCGCAGGACCCGGCAGCGCCGTTCCATGATGAACAGGATCGAAGAGCGGTGGCAGCGCCGCCGCGACGAGGGACGCTAGGCCACCAGGTCCCTCCCCGTGCAGAGCTCCCCGGGCCCGGCCCGCGGGAGCTCTCAGCACGCGGTACCCCCTTCGGTCCTGCCGGGTGCCCGTAGTCCGGGCACGACCGGCCCCCCGGCGACCGCACCTCGCGGAGTGTGCCATTCCCGTTACGCCCTCCGCGGACGCCCTCCGCGGACGTAGTCCGCGCACGACCGTCCGTACGAACTCCGCGCGAGACGTGCCCCCTGAGAACTCCGCGCGACGCGCGGCGTACGAAGCCCCCGCTCGACGTCTCCGTACGAGGCCAGTGCGCACCGTCTCCGTACGAAACGTGCGCGGTGACCGTCCCCGCCACTGCCCCCGTCACCCGAACGGCCCCGCCGCGCAACCGCGCGACGGGGCCGTTCCGGTCAGCTTCCTCCCGCGCCCTACGCCCGCTGCCGCGACGGCCGCAGCGCCGCGCCCGCGCGCCGCAGCGCCCCGCGCCAGCGCCCCGTCAGCGCCGCCCAGCGCGCCGACACCGCCCACAGCATCCGCACCGACGAGCGCGGCGCCACCGCCGCGCGCAGCCGTGCGGCCGCGCCCGCGTCGCGGCCCATCGCCGCCCGCACTCTCCGTACGTCTTCCGCCAGCCCGTCGACCTGCCGCGGCCGCGGCGCGTAGAGCGTCTGCTCCACCGCCCCCGCCACCCGCAGCGCCGACTGCGCCGCCGCGCCGTCCAGGCCGCCGAACCGGATGAGCGCCGCCGCCGTCGTCCGCGGCGTCTGCGACTCGTCGGGCGGCAGCCCGAAGTCCCAGGCGGAGTCGATCAGTTCGCGCCAGGCCGCCAGCGGCCCCGCACCCGGGCGGAGTCGTCGGCCCCGTTCCCGTACGCGCCAGATGGCCGGCAGCGACGGGAGGAGCAGGAGCAGCAGCAGCCCGGCCGCGCCCGCCGCGATGCCCGCCGCCGGCGGCCCGCCGTCCGTCGGGCCCGCGGCCCCGCCGCCCGCCGCCTCGTCGTCCGGGCAGCCGTCCACCCGCCGCAGCGACGCCGGGCACTCGTCCTCCGAGGCCGAGGGCGTCGGGGTCGGGGCCGCCGAGCTGCCGGGGTCCGGCAGCTCGTTCGCGGGGTCGCCGCCGCCGTTCGGCTGGTTCTCCATCGTGTAGTCCGGCAGCGTGCCGCGGGTCGGGGTCGGCTCGAAGCGGGTCCAGCCGGCGCCCTCGAAGTACAGCTCGGGCCAGGCGTGCGCGTCCTGCAGCCCCACCGACATCGACCCGTCGCTCTGCGCGGTGCCCGGCACGAAGCCGACCGCGACCCGGGCGGGGATGCCGAGGGTCCGCGCCATCGCGGCCATCGTGAAGGAGAAGTGGACGCAGAAGCCCTGCTTGTCCTCCAGGAACCGCAGGATCGCCTCGGGGTCGGAGGCGTCGAGGTCGGTCTCCGTGTCGTAGACGAAGTTGGTGGTGAAGTAGTCCTGGAGCGCCAGCGCCCGCTCGTAGTTGTTCGCCGAGCCGCGGGTGATCTCCTGCGCCTGCCGGCGGACTTCGTCCGGCAGCGAGTCGGGCACCTGCGTGTACTCCTCGCTCAGCGCCGGGTCCGGCGCCGGCGCGGTGGCCAACTGGCGCGCGGTGGGCGCCATGAGCAGGCTGGTGACCTGGTACTCGGCGCCGCCCGTGGTGGTGCCGCCGTCGCCGACGACGGACCGGCCCTCCGGCTCGTAGCGCCAGTCGCCCCCTATGCGCACCTGGTACGCGGGGTAGGGCATCGGCAGCCACTGCTGCCGGAAGTCGTCGTCGGCCCGTACGTTCAGCGTGAGGGGCGCGGACCTGATCTGGCTGTTGGAGTAGCCCTGCGGGGTGGGCAGCGGGTCCGGGATGTCCTCGATGCTGCGGCGCGAGGGCTGCCAGGAGGTGCCGTCGAACCGGTCGAGGGCGACGAAGCGCATGTACAGCGACTGGTTCTGGGCGCCGTCCTCGGCGCGGTAGCGGAACACCTCGCGGTTCTCCGGCTGGTTCAGGCTCTGCTGCAGCCGCACCACGGGGTTGATCGCGGTGACCGTACCGCCGCCAGGACCCTGCCCGGGACCGGTGGTCTTGCCGTCCAGCAGCCCGCCGTCCAGCGACGGCAGCGCCGCGGGTACGACGAGCGCGAAGCCCAGCGCCACGGCGCCGATCCGGCGGCCCGTACGCACCGGGGCCACCGGCCGGCCGCCCCCGGGCTCCGCGGCGCCCGGCGCGCCCACGGACTGCCCGCCGCCGAACATCCGGCCCCACTGCGCCAGCCGGTCCCGCCCCTCGGCGAGCAGCAGCAGCAGATAGCCGGCGCCGGCGAGCAGGAACGTCAGCCAGCTCCCGCCCTGGTTGAGCCCGGCGGCGACGGAGTACAGCGCGAGCAGCGGCAGCCCCGCGGGCGCGGCGCTGCGGAACGTCACCGCCACCGCGTCCACCAGCAGCGCCACCCCGGCGATGCCGGAGAGCAGCATCAGCTCTATGCCGTCGGTGACCGGCGCCGGGATGGAGTAGCGCGAGACGTCGTCGCTGCCCTCCTGGAAGAGCTGGCGGAACTCCTCGATCGCCGCGGGGTTGGGGAGCACCCCGCCGATCGCCTGGTCGGCGGTGAAGAGCATCGTCAGCAGCAGCACCGTGACCGCGGTCTGCGCCAGCACGGTCAGCGGGCGCGCGAGCGGGATGCGGCGGGCGATCATGCCCACGCCGCCGATCACGACGACCACGAAGATCGCCTTGAAGAACCAGGTCATCCTGTCGGTCAGCGGCAGCAGCGCGGTGGCGGCCAGCAGGGATGCCGCCGCCGCGCAGATCGTGAGCCGGGCCCGTCCGCTCATCTCAGCTCTCGCCTCCGCGTGCCGCCGCGGCGAGCTGGCCGGCCTGGTTGCCGGCCTCCCGCCACAGGTCGCCCATCGTCATTCCGGGCCGTACGGACAGCACCGTCCAGCCCGCCTCGCGGAGCTGCCGCACCCGTTCCGCGCCCTCGGGTGCCGCGCCGTCCGGGCCGCCGGGCGCGCCCGCGCGCGACTCCCAGGCCGCGGCGTCCGTCACGAACGCCACGCCCGCGGCCGTACGCTGCCGCATCCGGGCGGCGAGCGCGGCCTGTTCCTCGTCCAGCTCGCCGAAGAACGCCACGAGCAGCCCCTCGTGCCCGCCGCGCAGCACGTCGTACGCGGCCGAGACCGTGTCCCGGTCGGAGTGGTCGACGACCGCGAGGGTGTCCAGGAGTATCCCCGCCGCGTCGGCCGACTCGCCGCCGCGGGAGTTCAGCGCCCCGTCGACGCCGGCCCCCAGCTCGCCGCCGTCGGTGAGCAGCCGCACGGTGTAGCCGCGCTCCAGCATGTGCAGCGCGACCGAGGCGGCGCCGGAGACGGCCCACTCGAAGGGCGAGTCGGGGCCCGCGCCGGTGTAGGCGTCGCGCCGGGTGTCCAGCAGCACCGTGCAGCCCGCGCGCTGCGGCTGCTCCTCGCGGCGGACCATCAGCTCGCCGTACTTCGCGGTCGAGCGCCAGTGCACCCGCCGCAGGTCGTCGCCGTGCCGGTAGCCGCGGGGGATGACATCGTCCTCGCCGGCCAGGGCGAGGGTGCGGTGCCGGCCGTCGCCGTAGCCCGTGGCCTCGCCGGCCAGCCGGACGGGGGCCAGCGCCTCGGTGCGCGGGACGACGGTGAGGGTGTCGTACGCGCTGAAGGAGCGGGTCATCTCGCACATGCCGAACGGGTCGGAGAGCCGCAGTTGCAGCGGGCCCAGCGGATAGCGGCCGCGCAGGTCCGAGCGGACCCGGTAGGTCACCTCGCGCTTGCCGCCCGGCTCCACCCGGTCCAGCACGAAGCGGGGCCTGGGGCCCAGCACGTACGGCAGCCGGTCCTGGAGCATCAGCAGCCCGGTGGGCAGCCGGGAGACGTTCTCCAGCCGCAGGTGCACCCGGGCCTCGGAGCCCGCGGGCACCCGGGCGGGCGACAGCTTGCGGCTGCCGCCGACGCGGTAGCGGGTGCGGTGCAGCACGGCCGCGCACACCAGCGGCAGCGCGGCCAGCAGCAGTCCCACCCGCAGCAGGTCGGGCTGGCCCAGTATGTAGCTGCACGCCCCGGCCGCCAGCCCGGCGGCGAGGAACGAGCGGCCGCGCGTGGTGGTGCCTGCCAGGGCCGTACGCAGCCCGCCCGCCTGGGCGTCCTGGCCCGCGGGCGGCGCGGCGGGGGCGGGCGGGTGCTGGCCGGACATCAGAACCGCCGGGGGTCCGGGCTGTGCGCGCCGCCGCCGTACGCGGGTGGCATCTGCGGCGGCCGCTGCATGTCGGCCGCGGGCACCGGCACCTGCTGCAGGATCTCGGCGACGATCTGCTCGGCCGTACGCCGGTTGAGCTGGGCCTGCGCCGTGGGCAGCAGCCGGTGCGCGAGCACGTGCACGGCCAGCGCCTGCACGTCGTCGGGCAGCGTGAACTCCCGCCCCGCCAGCGCGGCGGCGGCCTTCGCCGCCCGCAGCAGGTGCAGCGTGGCCCGCGGCGAGGCGCCGAGCCGCAGCTCCGGGTGCTGCCGGGTGGTGGTCACGAGGTCCACGGCGTAGCGCCGGACGGAGTCCGCGACGTGCACCGTACGCACCGCGTCGATCAGCTTGACGATGTCGTGGGCGTGCGCGACGGGCTGGAGGTCGCCCAGCGGCGAGACCCCGCCGTGCACGTCCAGCATCTCCAGCTCGGCCTCCGGGCTGGGGTAGCCGATGGACAGCCGGGCCATGAAGCGGTCGCGCTGGGCCTCGGGCAGCGGGTACGTGCCCTCCATCTCGATCGGGTTCTGGGTGGCGACCACCATGAACGGGCTGGGCAGCTCGTACGTCTGCGTGTCGATGGTGACCTGCCGCTCCTCCATCGACTCCAGCAGCGCCGACTGGGTCTTGGGGGAGGCCCGGTTGATCTCGTCGCCGATGACGATCTGGGCGAAGATCGCGCCGGGCTTGAACTCGAAGTCCCGGCTCTGCTGGTCGTAGACGCTCACGCCGGTGATGTCGGAGGGCAGCAGGTCGGGTGTGAACTGGATGCGGCGCACGGAGCAGTCGATGGACTTCGCCAGCGCCTTGGCGAGCATGGTCTTCCCGACGCCCGGCACGTCCTCGATCAACAGGTGGCCTTCGGCGAGCAGGACGGTCAGCGACAGCCTGACCGCCTCGGGCTTGCCCTCGATCACGCTCTCCACCGACCGCCGGACATCGTCCGCGGTACTGGTCAGATCGCTGAGGCTCGCTCGCTCGTCATACGTCGTCACCGGCCCTCCTCGGCCCGTCGCACGGGCCGTGCGCCGCGGTCGCGGTCCGGCCCTCCCCGATACCGTGGTGCCCCGTGCGCCACCGGCCCGGCCGGGGCGTAACGGAGCCACCACACCCGCATTCTTGCTGCCGAATGCCGGTTTCGTCAGTCGCCCGCCGTGATTTGCTCCGTGGACACCTCGCGGAGCAGCCCCGTGCGCACGTCGAACACGAAGCCTCGCACGTCGTCGGTGTGCAGCAGGAACGGGGAGGTCTCCACCCGGCGGATGGACTGGCGCACGTCCTGGTCCAGGTCGCGGAACGACTCCACCGACCAGGCCGGCCGCTGGCCGACCTCGGCCTCCAGCTCGAAGCGGAACTCCTCGGTGATGCGGAGCAGGCCGCAGTCGGTGTGGTGGATCAGGACCACGCTGCGGGTGCCCAGGGCGCGCTGGCTGATGGTCAGCGAGCGGATGGTGTCGTCGGTGACCACACCACCGGCGTTGCGGATCGTGTGGCAGTCGCCCAGCTCGAGGCCGAGCGCGGCGTGCAGGTCGAGCCGGGCGTCCATGCAGGCCACCACCGCGACGTGCAGGACGGGCTTGGCATCCATGCCGGGGTCCTCGAAGCCGCCCGCGTACCCGCGGTTGGCGGCGACGAGCCGGTCGGTGACGGTGGGGGCGGCGACGGCGTTCTCGGCGGACGACGTGCTCTCGGCGGGCGTCATGCCTACGACGGTATCCGGGCCGGGGCGCCCTTGCCCGGCCCGGGTGAGGTAGCCCACAGGGAGCAATCCGGGCGGCACCCGCGCGCCGCCGTGACGGGGGCGCGCCTTCGGTGCTTGATTGACCGGGGGGTGCAGTGGGCTAAAGTGACGCGAAGTGGGAGCCGTGGCGCCCCCTTTCATGCGGTTCGCCCGTCGCCCGTGCGGCCGGCGGCCCGCTCCGGGCCAGGCCGGCGCCGCCGCGCAGGCGGCTGCGGCCGCTCCCCTTCGGCGATCGGGCGGGACAGGAGGCGGCACCGTGAACGACGCACGCGCCGCTGTCCACGTCCCCGTCATGCTCCGCCGCACCATCGAACTGCTGGCCCCGGCGCTGTCCGCGCCCGGCGCGGTGGCCGTCGACTGCACGCTGGGCCTCGGCGGGCACAGCGAGGCCCTGCTCGCCGCCCACCCCGGGCTGCGGCTCGTGGGGCTGGACCGCGACCCCGCCGCGCTGGAGCTGGCGGGCCGGCGGCTGGCCCCGTACACCGGCCGGGTGACGCTGGTGCACGCGGTCTACGACGAACTGCCCGCCGTGCTCGACAAGCTGGCCGTGGGCCATGTGCAGGGGATCCTCTTCGACCTGGGCGTGTCGTCCATGCAACTGGACCAGGCCGGGCGCGGCTTCGCGTACGCGCAGGACGCGCCGCTCGACATGCGGATGGACCAGACCAGGGGCGTGAGCGCGGCCGAGGTGCTGAACACGTACGCGCCCGGCGAGCTGGTGCGCATCCTGCGCGCGTACGGCGAGGAGAAGCAGGCGCGGCGCATCGTCGAGGCGGTGGTCAGGGAGCGGGAGAAGGAGCCGTTCGCGCGCAGCGCGCGGCTGGTCGAGGTGATCCGCGAGGCGCTGCCGCAGGCCGCGAAGCGCACCGGCGGCAACCCCGCGAAGCGTACGTTCCAGGCGCTGCGCATCGAGGTCAACGGCGAGCTCGCGGTGCTCGAACGGGCCGTGCCCGCGGCCGTCGCGGCGCTGGCCGTCGGCGGCCGGATCGCCGTGCTCGCGTACCAGTCGCTGGAGGACCGGCTCGTCAAACGGGTGCTGGCCGCCGGTGCCGCGAGCACCGCGCCGCCCGGGCTGCCGGTGGTCCCGGAGCACCACCAGCCGCGGCTGCGGCTCCTCACCCGCGGCGCCGAGCTGCCGGCGGAGGAGGAGATCGCGGAGAACCGCAGGGCCGCCCCCGCGCGGCTGCGGGCGGCGGAGCGGATCCGGGAGGACGTGTGAGCCGGAGCGGAGCGGGTGCGCCGTGAAACGGCCGAGGATCGCGTTCCCTCGCGAGGGCGGCGCCCGGCTGCTGGGCGGCAGCTCGGCGGCGCGCACGCCCTTCGTGCTGCTCGTGGTGCTCCTGCTGGGCGCCGGTCTGCTCGCGCTGCTGCTGCTCAACGCGGCGGTCAACCAGGGCTCGTTCCGCGTCGGCAACCTGAAGAAGGAGACGACGCGGCTGACGGACGAGGAGCAGCGGCTGCGCCAGGAGGTGGAGGAGCAGTCGGCGCCCGACGCGCTGGAGGAACGGGCCCGGGAGCTGGGCATGGTGCCGGGCGGGCCGCCGGTCTTCCTCTCGCCGGTGGGCGGCGTCAGGGGCGAGCCGTCCACGGCGACGGGCCCGCCGCCGCCCGCGCCGAGCCCGGCGGACGCCGCGAAGCCCAAGCCGGAGCAGGAGCAGGAAGCAGCGGCGGCGGAAGCGAAGAAGAAAGACAAGGCGGACGAGGCGGACGAGGCGGACGAGGCGGATAAGGAAGGCGAGCCGGGCGAGGCGGCCGCGGGGGAGCAGGCCGGGGACGCGGAGAAGGCGGAGGGTGCCGCCACCGGCGGGACCCCCGCTGCGCCCACCCCCGGCGCGTCCGCCTCTCCCCCTGCCCCGCCGCCCGCCGCCGAGGAGGCACCGTGACGACCCGCGGCTCCGGCAGCAGCTCCGGCGACGGCGACCGCACCCGCCGCCGCGTCCCCCGCCCCGCGGGCGGCGCCGGCGCCCGGCCCCGTAGCCGCGCGTCCTCCCGCCCCGCCGCCGCGGGGCCGCGCATCCGCCTCGCCTCGCCGCGCCCCCGGCTGCGCCTCGTCAGCGTCGGCCTGACCCTCCTGCTGCTGGTCTTCACCGCCAGGCTGCTCCAGGTCCAGGCCGTGGACGCCGGCGAGTACGCGGAGAAGGCACAGGTCAACCGGTACGTGCCGATGACGCTCAGCGCCGAGCGCGGCGTCATCACCGACCGCAACGGCGTCGAGCTGGCCACCACGGTCGACGCGTACGACATCACCGCCGACCCGTTCCTCTTCACGCGCAAGCAGGCCGGCGTCAAGGACGCGCCGCGGCGGGCCGCCGAGGCGCTGGCGCCCGTGCTGAACGCGGACGTGAAGGACCTGGAGGCCAAGCTCGCCACGCCCGGCTCGCGTTACGTGAAGCTCGCGTCGAAGCGGACGCCGCAGGTCTGGGACGAGATCAAGAAGCTGAAGTCCGAGTCCGCCGAGCGCGAGGCGGCGGGCGGCAGGCAGGACGTGCTGGGCGGGGTGTTCGCGGAGGAGCAGAACAAGCGCGTCTATCCGAACGGCGATCTGGCCGCCGGGATACTGGGCTTCGTCAACGCCGAGGGCGAGGGAAGCGGGGGCGTCGAGCGGCAGCACGACAAGCTGCTCGCCGGCAAGGACGGCAGGCTCGTCTACGCCCAGTCCGCCGGCCGCCGCATCCCCACCGCGGACGCCGAGGAGAACCCCGCCGAGCCCGGCTCCGACGTCGAGCTGACCATAGACCGCGACATCCAGTGGGCCGCCCAGACCGCCATCGAGAAGCAGGTCGACGCCTCCGATGCCGACCGCGGCTACGTCATCGTGCAGGACACCCGCACCGGCGAGATCCTGGCCATGGCCAACGCCCCCGGCTTCGACCCCAACGACCTGTCCGGCGCCACCCCCGGCGCCCTCGGCAACCCGGCCCTCGAGGACGCGTACGAGCCCGGCAGCGTCAACAAGGTCATCTCCATGGCCGCCGTGCTGGAGGAACAGGCCGCCACCCCGGACACCCGGGTCACGGTGCCGAACGTGCTGCCGCGCGGCGGCCACGCATTCCACGACGACGTCGAGCACCCGACCTGGTACCTGACGCTCAACGGCGTGCTCGCCAAGTCCAGCAACATCGGCACCATCCTCGCCGTCGAGCAGTTGGGGAAGAACCAGCGGCAGGCCAACAAGGTCCTCCACTCCTACCTCAGCGACTTCGGCCTCGGCCGGCGCAGCGGCCTCGGCGTCGCGGGCGAGACGCCCGGACTGCTGAAGCCCGCGGCCGAGTGGGACGCGGCGCAGCAGTACACGATCCCGTTCGGCCAGGGCCTGTCCGTGAACGCCATGCAGGCCGCCTCCGTGTACTCCACCGTCGCCAACGGCGGCGTACGGATCGAGCCCACCCTCGTCCGCGGCAGCCGCGGCCCCGACGGCCGTTTCGACCCGGCGCCCGAGCCGGAGAAGAACCGCGTCGTCAGCGAGAAGACCGCCGGGACGCTCTCCCGGATGCTGGAGTCCGTCGTGGACGACGAGGAGGGCACCGGCGTGAAGGCCCGTATCCCGGGCTACCGCGCGGCCGGCAAGACCGGCACCTCCAACAGGGTGGATCCGCAGACCGGCCGCTACAGCGGCTACACGGCCTCGTTCGCGGGCTTCGCGCCGGCGGACGCGCCGCGCGTGACCGTGTACTGCGCGATCCAGAACCCCACCGAGGGCAGCTACTTCGGCGGCCAGATCTGCGGCCCCGTGTACAAGAAGGTCATGGAGTTCGCGCTCAAGACGCTCCAGGTGCCGCCCACGGGGGTCGAGGCGCCGCCGATGCCGGTCACGTTCGGCGCCGGCACCGACGGCACGGGCGGGGACGGCGGCGAGGGTACGGACGCCGGCGGCGTGGCCGACGGCGGATAAGAACTGAAAGATCGGACCTGCGCAGTGAGCACAATCACGGACGATCCGGGGAACCGCGAACCGCGCCCCCCCTGGCTTGGCAGTGCGGCAGGCGGGCCCGGTACGCTGCCCGCCGTGCCCCACCCCGATCAGTCCCACCAGGAAGCGTCGGGCGCCCCGGCGAACCATCCGGGGGCGCCCCGCCCCGCCGAGGTCGACCCCGTACCGCTCACGGATCTGGCCGACCGGCTGGGCACCGGAGTCACCGGCGAGACCGGGGGCGTCACCGTCACCGGCATCACCCACGACTCCCGCGCGGTACGCCCCGGCGACGTCTACGCCGCGCTGCCCGGCGCCCGGCTGCACGGCGCCGACTTCGCCGCCCAGGCCGCCGACCTCGGCGCCGCCGCGGTGCTCACCGACCCGGCCGGGATGGAGCGGGCGGCGGGCACCGGGCTGCCGGTGCTGGTCGTCGGCGACCCGCGGGGCCGGATGGGGGAGCTGGCCGCGGCGGTCTACGGCGAGCCGGGCCACGACCTGCTCCAGCTCGGGGTCACCGGCACGTCCGGCAAGACCACGACCGCGTACCTCGTCGAGGGCGGGCTGCGGGCGGCGGCGGAGAAGGACGGCGCCGGGCTCACGGGCCTCATCGGCACCGTCGAGACGCGCATCGGCGACGAGCGGCTGAAGTCGGAGCGGACCACGCCGGAGGCGACCGACCTCCAGGCGCTGTTCGCCGTCATGCGGCAGCGCGGCGTCGCGTCCGTGGCGATGGAGGTCTCCAGCCACGCGCTGGTGCTGGGCCGGGTCGACGGCGTCCTCTTCGACGTCGCCGTCTTCACCAACCTCAGCCCCGAGCACCTGGACTTCCACACCGACATGGAGGACTACTACCGGGCGAAGGCGCAGCTCTTCACCCCGGCCAGGTCGCGGGCGGGCGTCGTCAACATCGACGACGAGTACGGGGTGCGCCTCGCCGAGGAGGCCGCGGCCCCCGAGGGCGGCGGCAGCTACCCCGTGACCACGTACTCCGCCGAGGGCCACCCGGACGCCGACTGGCGTGCCGAGGACGTGGAGATCGGCGTGCTCGGCTCCGCCTTCACCGCGGTCGGCCCCGGCGGCATCGCGGTCCCCGCCGAGGCCCCGCTGCCCGGCACGTTCAACGTCTCCAACACCCTCGCCGCCATCGCCGCGCTCGTCACCGCGGGCGTCGACCCGGCCACCGCCGCGGGCGGCGTGGCCGCCGTGCCCGGCGTGCCGGGCCGGCTGGAGCGGGTCGACGCGGGCCAGGGCTACCTCGCCGTCGTCGACTACGCGCACAAGCCCGACGCGCTGGAGTCCGTGCTGCGCGCGCTGCGCAAGGTCACCGAGAACCGGCTGCACGTCGTCGTCGGCTGCGGCGGCGACCGCGACCCGCACAAACGCGGCCCCATGGGCGCCGCCGCCGCCCGGCTCGCCGACACCGCGGTGCTCACCTCCGACAACCCCCGCTCCGAGGACCCCCTGGCGATCCTCGCCGCGATGCTCGCGGGCGCCGCGGAAGTGCCGGTCTACGAGCGCGGCGACGTGCTCGTCGAGGCCGACCGGGCGGGCGCCATCGCCATCGCGGTGGCCCGCGCGGGCGCCGGCGACACGGTGCTGATCGCCGGCAAGGGCCACGAGCAGGGCCAGGACACCGCCGGTGTCGTACGGCCCTTCGACGACCGCGACGAGCTGCGCAGGGCGATCCGCGAACGGCCGGGCGCCGGCCACGAGGATCCCGGCCCCGCGGACCCCGGGCACCCGGATTCCGCCGAACCCGCCGGAGGCGTACGGTGATTCCGCTCAGCCTCGCCGAGATCGCCGAGCTGACCGGCGGCGAGCTGCACGGCGTGTCCGACCCGCAGGCGCTGGTCACCCGCCCCGTGGTCATCGACTCGCGGCAGGCGGAACCCGGCAGCCTCTTCGCCGCGTTCACCGGCGAGCACGTCGACGGGCACGACTACGCCGCCCTCGCCGTCGCCTCCGGCGCCACCGGCGTCCTGGGCACCCGCCCCGTCGAGGGCGTGCCGACCGTCGTGGTCCGCTCCGTGCCCCCGGCGCTCAGCGCGCTGGCCAAGCACGTCGTCGCCCGCCTCGACGAGACCCTCACCGCGCTCATCGCGCTCACCGGCTCCTCGGGCAAGACGTCCACCAAGGACCTCCTCGCCCAACTGCTGCAGCGCCTCGGCCCGACGGTCTACACCCACGGTTCTTTCAACAACGAGATCGGCCATCCCGTCACGGCCCTCCAGGCCGCCCCCGACACCCGGTACCTGCTGCTGGAGATGGGCGCGCGCGGCCTCGGCCACATCCGCGAACTCGCGGAGGTGACGCCGCCGCGCATCGGGCTCGTCCTCAACGTCGGCACCGCGCACATCGGCGAGTTCGGCGGCCGGGAGCAGATCGCCGCGGCCAAGGGCGAGCTGGTGGAGTCGCTGCCGCCGGGGGCGGACGGCGGGGTCGCGGTGCTCAACGCCGACGACCCGCTCGTCCGCGCGATGGCGTCCCGTACCCGGGCGCGCATCATCTACTACGGCGAGGCGCCCGAGGCGGACGTACGGGCCGCGGACGTCCGCCTCACCGATGACGGGCGGCCGGAATTCACCCTGCACACGCCCGCCGGCAGCGCCGGTGTGATCATGCGGCTGTACGGTGAGCATCACGTGTCGAACGCGCTTGCCGCCGCCGCCGTCGCGTACGAGCTGGGCATGCCCCCGGCGCGGATCGCCGAGGCGCTCTCCGCCGCCGAGGCCCTGTCCGGCCGGCGCATGGAGGTCAGGCGGCGGCCGGACGGCGTGACGGTCGTCAACGACGCGTACAACGCCAACCCCGAGTCCACGCGGGCCGCGCTGCGCGCGCTCGCCGCCATGGGCCGGGGCAGCACGGTGCCGGGGGGCCGGACGTTCGCCGTGCTGGGCGCGATGGCGGAGCTGGGCGACCACGCCATGGTCGAGCACGACGGCGTGGGCCGGCTGGCCGTCCGCCTGGGCATCAGCAAGCTCGTGGCAGTGGGCCGGCAGGAGGCCGCCTGGCTGGACATGGGCGCGAAGAACGAGGGTTCGTGGGGTGAGGAGTCGGTGCACGTGTCCGACGTCGACGCGGCGGTCGACCTGATGCGCGGCGAGCTGCGGCCGGGAGATGTCGTGCTCGTCAAGGCGTCCAGATCCGAGGCACTGTGGCGCGTGGCGGAAGCGCTGCTCGAGGAGGGCGCCGCCCGATGAGGCAGATCCTCTTCTCCGGGGCCCTCGGGCTCTTTCTCTCCCTCCTCGGCACTCCGCTGCTGATCAAGCTCCTGGCCCGGCGGGGCTACGGGCAGTACATCCGGGACGACGGGCCGCAGGCGCACCACAGCAAGCGCGGCACGCCCAGCATGGGCGGCATCGCGTTCATCCTGGCCACGATCATCGCGTACGCGATCACCAAGGTGGTCACCAGCAGTTCGCCCACGTACTCCGGGCTGCTGGTGCTCTTCCTGATGGCCGGTCTGGGCCTGGTCGGCTTCCTCGACGACTACATCAAGATCATCAAACAGCGCAGCCTGGGCCTGCGGGCCAAGGCGAAGATGCTCGGCCAGTTCATCGTCGGCATCGCCTTCGCGGTGCTGTCGCTGAACTTCGAGGACGCCCGGGAACTGACCCCGGCGTCCACGAAGCTCTCCTTCACCCAGGACTTCGGCTGGTCGATCGGCCCGGTGCTGTTCGTCATCTGGGCGCTGTTCATGATCCTGGCGATGTCGAACGGCGTGAACCTCACCGACGGCCTGGACGGACTGGCCACCGGCGCCTCGGTGATGGTCTTCGGTGCGTACGTCTTCATCGGCGTGTGGCAGTACCAGGAGTCGTGCATCAACGCCGACACCCTGACCAACCCGGCCGCCTGCTACGACGTACGCGACCCGCTGGACCTCGCCGTCGTCGCCTCCGCGCTGATGGGCGCGTGCTTCGGGTTCCTCTGGTGGAACACCTCGCCCGCGAAGATCTTCATGGGCGACACCGGCTCGCTGGCCCTGGGCGGTGCGCTCGCGGGCCTGGCCATCGCCTCCCGCACCGAACTGCTCCTCGCCATCCTCGGCGGCCTGTTCGTCCTCATCACGCTCTCCGTGGTGATCCAGGTCGGGTCGTTCCGGATGACCGGGAAACGCGTGTTCAGAATGGCACCACTACAGCATCACTTCGAGCTGAAAGGCTGGAGCGAAGTGCTGGTGGTGGTCAGATTCTGGATCATCCAGGGCATGTGCGTGATCGTCGGCCTGGGCATCTTCTACGCGGGCTGGGCGGCCAGAAGGTGAGCGCCCGGGGCCCGGACGGGGAGCCGGCATGAGCGAGTTCGAGTTCGAGGGCAGGGGGCACCTCCCGCGCGCGCTCAGCGCGCTGCGGGGGAGGGTGACCGTCGCGGGCCTCGGGGTCAGCGGCGGCCCCGCCGCCCGCGCGCTGCACCGCCTCGGCGCGGAGGTCACCGTCGTCGACGGCGCGGACCACGACCGGGCCCGGGCGCAGGCCGCGGAGCTGGCGCCGCTCGGCGTGACCGTACGCCTCGGCGACGGCGACACCCTGCCCGAGGGCACGGAACTGGTCGTCACCACGCCGGGATGGAAGCCCTCCGCCCCGCTGTTCGCCGCCGCCGAGGCGGCCGGGGTGCCGGTCTGGGGCGACGTGGAGCTGGCCTGGCGGCTGCGCGGCACCTCGCCCGGGGGCCGGCCGCCCGCCGACTGGCTGGCGATCACCGGCACCAACGGCAAGACCACCGCGGTGAAGATGCTCGCCGCCATGCTCGCCGCCGCCGGGCTGCGCACCGCCGCCGTGGGCAACATCGGCGTACCGCTCGTCGACGTCGTCACCGGCCACGGCCCGTACGCGGAGCTCGACGTGCTCGCCGTGGAGCTGTCCAGCTACCAGCTCCACTGGGCCACGTCCGTACGCGCCCACTCCGCCGCCGTCCTCAACCTCGCGCCCGACCACCTCGACTGGCACGGCTCCATGGAGGCGTACGCCGCCGACAAGGGCCGCATCTACGCGGGCAACCGGGTGGCGTGCGTCTACAACGCCGCCGACCCGGTCACCGAGGAACTGGTGCGCAAGGCCGACGTCGAGGAGGGCTGCCGCGCGGTCGGGTTCACCCTCGGCGCGCCCGCACCCGGGCAGCTCGGCGTGGTCGACGGGCTGCTGGTGGACCGGGCGTTCGTGCCGGACCCGCAGCGCACCGCGCAGGAGCTGGCCGCCGTCGCCGACGTCCAGCCGCCCGCCCCGCACAACGTCGCCAACGCCCTCGCCGCCGCGGCCCTCGCCCGCGCGTACGGCGTCGAGCCCGCGGCCGTACGCGAGGGGCTGCGCGCCTTCCGCCCGGAGCCCCACCGCATCGAACGCGTCGCCGAGATCGGCGGCGTGACGTACGTGGACGACTCCAAGGCCACCAACACCCACGCCACCGAAGCCTCGCTGGCCGCGTACGACGGCATCGTCTGGATCGCCGGCGGGCTGGCCAAGGGCGCCACCTTCGACGACCTCGTGGCGGGGGCGGCGAAGCGGCTGCGGGCGGCGGTGCTGCTGGGCCGGGACCGGGCGCTGATCGCCGAGGCACTGGCGCGGCAGGCGCCCGACGTGCCGGTGGTGGACATCGAGCGGACGGACTCCGGCGCGATGGCGGCGGCCGTCGCCGAGGCGGCGCGGCTGGCGCGTGAGGGCGACACCGTGCTGCTGGCGCCGGCCTGCGCGTCGATGGACATGTTCACGAACTACAACGTGCGCGGCGAGGTCTTCACCGCCGCTGTGCGCGAACTCGCCGCCGGCGGGGCGTAGAGGCCCGGCGGCGCGGCGGGCGTGCGTGCCGGGCTCGAATCCGTACGCCGCGCGTGCGTGGGCGATCCGGCGCCCGGTACACCTGATTCCGGCCGAAGGACGGCGCGCCGCGCGCGGGCGGCACCCCGGCCGCGGACGGGGGATCGACGACGGATTCCGGGCCGCGGGCGGCCCGGAGGGAACCGCGCACCGTCGCGTCGTGGCCCCGGGCGGGGCGTCGGCGTGGCAACCTCGTTGCCCATGGGCGGAGTGCGGTGCCAGCGAGGAGACGGCGGATGAGCAGAGCGGACCAGGAGCGGCGCGCGGGGCGGCCCGCTGCCCCGCGCGGCGCGGCGTCGAAGACCGCGCCGCGCCCCGGCGGCGGGACGCGTTCCGTTCCCGCCGCCCGCCCGGCCCGCCGTGGGGGCGCGGGACCCGATGGTCTGCGCCGGCTCGCGCGCCGCGTGCGCCGGGCCTGGGACCGGCCGCTCACCGCGTACTACCTGCTGCTGGGCGGCAGTCTGCTGATCACCGTGCTGGGCCTGGTGATGGTCTTCTCCGCCTCCCAGATCGAGGCGCTCAACAGCGGCCTGGCGTCCACGTACTACTTCCGCAAGCAGCTCGTCGCCGCCGCCCTCGGCACCATCCTGCTGCTCGTCGCGGCCCGCATCCCGATCCGGCTGCACCGCGCGCTGGCATACCCGATCCTGGCGATCTCGCTCTTCCTCATGGCCCTGGTCCAGGTACCGGGGATAGGGCAGTCGGTCAACGGCAACACCAACTGGCTGAACTTCGGCGGCCCGTTCCAGCTCCAGCCCAGCGAGTTCGGCAAGCTGGCGCTGGTGATGTGGGGCGCCGACCTGCTGGCGCGTAAACAGGACAAGAAGCTGCTCACCCAGTGGAAGCACATGCTGGTGCCGCTGGTGCCCGTCGCGCTGCTGCTGCTCGGCCTCATCATGCTCGGCGGCGACATGGGCACCGCGATGATCCTGGGCGCGATCCTGCTGGGCCTGCTGTGGGTGGCCGGCGCCCCGACCCGGCTGTTCGCCACCGTCATCGCGGTCGGCGCGACGCTGACCGTCGTGCTGTTCACCTCCAGCCCGCACCGGATGGACCGGCTGCGCTGCATCGGCGCCACCGAGCCGGGCCCCGGAGACGTCTGCTGGCAGGGCCTGCACGGCATCTACGCCCTGGCGTCCGGCGGCTGGTTCGGCTCGGGACTCGGCGCGAGTATGGAAAAATGGGGCGAACTCCCGGAACCGCACACCGACTTCATCTTCGCCGTGACCGGGGAGGAACTCGGCCTGGCGGGGACGCTGTCGGTGCTGGCACTCTTCGCGGCTCTAGGCTATGCGGGTATCCGCGTGGCCGGACGTACGGAGGACGCCTTCGTAAGGTATGCCGCGGGGGGCGTGACCGCCTGGATCATGGCGCAGGTCGTGATCAACATCGGTGCGGTCCTGGGATTGCTGCCCATCGCCGGCGTCCCGCTCCCGCTGTTCTCCTACGGAGGCTCCGCCCTGCTGCCGGCGATGTTCGCCGTGGGATTGCTGATCGCGTTCGCGCGCGAGGAACCGGCGGCGCGGGCGGCGCTGGCCATGCGTCCCGCGGGGGTGCTGCAGTCTGCTAGAAGAGTGCTCGCCGGAAAAAGGCCGGAGAGCACGGCTGGAACGGCCAGAAGAGCCAGGAAAACAAGGTGACGGACCGCCGGCGGGCGGCCGTCGCGGAGAGCGGTGAAATTCGGTGCATGTCGTACTCGCCGGTGGGGGGACCGCCGGCCACATCGAGCCCGCGCTCGCCCTCGCCGACGCCCTGCGCAGGCGGGACCCGACGGTGGGCATCACGGCGCTCGGTACCGAGCGCGGGCTCGAGACCAGGCTGGTCCCGGAGCGCGGCTACGAACTGGCGCTGATCCCCGCGGTCCCCCTGCCGCGCAAGCCCACGCCGGAGCTGATCACCGTCCCCGGACGGCTGCGCGGGACCATCAGGGCCGCCGAGGAGGTGCTGGAGCGCACGAAGGCCGACTGCGTCGTCGGCTTCGGCGGCTATGTCGCCCTGCCCGGCTATCTGGCGGCCAAGCGCCGCGGCGTGCCGATCGTGGTGCACGAGGCCAACGCCCGCCCCGGGCTTGCCAACAAGATCGGCTCGCGCTACACGAAGCTCGTCGCGGTCTCCACGCCCGACAGCAAGCTGCGGCACGCGAACTACATCGGCATCCCGCTGCGCCGCTCCATCGCCACCCTGGACCGCGGCGCCGTGCGCGCCGAGGGCTGCGCCGCGTTCGGGCTCAACCCCAACCTGCCGACGCTGCTGGTCTCCGGCGGCTCGCAGGGCGCCAGGCGGCTGAACGAGGTCGTCGAGTCGGTGGCGCCGTACCTCCAGCGCTCCGGCGTGCAGATCCTGCACGTCGTCGGGCCGAAGAACGAGCTGCCGCAGGTCGACAATATGCCCGGCATGCCGCCGTACGTTCCCGTGCCCTACGTGGACCGGATGGATCTCGCCTACGCCGCCGCCGACATGATGCTCTGCCGCGCCGGCGCCATGACGGTCGCCGAACTGTCCGCGGTCGGGCTCCCGGCCGCGTACGTCCCGCTGCCCATCGGCAACGGCGAGCAGCGGCTCAACGCGCAGCCGGTGGTCAAGGCCGGCGGCGGACTGCTGGTCGACGACGCGGAGCTGACGGCGGATTGGGTGCGCCAGGAGGTGCTGCCCGTACTCACCAACCGCCAGCGGCTGCACGAGATGTCCTGGGCCGCCGCGGAGTTCGGCCGGAGGGATGCCGACGAGCTCCTCGTCGGCATGGTGTACCAGGCTGTGGACGGCCGGCGGGGATCATAGGGCGCGGCGATCTCACCACACCAGTCAAGGGGGTACGGGGATGGCCGGAGCGGTCCGCGAGAAGGCGGCGGCCGGCCGCGGTGAACGCGGCGGCGGTGCCGGGTCGAGCGACCCGCCCGCCGCCCGGCGGCCGGCCGGCAGCCGCGGCCGGCGGCTGCGGCTGCCGGGCCGCCGGATGCTGATCGCCTTGCTGCTGGCGGTGATCGCGCTCGGCGGGTTCGCCGGCTGGGCCCTGTACGGCTCGAACTGGCTGCGGGTGGAGCGGGTCACGGTCTCCGGCACCGACGTGCTGGGCGCCGACGAGGTGCTGGACGCGGCCCGGATCTCCGAGGACGTGCCGATGGCCACCGTCGACACGGACGCGGTCGAGGCCCGGCTGGCGGCGGAGTTGCCGCGTATCGGCACCGTGGACGTCGACCGCGTCTGGCCGCACCGGATCACGGTGGAGATCACCGAGCGGCAGCCGGCGGTGCTGTTGCGCAAGGGAGAGTCTTTCGTGGAAGTCGACGACGAGGGTGTGCGGTTCGCCACGGTGCGCACGGCACCCGAGAACGTGCCGATAGTGGAGATGCAGGTGGCGGACTCACCGAGCCTCGACCGCTTCGGCAGGCAGCGGCTGCGCGAGAGCGCGGTACGGGTCGCGGGTGCGCTCTCCGAGAGCGTGCGCCGTGACACCCGTACTATCCTTGTGCGTTCATATGACTCCGTCACGCTCGAGCTGTCCGGAGGCCGGACCGTGCTGTGGGGCAGCGCGGAGCGCGGCGCGGCGAAGTCGAAGGCGCTTGCGGCGGTCATGAAAGCGGAGCGCGATGCGCGGTACTTCGACGTCAGCGTTCCCAGCGCCCCGGCGGCGTCGGCGAGTTGACGCACATATGCGCAGTTCAGACCCCCCGTGAGGGGTCGCAACGCCTGATCACATAGGGTGAAAAGAAAAACGGGAGGTTCGGCGTGTTCATTGAACGCGGAAGCCTTGTCGACTTAGTGTCTCGTTCCAAGAGTCCAGGTACGGGATGCTGCGGTAACCCTAAACTTCACGCTTAGGGTTCGACCGGCGTTCGGGGACCCCCACAAACGGCAGACGTAACTCGAGGCGAGAGGCCTTCGACGTGGCAGCACCACAGAACTACCTCGCGGTCATCAAGGTCGTCGGTATCGGCGGCGGTGGCGTCAACGCCATCAACAGGATGATCGAGGTCGGTCTCAAGGGCGTCGAGTTCATCGCGATCAACACCGACGCGCAGGCACTGCTGATGAGCGACGCGGACGTCAAGCTCGACGTCGGTCGCGAGCTGACCCGCGGGCTCGGCGCGGGCGCCAACCCGGACGTCGGGCGCAAGGCCGCCGAGGACCACCGGGAGGAGATCGAGGAGGTGCTCAAGGGCGCCGACATGGTCTTCGTCACGGCAGGCGAGGGCGGCGGCACCGGCACCGGCGGCGCGCCCGTCGTGGCGAACATCGCCCGCTCGCTCGGCGCGCTCACCATCGGCGTCGTGACCCGCCCGTTCACCTTCGAGGGCCGGCGCCGCGCGAACCAGGCCGAGGACGGCATCGCCGCGCTGCGCGACGAGGTCGACACCCTCATCGTGATCCCCAACGACCGGCTGCTGTCGATCTCCGACCGCCAGGTGAGCGTCCTCGACGCCTTCCGCTCCGCGGACCAGGTGCTGCTCTCGGGTGTCCAGGGCATCACCGACCTGATCACCACCCCGGGCCTGATCAACCTGGACTTCGCGGACGTCAAGTCCGTGATGTCGGAGGCCGGTTCCGCGCTCATGGGCATCGGCTCGGCGCGCGGCGACGACCGCGCGGTGGCCGCCGCCGAGATGGCGATCTCCTCGCCGCTGCTGGAGGCGTCCATCGACGGCGCCCGCGGCGTGCTGCTGTCCATCTCCGGCGGCTCGGACCTCGGGCTCTTCGAGATCAACGAGGCGGCCCAGCTCGTCAGCGAGGCGGCCCACCCGGAGGCGAACATCATCTTCGGCGCCGTGATCGACGACGCCCTCGGCGACGAGGTGCGCGTCACGGTCATCGCCGCCGGCTTCGACGGCGGCCAACTGCCGTCGAAGAACCGGGACAAGGTCCTCGGCTCGTACGGCGGCCGCGACGAGTCCCCGGCCGAGTCGGTCGCGGACACCGGCCCCGCCCGGTCCACGGAGCCGGAGCGCCCCGCGTTCAGCGGCCTCGGCTCCCTGTCCGGCGACAGCACCGCCGACAGCACCCCGGCGCCCCCGCCGGCCGCCACGCCGCAGGTGCCCGCGGCCCGGCCGTACCAGGACAGCGAGGCCGAAGAGCTGGACGTGCCGGACTTCCTGAAGTAACCGGCGGGTTGATCACGTAACGTACGACCCGTGATAGGGCAGACATACTCGACAGGCGGCGCTCACTTCGCCTTCACCGACCGGTGGGGCGGCGTGAGCGCCGCTCCGTACGCGGAGCTGAACCTCGGCGGCGCCGTGGGCAGCGGTGCCGCCTCCGACAGTGCGGCGGCGGTCGCGGCCAACCGCGAGCGCGCCGCCCGCTCGCTCGGGGTGGAGCCGGCGCGGGTCGTGTGGATGCACCAGGTGCACGGGCGGGACGTCGCCGTCGTGGACGGGCCCTGGGGCGACGCGCCCCCGCCCGCCGTGGACGCCGTCGTCACCCGCGCCCGGGGCGTGCCGCTCGCCGCCCGCGGCGCCGACTGCGTACCGCTGCTCCTCGCCGATCCCGGCGCGGGGGTGGCGGGTGCCGCGCACGCCGGCCGGCCCGGCATGGTCGCCGGGGTGGCCGGGGCCGCGGTCGAGGCGATGGCGGAGCTGGGCGCCGAGCCGGCGCGCATCGTCGCCCACCTCGGACCGGCCGTCTGCGGACGCTGCTACGAGGTCCCCGAGGCGCTGCGCGAGGAGGCCGCAGGGCAGGTGCCGGCGGCGCGGGCGACGACGAGTTGGGGGACGCCGGCACTGGACATCCGTGCGGGTGTGGTCGCGCAGTTGGAAGCGCTGGGTGTGGGAATGATCACAGTGTCGGACGTGTGCACGCTGGAGTCCGCGGACCACTTCTCGTACCGGCGCGAGGGAGCCACGGGCAGACACGCGGGGTACGTCTGGCTGGACGGGGAATGATGGCCGACTTCACGGGGGACAGCGGGGTGCGGGAGGAAGCGGACCCGGAGCGCCGGGGCGAGTTGGCGGCGAACCTGGCGGCCGTGGAGGAACGTATCGCCGGCGCCTGCGCCGCGGCGGGCCGCAAGCGCGAGGAGGTCACGCTCGTCGTCGTGACCAAGACCTACCCGGCGAGCGACGTGCTGCTGCTGGCGGACCTGGGCGTACGGCACGTGGCCGAGAACCGCGACCAGGAGGCCGCGGGCAAGGCCGCGTGGTGCGCGAGGTGGGGCGCGGACGCGCCGCTCACATGGCACTTCGTGGGCCAGTTGCAGACCAACAAGGCGCGCTCCGTGGCCCGCTACGCGGACTACGTGCACTCCGTCGACCGCCTCCGGCTGGTCTCCGCGCTCGCCGCCGCCGCGGAGCGCGAGGGCCGCGAGCTGGGCGTTCTGCTCCAGGTGGCGCTCGACAAGGACGCGGCGTCCGGCGAGGATCCGGGCGGCGGTGCGACGGCGGACCGCGGCGGCGTCGCACCCGGTGACGTACCGGCGCTCGCGGACGCGGTGGCGGCGGCCCAAGGGCTGCGGCTCTGCGGGCTGATGACGGTCGCGCCGCTGGCGGGGGCGTATGCGGGGCGGCAACGGGCGGCGTTCGGGCGGCTGGTGGAAATCTCATCCCGCCTGCGCGTGGCGCATCCGGCTGCAACCATGGTCTCGGCGGGGATGAGCGGGGACCTGGAGGAGGCAATTGCCGCAGGAGCGACACACGTACGCGTCGGCACCGCGGTACTCGGAGTCCGGCCTCAGCTCCGGTAACGTCGCCAAACGAGTCGGACGACAGTAGAAAATAAGCTTCATTCCCGGTCAATTCAGGCAGGGCAGCGTGGATCACGTCACTGGCGAAGGTCGATCCACCACAGAGCGGAGGGCGTAGAGCATGGCCGGCGCAATGCGCAAGATGGCGGTCTACCTCGGCCTCGTGGAGGACGATGGGTACGACGGCCCGGGGTACGACCCCGACGACGAGTTCGAGCCGGAGCCCGAGCCCGAGCGTCGCCACCGCCACCAGGCCCCGCAGCCGCAGCAGCAGGAGGAGCCGCCGCGGGCGATCGCTTCGCCGCCGGCGCAGCGGGAGCGGCCCATGGACCGGGAGCCGGCGGGGCGTTCACCCGGACTGCTGCCCGAATCGGGGCGTTCGGGGCGAATCGCTCCCGTGTCTTCCATCACACCTGACCGTCCCAGCCTGGAGAAGAGTGCGCCGGTGATCATGCCCAAGGTCGTGTCCGAACGGGAGCCTTACCGGATCACGACGCTCCACCCGCGTACGTACAACGAGGCACGTACCATCGGGGAACACTTCCGCGAGGGCACGCCTGTGATCATGAACTTGACCGAGATGGACGACACGGACGCGAAGCGACTTGTCGACTTTGCGGCTGGACTCGTCTTCGGCCTGCACGGCAGCATCGAGCGCGTGACCCAGAAGGTGTTCCTGTTGTCGCCTGCTAACGTCGACGTAACAGCGGAGGACAAGGCCCGCATCGCAGAGGGCGGGTTCTTCAACCAAAGCTGAGCCAAGCAACACTGTGCGAGCGGCCATGGGGCCGGAACGCGAAGGGGAGAGGACCACAGCGAGATGGACGTCGCGCTTCAAGTGATCTACATCGCGCTGTTCGTTTTCCTGATCGTGCTGATCTTCCGGTTGATCATGGACTACGTGTTCATGTTCGCCCGCTCATGGGAGCCGGGCAAAGCCATGGTGGTGTTGCTTGAGGGCGCCTACACGGTCACGGATCCACCACTCAAGCTCCTGCGGCGGTTCATCCCGCCACTGCGTCTAGGGGGCGTGGCGCTGGACCTGTCCTTCTTCGTCCTGATGATCATCGTCTACATCCTGCTCACCGTGGTGGGCGGGGCGAGGTGATGATGAAGCGGGGCGGAGAGTGTCGATATGCCGATGTCGCCGATGACTACGTTGAGGTGAAGAAATGCCGCTGACCCCCGAGGACGTGCGGAACAAGCAGTTCACGACCGTCCGACTCCGAGAGGGCTACGACGAGGACGAAGTCGACGCGTTCCTCGACGAGGTCGAGGCCGAACTGACCCGGCTGCTCCGCGAGAACGAGGACCTGCGGGCCAAGCTGGCCGCGGCGACCCGGGCCGCGGCGCAGAACCAGGGGATGCGCAAGGGCCCCGAGCCGCAGGACCGGCCGGGACCCCCCGGACACGGCGGGCCGGTGCCCGCCGCCATATCGGGCCCGCAGCCGGTGCCGCCGCAGCAGATGGGCCCGCCGCAGGGCGGCCCGCCTCAGTTGCCTTCCGGCGCACCCCAGCTGCCCGCAGGTCCCGGCGGCATGGGCCCGGGTGGGCCCGGCGGCCCCGGCGGTCCTCCCGGTCACGGTCCGCACGGCCCCGGCCCGATGGGTCCCGGTGGCCCGGGTGGGCCCGGTGGCCACGGCGGTCCCGGCGGTCCGGTGCACGCCCCGCACGGCGGCCCCCCGCAGCAGCACGTCGGCGGCCCGCCGCCGCAGCAGCACGTCGGGCCGCCCGGCCCGCAGCAGGGCGGTCCCGTCGGCGGTGACAGCGCCGCCCGGGTGCTCTCGCTGGCCCAGCAGACCGCCGACCAGGCGATCGCCGAGGCCCGCGCCGAGGCCAACAAGATCGTCGGCGAGGCCCGCAGCCGCGCCGAGGGTCTGGAGCGTGACGCGCGTGCCAAGGCCGACGCCCTGGAGCGGGACGCGCAGGAGAAGCACCGCGTGGCGATGGGCTCCCTGGAGTCCGCGCGCGCCACGCTGGAGCGCAAGGTCGAGGACCTGCGCGGCTTCGAGCGCGAGTACCGCACCCGGCTGAAGTCGTACCTGGAGTCCCAGCTCCGCCAGTTGGAGAACCAGGCGGACGACTCCCTGGCCCCGCCCCGTACCCCCGCGGCGGCCTCGCTGCCCGCGGCGGCGCCCGCGCCGACGCCTTCGATGGCCCCGGCCGGCGCCGGTGCCATGAGCGGCCCCCCGAGCATGGGCGGCGGCACGATGGGCGGCGGTTCGATGGGCGGCCAGCAGGGCATGCCGACCCGGCAGCCGCCGGCCGGCGCCCCGTCGTACGGCAGCCAGCAGCAGATGTCCCCGGCCATGACGCAGCCCATGGCGCCGGTGCGCCCCCAGGGCGGTCCGATGCAGCAGCCGCCGTCGCCGATGCGCGGCTTCCTCATCGACGAGGACGACAACTGAGCACGGCCTGACGGCCGTCGGCATATCGCAAAGGGCCGGGTCCCGCGGAACGCTCGCCGCGGGGCCCGGCCCTTTTTGCGTGCCCGTATACGGGGCCGGCGGCGCGGAGGCGGGGACCGGACCGGTTGCGGGGGCGGGGCCGGACCGCTGACGCGGACGGCGCCCCGCCCCCGTGGCTGCACGGGAACGGGGCGCCGCCGGTGTCGTCCCGGGTCAGGCCCGTACGAGCCGGAAGGTCAGGGACAGCGGCTCGTCGGTGAACGGCTCGCCGTAGCCCTCGGCTTCCGCCGCCTCGCCCGCCGCGAAGTCCGTCGCCAGGACCTCCTCCGCGATCAGCCCGGCGTGGTCCGTCAGCGCCTGGCGGACCTCGGCGTCGGTGGTCGACCAGCGCAGCCGGATCCGGTCCGCGACGTCCAGGCCGGAGTTCTTCCGCGCCTCCTGGACCAGCCGGATCACGTCGCGGGCCAGGCCCGCGCGGCGCAGCTCCGGAGTGATCTCCAGGTCCAGCGCCACCGTCGCGCCCGAGTCGGAGGCCACCGACCAGCCCTCCCGCGGGGTCTCCGTGATGATGACCTCCTCCGCGGAGAGGGCCACCGTCTCGCCGTCGACCTCCACCGTCGCGCTGCCGCCGTCGCGCAGCGCGGCCGACAGCGCCGCGGCGTCCGCGGCCGCGACGGCCTTCGCCACGTCCTGCACCCGCTTGCCGAACCGCTTGCCGAGCGCGCGGAAGTTGGCCTTCGCGGTGGTGTCCACCAGCGAGCCGCCGGCCGCGCCGCCGGTGGCGTCGGACAGCGTCGCGAGCGCGGCGACGTTCAGCTCCTCGGTGATCTGCGCGCGCAGCTCCTCCGGCAGCGCCGGGAAGCCCGCGGCGGCCACCAGCGCCCGCGACAGCGGCTGGCGGGTCTTCACCCCGGACTCCGCCCGCGAGGCCCGGCCCAGCTCGACCAGGCGCCGGACGAGCTGCATCTGCCGCGACAGCTCCGGGTCGTACGCCGTGGCGCCCGGGGCCGCCGGCTCCGGCCACGTGGCCAGGTGCACCGAGGCGGGGGCGTCCGGGACGACGGGCACCACCAGGTCCTGCCAGACCCGCTCGGTGATGAACGGCACCACCGGGGCCAGCAGCCGGGTCACGGTCTCCAGTACGTCGTGGAGCGTGCGCAGCGCCGCCCGGTCGCCCTGCCAGAAGCGCCGCCGGGAGCGGCGCACGTACCAGTTGGACAGGTCGTCGACGAAGGCGGACAGCAGCTTGCCGGCCCGCTGGGTGTCGTAGGCGTCGAGGGCGTCGGTCACCCGGGTCGTCAGCGCGTCCAGCTCGCCGAGCAGCCAGCGGTCCAGCAGCGGCCGGTCCGCGGGCGCCGGGTCGGCGGCCGAGGGCGCCCAGCCGGCGGTACGGGCGTAGAGCGCCTGGAAGGACACCGTGTTCCAGTACGTCAGCAGGGTCTTGCGCACGACCTCCTGGATCGTGCCGTGGCCGACCCGGCGGGCCGCCCAGGGCGAGCCGCCGGCGGCCATGAACCACCGCACGGCGTCGGCGCCGTGCCGGTCCATGAGCGGGATGGGCTCCAAGGTGTTGCCGAGGTGCTTGGACATCTTGCGGCCGTCCTCGGCGAGGATGTGGCCGAGGCAGACCACGTTCTCGTACGAGGACTTGTCGAAGACGAGCGTGCCGATGGCCATCAGCGTGTAGAACCAGCCGCGGGTCTGGTCGATGGCCTCGCAGATGAACTGCGCGGGGTAGCGGGTCTCGAAGACGTCCCTGTTCTTGTACGGGTAGCCCCACTGCGCGAAGGGCATCGAGCCCGAGTCGTACCAGGCGTCGATGACCTCCGGCACCCGCTCCGCGCGCAGCGTGCAGCCCTCGTCGGGGCAGGGGAAGCCGACCTCGTCGATGTACGGGCGGTGGGGGTCCAGGGACGACTGGTCGGTGCCGGTCAGCTCGGTCAGCTCGGCGAGGGAGCCGACGCAGGTGAGGTGGTCCTCGGCGCAGCGCCAGATGGGCAGCGGGGTGCCCCAGTAGCGGTTGCGGGACAGGGCCCAGTCGACGTTGTTGTCGAGCCAGTCGCCGTAGCGGCCGTGCTTGACGGAGTCCGGGTGCCAGTTGGTCCGCTCGTTCTCGCGCAGCAGGGCGTCCTTGACGCGGGTGGTGCGGATGTACCAGGAGGGCTGCGGGTAGTAGAGCAGCGGCGTGTGGCAGCGCCAGCAGTGCGGGTAGCTGTGCTCGTACGGCTCGTGGCGGAAGAGCAGGCCGCGCGCGTCCAGGTCGCCGACGAGCGTCTCGTCGGCCTTCTTGAAGAACTGGCCGCCGACGAGCGGCAGCTCCGCGCCGAAGGTGCCGTCCGCGCGCACCGGGACGACGACCTCGATGCCGTACTGGCGGGAGACCTTGAAGTCGTCCTCGCCGAACGGGGCCTGGTGGACCAGGCCGGTGCCGTCCTCGGTGGTGACGTAGTCGGCGTTGACCACGTAGTGCGCGTCCTGGAGGTCGACCAGGTCGAAGGGCGGCCGGTACGTCCAGCGCTCCATCTCGGCACCGGTGAACGACTGCCCCGTCGTCTCCCACCCCTCGCCCAGCGCCTTGCCGACCAACTGCTCGGCGACGACGACCTTCTCGTTGCCGTCGGTGGCGACGACGTAGGTGACGTCCGGATGGGCGGCGACCGCGAAGTTGGCGGTGAGCGAGAACGGCGTGGTGGTCCAGATGACCAGCGCCGCCTCGCCGGCCAGCGGTCCCGAGGTGAGGGGGAAGCGGACGTAGACCGAGGGGTCGACGACGGTCTCGTACCCCTGCGCCAGCTCGTGGTCGGACAGGCCGGTGCCGCAGCGCGGGCACCAGGGGGAGACCCGGTAGTCCTGGACGAGCAGGCCCTTGTCGAAGATCTGCTTCAGCGACCACCAGACGGACTCCACGTACTCGGAGTTCATCGTCCAGTACGCGTCGTCCAGGTCGACCCAGTAGCCCATCCGCTCGGTCAGCTCGGCGAAGGCGTCCGTGTGCCGCTGGACCGAGGCGCGGCACTTGTCGTTGAACTCGGCGATGCCGTACGCCTCGATGTCCTGCTTGCCGTTGAAGCCCAGCTCCTTCTCGACCGCCAGCTCCACCGGCAGCCCGTGGCAGTCCCAGCCGGCCTTGCGCCCCACGTGGTAGCCGCGCATCGTGCGGAAGCGCGGGAAGACGTCCTTGAAGACGCGGGCCTCGATGTGGTGGGCGCCCGGCATGCCGTTGGCGGTGGGCGGCCCCTCGTAGAAGACCCACTCGGGCCGGCCCTCCGACTGCTCGAGGGAGCGGGCGAAGACCTTCTGCTCGCGCCAGAAGTCGAGCACGGCGTGTTCGAGGCCGGGCAGGTCGACCTGGGCGGGGACCGGGCGGTACAGGGGCGTGGTCATCGGGGACTCTTCCTCCGGCTGGCGTGCTTACGGCCGAACCGGAGGGACGAGAGCCGGGGCTCCCGCGGTACCACCCTCCTTGGCGGCGGAGCGCGCGCGGCGCGCCCACCGCCCCCTCATTGGGGCAGCGGCTGCCGGTTCTACTCGCCCGGGGGCTTTCCTCCGGCGGCTCCGGGGTGATCTTCGCTCCGCGCACGCCGCCCGGGCTCGCACCGTCCCCGGGTCGCTCCTCGGCTGCGTACGGAGGTACTCGTCCCCATCCACGCCTGTCGCTTCCGACAGTGTACGGCCCCGGGGTACGGGCCGCCGACCGGGTTTCCGCGGCGGCGGCACTGGGCCGTTCGGCCCAGTGCGGTCAAACCGCACGTGCGAGCGGGAGCCCGGGATTACCCGGCGCGGGGCTGGGCACAACGTTTTGAGACCGGTCAGCCATGGCGTGCCCTGTTGCCGCGGACCCAGTGTCGATTTATCGTTCCGGCACCGTTCGCGAACAAGATCACAATATGTGAAGGGGTCCCGGCCATGGTTGCGAAGAAGACCGCGCCGGCGGCGAAGAAGTCCACAGCGAAGAAGACCACGGCGAAGCAGGCGGCAAAGAAGGCGCCGGCGCAGCAGGCCGCCGCGGGCCGGGCCACGGCCCCGGGGGAGCGGGCGGCGAAGAAGCAGGCCGCGAAGAAGGTCACGAAGAAAGCCGCCAAGAAGGCCACGAAGGCCACGAAGAAGGCCACGAAGAAGACAGCGGGGAAGAAGACGGCGGCGACCGCGGGGGCGGCCGGCGCGGCCGCCCCCGCGAAGGAGTCGCCGCCCGCGAAGAAGGCCGCGGCCAGGAAGGCGCCGGCCGCAGGGACCGAGCCCGCGAGGAAAACCGCGGCACGGGCCGCCGCCCCGGCGCGTAAGCCGGCGAAGAAGGCGGCGGCCAAGAAGACGTCCGCCAGGACGTCTCCGGGGAAGAAGACGGGAGCCAAGACGGTGGTCGCAAAGAAGACGCAGGTGGTGGAGGCCCCGGTCGCCGAGGAGGCGGGCGGGACGGCAGCCCCGGCCGAGCCGGGGGAGCTGGCCGTGCGTCCGGGGGAGGACCCCTGGACTCCCGAGGAGATCGAGGAGGCCCGCCAGGGCCTGCGGGACGAGGTCGCGAGCCTGCGCTCGGAGATCCGTGCCTCCGAGGAGGCGGTCAGCGGGCTGATGCGCGACTCCGGCGGCGGCGCCGGGGACGACCAGGCCGACACGGGGACGAAGAACATCTCGCGCGAGCACGAGATGGCGCTCGCCGCCGGCGCGAGGGAGCGGCTGGTGCAGACCGAGCGCGCGCTCGTCCGACTGGAGGACGGCACGTACGGACGCTGCGAGTCCTGCGGCAAGCCGATCGGCAAGGCGCGGATGCAGGCGTTCCCGCGTGCCACCCTGTGCGTGGAGTGCAAGCAGCGGCAGGAGCGCCGCTGAGGGATCGCCGGCGGCGCTGACGGGGCCGGACGGCGGTGGTGACGGGCTGTGGTGCGACGGCTCGTACGAGTGTGCCGTACGCTCGACCCCAGTCAGCGCACCGGAGGGCACACACGTGACAGAGGCGGAGCGGATCAGCGGGGACGCCACGGAGCCCCGCGGAGAGGGCGAGGCAGCCCCCGCGGCGGACGAGAAGGCCGTGGCCGACGCCGACACCGCCGATCCGGCAGGCAAGACGACCGCGGCCGGCGAGGCCGCGGAGGCCGCGGACGAGGCGTCGGAGGAGGCGGCCCGCGGGCCCCGCCGCATCGGCGTGCTGCTCGGCGTCGCCGCCCTCGTCTACGCCCTCGACCTCGTCACCAAGCTGATCGTGGTGGCAGAACTGGAGCCGGACAACCGCTCCGTCGAGGTCGTCGGCGACCTGCTGCGCTTCCAGGTCGTCCGCAACGCCGGCGCGGCGTTCGGCATCGGCGAGTCGATGACCGTGATCTTCACGCTGATCGCGGTCATCGTCATCGGCGTCATCGCCCGGCTGGCGCGCAAGCTCTACAGCCTGCCCTGGGCCATCGCGCTCGGCCTGCTGCTCGGCGGCCCGCTCGGCAACCTCACCGACCGGCTCTTCCGCTCCCCGGGCTTCTTCGAGGGCCACGTGGTGGACTTCATCGCCCCCGAGCACTTCGCGGTCTTCAACCTCGCCGACTCCGCGATCGTGTGCGGCGGCATCCTCATCGTGATCCTGTCCTTCCGCGGCCTCGACCCCGACGGCACGATCCACCGCGGCTGACCGGGACGCCCGTACGCGCCTGCGATACTTCCCGGGTGAGTACCGTGCCCGAGATCCGCACCCTGCCCGTACCCGACGGCCTCGAAGGCGAGCGGCTCGACGCCGCGCTCGCCCGGATGTTCGGGTTCTCCAGGACCAAGGCCGCCGAGCTTGCCGGCGCCGGCAAGGTCCTCGTCGACGGGCGGGAGGCCGGGAAGTCGGACCGGGTCACGGCGGGCGCCTGGCTGGAGGTCGAGATGCCGGCGCCGGCCGCGCCGGTGCGGATCGTCGCCGAGCCGGTGCCCGGGATGGCCGTGGTCTACGACGACGACCACGTGGTCGTCGTGGACAAGCCCGTCGGCGTCGCCGCCCACCCCAGCCCCGGCTGGAGCGGCACCACCGTCGTCGGCGGCCTGGCCGCCGCGGGGTACGCCATCTCCACCTCCGGCGCCGCGGAGCGGCAGGGCGTGGTGCACCGGCTGGACGTCGGCACCTCGGGGCTGATGGCGGTGGCCAAGTCGGAGCGCGCGTACACGCTGCTGAAGCAGCAGTTCCGGGAGCGTACGGTCGACAAGCGCTACCACGCGCTGGTCCAGGGCCACCCCGACCCGCTCAGCGGCACCATCGACGCCCCCGTGGGCCGCCACCCCGTGCACGACTACAAGTGGGCCGTCGTCGCCGACGGCAAGCCCAGCGTCACGCACTACGACCTCGAAGAGGCGTTCCGCGCCGCCAGCCTGCTCGACATCAAGCTGGAGACGGGCCGCACCCACCAGATCCGCGTGCACATGTCCGCCCACCGGCACCCGTGCGTCGGCGACCTGACCTACGGCGCCGACCCCGTGCTCGCCAAGCGGCTCGGCCTGGACCGGCAGTGGCTGCACGCCGTCCGGCTGGGCTTCGAGCATCCCGAGGACGGCCGGTGGGTGGAGTTCGAGTCGGACTATCCCGAGGATCTGCGGCGGGCCCTGGACACCGTACGCGCGGACAGCGCCTGACGGCCGCGGCGGCGGGACGCCCATGGACCAGCTCACGCTGCTGCTGACCCTGGTGCTCGGCGCCCTGGTCACCATCCCCGTCGCCCAGCGGCTCGGGCTGCCGGCGCCGGTGCTGATGACGCTGCTCGGCGGGGTGCTGGCGCTGCTGCCCTTCGTGCCGAACGTCGAGATCCCGCCCCAGTTCATCCTGCCCCTGGTGCTGCCGCCGCTGCTCTACGCGGCCGTGCAGCGCACCTCCTGGCGGCAGTTCGCGCACAACGTACGGCCCATCCTGCTGCTCGCCGTCGCGCTGGTCTTCGTCACCACCGCCGCCGTCGCGGCCACCGTGCACGCCGTCGTCCCGGGGCTGCCGCTGGCCGCCGCCGTGGTGCTGGGCGCGCTGGTGGCGCCGCCCGACCCGATCGCCGCCACGTCCATCGCCGGGTCGCTGGGGCTGCCGCGGCGGCTGGTGTCGATCCTGGAGGGCGAGGGGCTGTTCAACGACGTCACGGCGATCGTGCTGTACCACGTGGCGATCGCCGCGACCGTCTCCGGCAGCTTCTCGGTGGCCGGCGCCGCGGGGCTGCTGGCGCTGTCCACCCTCGTCGCGCTCGCCGTGGGCTTCGGCCTCGGCTGGGCCGCGGAGCGGCTGATGCGGCTGCTCGACGACCCCACGCTGAAGATCGGCTGCACGCTGCTGGTGCCGTTCGCCGCGTACGTGCTGGCGGACGAGCTCAGGGGCTCGGGGGTGCTGGCGGTGCTCGTCACCGCGCTGTTCCTGTCGGAGTACGCCACGGACCCCGACGACGTCCTCGGCCGGCTCGCCGAGCGCAGCTTCTGGGACGTCGTCGACACCCTCGTCACGGGCATCGCCTTCGGGCTGATCGGGCTCGAACTGCACACCGTCGTCGCCTCCGGCGACTTCAACGCGGGCCTCGTGGGCGCGGCCGCCGCCGTCGTCGGCGTGGTCGTGGGCGTACGGCTGCTGTGGCTGCTGCCCGCCGCCGCGCTGGCGCAGCGGCTGCACCAGCGCGGCGGGCACCCGGACGAGGACGAGGAGATCCCCACGACGTGGCGCGAGACCGTCGTCATGTGGTGGTCCGGGATGCGCGGCGTGGCCTCGGTGGCGCTGGTGCTCGCCATCCCGGTCACCGTGGAGGGCGGCGGCCCGTTCCCGCACCGCAGCGATCTGCTGTTCATCGCCTTCGCCGTGGTCCTGACCACCCTGGTCTGCCAGGGCCTGACGCTGCCCTGGCTGGTCCGGCGGCTCGACGTCGCCGCCGACACCGAGGCCGAGCGGCGGTTGGAGCGCCAACTGGCCCTGCGCGCCGCGAAGGCGGCGCGGGCGCGGCTGGCGGAGATCGAGCAGGTGCAGGAGCTGCCGGAGGAGACGGCGGAGCAGTTGCAGCGGGCCGCGTACGGCATCGCCACCCGGCTCTACCCGGACCTCGTGGACGAGGACCGCCGCGAGGCGCACGCCCAGCGCCTGGAGCGGCTGCGCACCGGCCGGAAGATCACCGGGGAGCTGCTCTCCGCGGCCAGGCACGAGCTGCTGGCCGCCCGCAGCGAGGGCTACGACCCCGAGATCGTCGACCGCGTCCTACGGCACCTCGACGTCCGGACGCTCCGCGGCGCCGTCTAGCGGGGCCTGTGCCGTCATCACCTTCGGCAGGGCGTAGGGGTGCTTCTCCCGCAGCCAGGTGATCAGTTCCTCGCGCACCATGCACCGGAGGTCCCACAGCGCGTCCGCGTCGCGTGCGGTGGCCAGCGCCCGTACCTGCATCGTGGTCGGCGTGGTGTCCGTGACCACCAGGCTCCAGCCGCGGCCGTCCCAGTGCGCGCAGCCCAGCAGCACCTCGTGCAGCCGCTCGCGCATCGCGCGTACCGGCGTGGAGTGGTCCAGGTGGAAGAAGACCGTGCCGGTCAGCTCGGGGCCGCCGCGCGACCAGTTCTCGAAGGGCTGGCTGGTGAAGTACGAGACGGGGATGGTGATGCGGCGCTCGTCCCAGGTCTTCACCGTCAGGAACGTCAGCGTGATCTCCTCGACCGTCCCCCACTCGCCCTCCACGACGACGGTGTCGCCGATACGCACCAGGTCGCCGAAGGCGATCTGCAGCCCCGCGAAGAGGTTGCCCAGCGTCGACTGGGCGGCGATGCCCGCGATGATGCCGATGACGCCGGCGGACGCCAGCATCGAGGTGCCCACCGCCCGCATCTGCGGGAACGTCAGCAGCATCGAGGCCACCGCGACCGTGCAGATGACGAACACCGCCACGCGCTGGATCAGCGTGAGCTGCGTGCGCACCCGTCTGCGGCGGGCGGAGTCGCGGGCCTTGGCCTTGTAGCGGTGGTACGTCAGCTCCACGGCGACCGCGATCACCTTGGTCAGCAGCCAGGCCAGGGAGGCGATCAGCAGCAGCGTCAGCACGCGCGTGACGATCGTCCGGCTGTCGTCGCTGTGGGCCAGGTCCGCGCGCTTGTACGTGCCCAGCAGGATCGACGTCAGCAGGGCGGACTGCAGCGGCGCCCGGCAGCTTCGCAGCAAACCCCATATCGGGGTCTCCGGGTGCCGGGCGTCGGCACGGCGCAGCAGCAGGTCGACCACGACGCCGGCGATGGCGGTGACCGCCACGGCGCCGCCGATGACCAGGACGGGCCGGAGCACATCCTCGGTGGACACGTGAGCCTCCTTCGTACGCGGACCTTCCCGACCGTATCTGCCACGATGGCCGCATGACGATTCTGCTTTTCCACTCCATGTACGGAGTGCGTCCGGCCGTGCACGAGACCGCGGAGCGCTGGCGCGCCGCCGGGCACGAGGTGATCGTGCCCGACCTCTACGACGGGCGTACGCCGGAGACGGAAGAGGAGGGCCTGGCGGTCAGGGACGAGATCGGCACCGACGAGCTGCTGGCGCGGGCCGTGAAGGCCGCGGCGCCGCACTCGGCGGGCGGCGTGCTGTACGCGGGTTTCTCACTCGGCGGCGCGCTGGCGCAGAACCTGGCGCTCGCGGACCGGCACGCGCGGGGGCTGCTGCTGATGCACGGCACGTCCGACGTCGCGGACGGCGCGACGGCGGCCTCCGGCGAGCTGCCGGTGCAACTGCACGTGGCCGACCCCGACCCGTACGAGACGCACGACTGGCAGACGGCCTGGTATCTGCGGATGGGCCGGGCCGGCGCCGAGGTGGAGGTCTTCCGGTACCCGGGCGCGGGGCACCTGTTCACCGACCCGGGCCTGGCGGACTACGACGCGGAGGCGGCGCAGTCCGCCTGGCCGGTGGCGGACGCGTTCGTGGCGGAGCTGGACGTGCGCTCCGCCACGTGACGCGGGGTCCTACGCGCCGAGCTTGTCCAGCTCGGCCGGGAGCGCGTTGCTCTCGACCTTCTGGCCGTCGATCTTGATGGTCGGCGTGCCCTCGATGCCGGCGTCGTTGAAGCTGTCGATCATCTCCAGGGCCCACTTGTCGAACGTGCCCTTTTCGACGTTCTTCTGGAACTGCTTGTTGCCCTTCAGCTCGTCGACGTTCTTGGCGACGTCCAGCAGGTACTCGTTGTCGGCGAACTTGTCCTGGTTCTCCGGCGGGTGGTGGTCCGCGGAGTAGAGCAGGCCGTGGTACTCCTTGAACGCCTCGGTGCTGACGTCCAGCGCCGCGCCCAGGGCGCTGGCGGCGTTCTTGGAGCCGTTGCCGCCGAAGTTGCCGTCGATGATCGCGCCGAGGTGGACGCGGAGCTGGTACTTGTCGTCCTCGGCGCCCTTCTTGATCCGCTCGCCCAACTGCTGCTCGAACTGCGCGCACGCGGGGCAGCGCAGGTCCTCGTAGACGTCGACGGTCTTCTCGGCGTCCTTGCCGCCGAGCACCACGCTGGTGCCCTTGTCGCCCTCGGCGTTCGCCGGCTGGACGAGCTTGGCGTTCTTCGCCGCGCCCCAGTCCTTGTCGCTGCCGTCGTCGCCGCCGAGCGTGGTCACCGCGAAGGCGACGCCGCCGACGACGGCCAGCAGACCGACGACGGCACCGCCGACGAAGAGCTGCCGGCGCACCTTCTCCTTCTTGGCCTGCTTCTCGCGCTCGATGCGCAGCCGCTCGCGCGCGGCCCGCTTGGCTTCCTGGCTGTTTCGCTTGCTCATGGTGGGAGGTCCCTATGTGGTCGGTGTGGCTGTGTCCGTGCTTCTCCGGCCGGGCTGCCCGATCAGGCAGCGGCCGGGCACGGCGGGCCACGCCGCAGGACCGAGTGGAGCAGGTGCGGCTGCGGGCGGACGGCGCGGGTACGGTCCGGGCGGCGGCCGGGACGGCCGGTGCTCCGCACCGGGGCGACGGTGACGATCGCGACGGCCAGCAGCAGCGGCCGGAAGGCGACGGCCGCGGCGGCGCGCAGCAGGCCGGCCAGGGCCGCCTCGCCGCGGCGCAGCCAGGCGGCGGCGGCCAGGCCCACGCCGACATGGGCGGCGAGCAGCAGCCAGGGGCTGGCGGCGGTGCCCGCCAGGGCCTCGCCGCGGGCGGTCATCCGGGCCAGCGGGGTGCCGAACTCGCCGGAGCAGAGGAGGTCGAGCCCCAGGGAGCGCATGGAGCCCGCGACGGGGCCGCCGGACTGGCCGTAGCAGGTGTGCTGGCCGGTGGTGAAGACGGTGTCCGCCGCCAGCTCCAGCGGCACGAGCAGGGCCGCGATGCTCCAGTAGCCCCGCTCGCGGCGGCCGGCGAGCAGATAGGCGACGACGAAGACGCCGGCGGAGAGCGCGGCCAGCATGCCGAGGGGCAGGGGGTTGGCGGACAGCAGCACGTGGGCGCCCGCGGACAGGCTGATGCACAGCGCGGTGAAGACCGCCGCGCGCATCACCCTGATCGTTACGGCCGCGTGTTCCATCGTGCGTGATTCTGCCACGGCGGACCGTAAACCGGTGCTAAAGGGGAGGCCCGGCTTCAGTACGGCCGGCGGGCGGCGGTGTCAGTGCCGCGTCCTAGACTTCCCAGCGTCCTGCCCGAGCCCTCGCGCCCACCGTCTGCTGGAGGTCCTCCGTCGTGGCCAAGCCGCCTTTTACGCATCTGCATGTGCACACGCAGTATTCGCTGCTGGATGGGGCGGCGCGGTTGAAGGATATGTTCGCGGCG
>NZ_JBIAMS010000028.1:0-122215 GCF_042874195.1 Streptomyces sp. NPDC004134 | reverse complement strand
GCACGCTGCGCGAGAACACCTATATACAAACCACGCTTGTGCACCGGACTCCCGCTCACCAGGCCACCACCTCAACCAGCGCCGAAACACCCGACTACGCCCACCCAGCATCCGCCATCCCACTTGGCCACCAATACACCGGCGACTTGGTGTTCACTTGGCGATTCTCCAATTTGCAATTCCACTGGGTGGGCGCAGGGTTCAGGGAGTGATGACCTGCGGCGTACCGGCGGGCGTGTCCTCGTCGGCTTCCATTTCCTCGGCAATACGCATGGCTTCGTCGATAAGCGTTTCGACAATCTTGGATTCCGGCACCGTGGCGACGACCTTCCCCTTGACGAAGATCTGCCCCTTGCCGTTGCCCGACGCCACGCCGAGGTCGGCGTCACGGGCCTCGCCGGGACCGTTGACGACGCAGCCCATCACGGCGACGCGCAGCGGCACCTCCATGCCGTCGAGCCCGGCGGTCACCTCGTTGGCCAGCTTGTAGACGTCCACCTGCGCCCGGCCGCACGAGGGGCACGAGACGATCTCCAGACGGCGCTCCTTGAGCCCGAGGGACTCCAGGATCGCCGCGCCGACCTTGACCTCCTCGGCCGGCGGCGCCGACAGCGACACCCGGATCGTGTCGCCGATGCCGTCGGCCAGCAGCGCGCCGAAGGCCACCGCGGACTTCACCGTGCCCTGGAACTCGGGCCCCGCCTCGGTCACGCCGAGGTGCAGCGGGTAGTCGCAGGCCGCGGCCAGCTTGCGGTACGCATTGATCATCACGACCGGGTCGTGGTGCTTCACGGAGATCTTGATGTCCCGGAAGCCGTGCTCCTCGAAGAGCGAGCACTCCCACAGCGCCGACTCCACCAGGGCGTCCGGCGTCGCGCTCCCGTACTTGTCCATCAGCCGCTTGTCCAGCGAGCCCGCGTTCACGCCGATGCGGATCGGCACCTGGGCGTCCGCCGCGGCCTTGGCGATCTCACCGACCTTGTCGTCGAACGCCTTGATGTTGCCCGGGTTCACGCGGACCGCGGCGCAGCCCGCGTCGATCGCCGCGAAGACGTACCGCGGCTGGAAGTGAATGTCGGCGATCACCGGGATCTGCGACTTGCGCGCGATCTCCGGCAGCGCGTCGGCGTCGTCGGCCGAGGGCACGGCGACCCGTACGATCTGGCAACCCGACGCCGTCAGCTCCGCGATCTGCTGGAGCGTCGCGTTCACGTCGGCCGTCACGGTCGTGCACATGGACTGCACGCTCACCGGGGCGTCGCCGCCGACGAGCACGGCTCGGTCGTCATGGCCCAGCCTGAGCTGCCGGCTCTTGCGCCGGGGAGACACCTGCTGGGGCACCTTGGGCATGCCGAGGTCCACCACGTCTGATCATCCTCTCGATATCTGTCGTGCTGGGCCGGCACCGGTGGCGGGCCCCTCGGGTTCGGTCTGGGGGGCGGGCGGTCAGCGGTCGCGGTACGCGACGTACTCCACCATCAGGTCCAGCCGCTCCCGCCAGCCGTCCGCCAGCGGCGCACCCTGGAGGGCCGTGCGGGCGGTCCCGACGAGCTGGTCGATGTGCTCCTCGACCTCCTGGCGTACGCCGGACGCGAGCATCGCGGCGCTGAGCGCCTCGGTGTCCCACGTGCGCGCCGCCACCAGCTCGGCGACCCGGGCGTCCTTCGTGGCGGCGAGGGCGAGCAGGAGGTTCATCTTGTGCTCGCTGACGTCGAGTCCGGCCGGCTTGCCGGTCGCCTCGGAGTCGCCGAAGGCGTCGAGCAGGTCGTCGCGGAGCTGGAACGCCTCGCCGGCGGCCACGCCGTACGCCTCGAACACCTGCTGGAGGTCCTGCCGCCCGGCGAGGGACGCGCCGAGGGCGAGGGGGCGGTGGATGGTGTACCGGCCGGACTTGCAGACCGCGATCCAGCGGGCGAGGTCCGTGTCCGGCTTCGGCTCGGCGGCCAGCGCGATGTCGAGCTGCTGGCCCACGAGCATCTCGGTGCCCAGGTCGGTCCAGATCTCCATGGCCGGGCCGGTCAGCCCGGCGGCGAGCCGGGTGGCGTAGCCGTACGCGAGGGCGCCGGCCAGGATGCCGATCCCCTCGCCGTAGCGGCGGGGTTCGCCGGTCCAGCCCTTGTCCGCGTGGATGGCGGCGTGCTTGGCGTGCAGCGTCGGCGCGCCGCGGCGGGTGGGCGCGTTGTCGAGGATGTCGTCGTGCAGCAGGGCGGAGGCGTGCAGCAGCTCCAGCGCCGCGGCGGCGCCGATGACCGCGTCCTCGGCGGCCGAGCCGTCGACGGCACCGCCGGCCGCCAGGTAGCCGCTCACGCAGAAGGTGGGCCGCAGCCGCTTGCCGCCGGCCGCGATCAGCTCCGCGATGCCCTCGATGGGCAGCGCCGCGCGCGCGTCGACCGCCTGCCAGCGGGCGATCTCGGCGCTCAGCAGCTCCTCGACGCGCGCGACGGCGCGGCCGACCAGCTCCTCGGTGGCGTCGTCCACGGGGAGGTCCTTGCCGGCGCCGGCGGCCTTCTTCTTCGGCAGTTCGAGCCCCGAAGGGGGCCGGAAGACGACGGTCTCCTTGGCGGTGACCTCTGTCTCGACGTCGGCGTACCCGAGGGACGCGAGGCGCTCGATGACCTCTTCGACCAGCACCTCGGGGGCGCTCGCGCCGGAGCTGACGCCGACCGTGCTGACGCCCTCCAGCCAGGCGGGGTCGAGGTGGTCGACGTTCGGCAGCAGCTTGGCCTCGGCGCCGGCGGCCTGCGCGACCTCCACCATCCGCACGGTGTTGCTGGAGTTGGCGGAGCCGACGACGAGCACGAGTTCGCTGCGCCAGGCGATCGACTTCACCGCGGTCTGCCGGTTCTGGCTGGCGTAGCAGATGTCCTCGCTGCCCGCGCCGACGATCTCGGGGAACCGCTCGCGCAGCACGGACACGATCTCCTCGGTGTCGTCCACCGAGAGAGTGGTCTGGGTGAGGAACGCGGCGCGCGTGCCCTCCGGCAGCTCCAGGTTCCTGGCCGCCTCCGCGTCCTCCACGATGATCGTGCGGTCCGGGGCCTCCCCGTAGGTGCCCTCGATCTCCTCGTGGTCGGCGTGCCCGACGAGGAGCAGCGTCCGCTCGTCACGGGCGAACCGGATCGCCTCCTGGTGCACCTTGGCCACGAGGGGGCAGGTCGCGTCGATGACCTGGAGGCTGCGCCGCGCCGCGTTGCTGCGCACCTCGGGGGAGACGCCGTGCGCCGAGAAGATGCACACCGCGCCGTCCGGCACCTCGGTCTCGGAGTCGACGAACCTGACGCCCCGCTGCTCCAGCCGGCGTACCACGTGCTCGTTGTGGACGATCTGCTTGCGTACGTACAGCGGCGCGCCGTGAATCTCGAGCGCACGCTCGACGATCTCAATGGCCCTGATCACTCCCGCGCAGAAGCCGCGCGGCTCTGCGAGAATGAGCTTCTTGCCGCCCGATTGCTTCTTGTTATCCACCGCGGTAGCCATATGGAAAAGACTGCGGAACCGCGGCTGCGAGCGTCAAGGATCATTGCGGGGCAACATATTGTCACCGGTATGCCAGGGCGCATCTCGCCTGGTCAGCCGGGGTACGCGGCCCTGCGGCCGGGTGGATGAAGGGCAACCGATTAAAGCACGGAAAGTCCCGGAAGAGTCATGGCACGCAGTGCCTGTGAACGGCTTGGCCCGGACTGTGCCGCGAGTTGGCAGCGGCTTGACGGCGGAGCCGGCAATGCGTTCCCGCAGGCAGCTTCCCGATTGACCCGCGCCGCGGCCCGGGACGCACCGGCAGCGCGGCCCGGCGACGGGGGTTCCGCCAAGTCGGCGCCAACCCGTTCCACAGTCAGGGCCAAGCCGGGTGACGGACGCTGGGCAGGTTGAGCTGATAGCTGCCCCAGCAATCTGACCTGACTTCGACCGTCGACCCCCATCGACTTGCGGAGGATTCCATGTCCGGTGCTGCTGACGTCGAGCGTGTCTATTCAGCCATGGAGGAAGCGGCCGGCCTCCTCGATATCACGGTCTCCCGGGAAAAGGTCAGACCCGCTCTGGAGGCGTACCACGAGGTGCTCGCCGACGCCGTGGTGGTCTTCTCCATGGCGAGCGGGCGGTACGCGACGGAGCTGGACTTCAGCATCTCGGTGCCGGCGGAGGCCGGCGACCCGTACCGCGTGGCGTTAGCCGAGGGGTTGACCCCCCGCACCGACCACCCCGTCGGCAGGCTGCTCGCCGACACCCAGGAACACTGCCCCGTCAGCATGTTCGCCTTCGACGGCGAGATCACCGGCGGGTTCAAGAAGACGTATGCCTTCTTCCCCACGAAGGATCTGCCGAGCGCGGCGAAGCTGGCCGGGATCCCCTCCATGCCGGACAGCGTGCGGGAGAACGCCGGGCTGTTCGCGCGCTACGGCCTCGACAAGGTGCAGATGACGTCGATCGACTACAACAAGAAGACGGTCAACCTGTACTTCAGCGAGATGTCCCCCGACATCCTCGGCCCCGGGGCCGTCCGGTCGATGATCCGCGACATGGGGCTGCAGGAGACCGGCGAGGTGGGGCTGACGTTCGCGCGCCGCTCGTTCTCCGTCTACCCGACGCTGAACTGGGAGAGCGGCAGGATCGAGCGGCTCTGCTTCGCCGTGATCAGCAGGGACCCCACGCTGGCGCCGGCCGAACGGGACGAGGACCTGGCGAAGTTCTCGACGTACGCGCACAACGCGCCGTACGCCTACGCGGGCGAGGCACGCACCCTCGTCTACGGCCTCACGCTCACGCCCCACGAGGAGTACTACAAGCTCGGCTCGTACTACCAGATCAGCGACATCCAGCGGAAGTTGCTCAAGGCGTTCGACTCGCTCAACGACTAGACCGTCCGCTCGGCCGGAAGGGCCGGTGTCCCCTGCGCGGGAACGCCGGCCCCTCCGCCGTCCGTACGGACGGTGCCCTAGAGGGCGAGCGCGATGTCGACGTCCGCCAGCTCGGCCTGGATGCCGATGGCGGTGATCCGCCCGTCGTCGACGGTGAAGCGGAACGCGAGCCGCGGCCGGCCGCCCTTCGCCCACACCAGCCCGGCCGTCCCGTCGATGAGCGCGGGCACCGGTGCCCAGGCGCGGCCGGCGAAGACGCGGGTGACGGCGTCGGCGCCGCGCAGCTCGGCGTCGACTCCCATCTGCACGGCGGTCGGGTCGGAGCGCAGCACGATGTCCGGGTCCAGCATCGACAGCAGGGCCTCGAAGTTGCCCTCGCGGGACGCGGCGAGGAAGGCGTTGGCCAGATCGGACTTGCCCTTCTTGGGCGCGTCCGCCTTCTCGTCGTACACGCCGACGGCCGCGGTCCTGGCCAGCGGCGCGGCCCGCTGCACGCGGCGGCGGGCGCGGCTGGCCAACTGGCGGGCGGCGGCGGGGGAGCGGTCGACGATTTTCGCTATCTCCTCGAAGGGGACGGCGAACATGTCGTGCAGCACGAACGCCAGCCGCTCGGCGGGCGTGAGGGTGTCGAGCACCACCAGCAGCGCGACGCCGACGGAGTCGGCGAGGACCGCCTCCTCCTCCGGGTCGTCCGGCGCGGCCTCGCCGTGCCCCTCGCCGGCCTCGGTGGTGTCCACCAGGTCCTCGGGGCGTGACTTGCGGGACTGGAGCATGTTCAGCGAGACCCGGGCGACGATCGTCGTCAGCCAGCCGCTGAGGTTCTCCACCTCGTCGGTGCGCGAGCGGCTCAGCCGGATCCACGCCTCCTGGACCGCGTCGTCGGCTTCCGCGGCGGAGCCGAGCATCCGGTACGAGAGCGCGCGCAAACGGGGGCGATCACTTTCGAACCGCTCGGCCAGCCAGTCGTGATCACTCATCTGGTCAAGTCCTCTCCCCGGATCCTGCCAAGTTGGTGACCGGCGGGATCCCGCCGATGTGATGAGCCGGGAACCGCCACCGGCCCGGTGCCGTGCCACGTCGCCGCCTCCCGTCCGTGCCGGTCGCGGCTGTCAGTGACAACAGCCGGCAACGAGCTTACTCCGTAGGGCGACGGCCGTGACCTGCGCCTCCGCTCCGGCAGGCGGATACACGTCCGGTACGTGCCGGACGAGCACTTCCGCGCCGGAGCGCCGGCCCCCGTCCCCGCGGCCGCGGGCGGCCCGCGCGGTGCCGCGGGCGGGGGCCGGCGGCGCCGGTTACGCGCGTTCCGCGGTGAAGAAGACGAACGTGCCGGGACCCCACTCCTCGCGGATCCGCAGACCGGCGTCCGCCAGCAACTGCTTGAGCGCGTCCGGGTCGAACGGGCGCGGCCCGACCCGGTATTCGGCGGGGGTGTGGGCGGCGACGAAGTGGCGGTAGACGGGGTCGTCCGAGTTCCGGAACGTCATCACCGTGAACGTGCCGCCGGGCCGCAGGCACCGCCCGACCTCGGCGACGGCCGCCGCCGGGTCGGGGAACGCCTGGAGCGCGTTCCAGCACAGCACCGCGCCCAGGCTCGCGTCCTTGAAGGGCAGCGGCGCGGCGCCGGACCTGATCGCCGGGACCCCGGCGAGCCGGGCGCGCAGCATCGAGAGCATCGGGCCGGTCGCGTCGAGCGCGATGACGCGCTCCGCGCCGACGGCGTCCGCGAGGACGCCGGTCCAGCGGCCCGCGCCGCAGCCGAGGTCGAGCACCGGGCCCTCGACCGGGCGGACGTGCCGGGCCAGGTAGTCGTCCTCGACGCCGGTGGTCACCGCGTCGTCCCAGTTGCTGCCGCACAGCCGCAGGAAGTTGGGGCGGGCGATCCGCTCGTAGAAGAGGGTCATGCCGGGCGTCTCGGCGACCATGAAGTCGAAGTCGTCGGCCTCGTCCCCGGCCATGGTCTTGGTGAGGTCCAGGATGCCGGCCGAGATCGGGTACGCCGTGTCGCACCGCGTGCACCGCGCCCGGCGCGCGGCGACCTCGAAGGCGCCGCCGCAGCCCGGGCAGCTCAGCGCCGGCTCGTGCGCGTCGAAGAGACCGACCGCCGGGTCGGCCGCGCGGACAACCTTCTCGTCCGGCGGGAAGTCGACCTCGGCCGGTACGGCGGGGGAGGTCCAGTTGCGCACCGCCCAGTACGCCTTGGCGCCGAGGCCGGCGAAGGCCGTCCCGGTATCGGCGCGCCAGCCGCGTTCGACCTCCTCCGGCGACATCGCCTCGATCCAGCGCTTGTCGAAGTCGCCCTCCGCGCCGTACCGCTGCCAGGCGGCCGGGGAGGGGAACACCCGGCCGAGAACGGGGTGTTCGGGGTCCAGCGTGGCCAGCGCCCGGTCGAGCCGGGAGTAGTCGTCCTCGTGCAGGCCGGCCTGGGTCGCCGCGGCGAGCACGGGCTCGCGGGCCGCGGGGAAGTGCGCCAGCAGGTAGCACAGCGCCAGGAAGAGCGGGTCGCCCTGGTCGAGGCCGGCCGCCAGGGCGGTGTAGGCGTCGAGGCCGGCGCCGGCCGCGGTGGCGATGGGGCCGTCGGCCGACGGATACTCGGTCTCGACGAGGAGGCCGAGCAGCACCGCCGCGTAGCCGCGTCTCCGGTCGTCCAGCGCCTCGAAGCGGCCGGCGAGCTCCCGCGCGGCCGGCAGGGCGAGGCCGGTGGCGGCACCGTCCCGCCACAGCTCGCCGGTCAACTGCCGGAACTCCGCGTCGAGACGGTCGTCCGGTGCGTCCACGAAGGCGCTGACGAGTTGGTGCACCTTCGCCGGGGCGGCGGAAGCGCTCATGTGCGATCCTTTCGCGATAGGCAGGTGGGGCTGCGTAAGGCGGTATTGGCGCGCGCCGGATGCAGGACTCTGCCGCGGGCGGTCGGAATGTCAGCCGCTGAGCAGGTCATCCGCGGAACACGGTTTCGCAGGAATGCTGCAGCCAAGGAATCATGCCCCCAGTTTAGTTGCCGGACGCTTCCCCCGCCTTCTCCCGGCGCGATCATCTTATGGGGGAAAGCCCGCTTCCTGCCCGGGGACGGATCGAGCGATCCGGTGGGGGCAATATATTGCTATACCGCGCGGACAACGCCCCGGTGAGAGCTCAGGCGGCGGTCCAGGCGCGGAGTTTCTCGGGGTTGAGCACGGCCCAGATATGGGTGATGCGGTCCCGGTCGATGTCGAAGGCCAGGACCGCGATGGTCCTGCCGTTCCGCCGGCTGACCAGACCAGGCTGGCCGTTGACCGTACGCTCCAGGATCGTCAGCGGGGCCCGGGCCGCCAGGCCGGCGCAGGCGATGGCGATCTCCTTGCCGCCGGTGACCGGATGGGGGGCCGCGGCCGCCAGCCCGCCGCCGTCGGCGGTCACGGTGGCGTTCGGATCCAGCAGCCCGATCAGGGCGTCGATGTCCTGGGCCTCCCAGACCTGCCGGAACTCCCGGACGATGCCCGCCCTCCTGGCCGGCGCGGTCGCGGGGGCACGGGCCGGCCGGATCCGGCGCCGGGCGGAGGAGGCCAACTGGCGGCAGGCGCCCGGCGACCGGCCGACGATCCCGGCCACCTCCGCGAAGGAGTACCGGAACACGTCGTGCAGCACGAAGGCCACCCGCTCGGCCGGCGTCATCGACTCCAGCACCACCAGGAAAGCCATGCTCACGGACTCGTCCAGGGTGATCCGGTCGGCCGGGTCCATGTGGCTGCCGCCGGCGCGGGCGGTGGTCCACTCGGTGTGCTCCGGCAGCGGCTCGGGAATCCACTGCCCGACGTACGTCTCGCGCCGCACCCGCGCCGAGTTCAGCAGGTTCAGGCAGATCCGGCTGGTCACCGTCGTCAGCCAGGCCCCCGGGGACTCGATGGCCTCCTGCTCCGCCCGCGGCATCGCGTACCAGCGGGCGTACGTCTCCTGCACCGCGTCCTCGGCGTCGGAGAGCGAACCCAGCAGCCGGTAGGCCAGGTTGATCATCTGGCGCCGCTCGCCCATGATCACACCCAGGCTCGCGTCCGGTGCCGCGGACCCCGGCCCCGACTCGGTGGTCATCGCGCCACCAGCCTCCTCCACGCAACCGCCCTCGGTATCTCGTCAAGGTAACCCACCCGGACACCGGCGCCGCGCGCGCCTCACATTCGGCCGACGTGCCTTGTCGTACAGAAGAGACGCACATATCCACGTGCGAGCAGGGCGCTTTCGAGCCGCGTTCCCTTCCCTCACCCGGCCGGCCCCTGCTCGTTCGTGTTCCGGCCGGCGGAATCCGGCCGACTCGGCGCAGGGACTCACGAACCGATCACCACGGTGGAGGCGATGGAGTATGGCAGTGGAGTACAGCCCCTACGACGAGCAGCTCAACGTCGACCCTTATCCGCTGTATGCGCAGCTTCGCGAAAAGGCGCCCGTTCACCACAACGAGGAGCTGGACATCTGGGCGCTGTCGCGGCACGCGGACGTCGACGCCGCGCTGCGCGACTCGGCGGGCTTCTCCAGCGCCAACGGCCCGTTGCTGGACTCCGCCATCTGGGGACCCGACGCGCACAAGGTGATGTCGTTCAACGCCATGGACCCGCCGGACCACACCCGGACCCGGGCCCTGGTGTCCGGCGTGTTCAGCCCCCGGCACATGAACGGGCTCGAGGACCGGATCCGCGACATCGTGCGCGCCCACCTCGACCCGGCGCTGGAGCGCGAGTCGTTCGACTTCGTCGCCGACATCGCGGCCACCGTCCCGATGGACGTCATCTCGGAGCTGATCGGCGTCCCGCACGGGGACCGGGCGGAGGCGCGCCGCCTCATCCACCTCGCCTTCCACCGCCCGCCCGGCGCCCGCGACCTCACGCCGGAGAACGCCCAGGCGATGGGCGAGCTGGCCGGCTACTACCTGCGCTGGGTCGGCGAACGGCGCCGCGACCCCGGCACCGACCTGCTGACCTCGCTGGGCCAGGCGCGCCCCGACGGCGCGCCCCTGACCGACGAGCAGATCGTCGCCGTGCTGGGGCTGCTGGTCACGGCGGGGTACGAGACGAGCCTGCGGATGCTGGGCAACGCCTGGTACTGGGCGTGGCGCAACCCGGACCAGCGCGCCCGCGCGTTCGACGGCGGGATCAGCGAGTGGGTCGAGGAGACGCTGCGCTACGACACGCCCGTGCAGTACATGGTCCGTACCCTCACCGAGGACCGCACCCTGCACGGCGTCCCCGTGCCCGCGGGCGCGCGCGTCCTGTGCCTGATCGCCGCCGCCAACCGCGACCCCGAGGTGTTCCCGGACGCCGAGCGCTTCGACCTCGGCCGCGACACCCGCCGCGTGATCAGCTTCGGCGGCGGCCCGCACTACTGCCTCGGCGCCCCGCTGGCCCGGCTCGAGGCGCGCGTCGTCCTGGCCGAACTGGCGCGCCGCATCAGCGCGTACGAGATCGACGCGGACCGCGCCGTCCGCGTCTACACCACCAACATCCGGGGCTTCTCCTCGCTGCCCACCACCATCAAGCTCCGCTGACGGCTGAGGATCGCGTATGAGGTTCGGCATCTCGACGTTCGTGACCGACAAGGGGATCGCACCCGCCGCGCTCGGCGTGGCGGTGGAGGAGCGCGGGTTCGACTCGCTGTTCGTCACCGAGCACAGCCACATCCCCGCCAGCCGGGACACGCCCTTCCCCGGCGGCGGCGAACTGCCCCAGGTCTACTACCGCACCTTCGACCCGATCGTGACGCTGACCGCCGCCGCCGTCGTCACCGAGCGGATCCGGCTCGGCACCGGCATCGCGCTGATCCCGCAGCGCGACCCGATCCTCCTCGCCAAGGAGATGGCCTCGCTCGACCAGGTCTCCGACGGCCGGGCCGTCCTCGGTATCGGCGCCGGCTGGAACCGCGAGGAGATGCGCGACCACGGCACGGACCCGCGCACCCGGTTCGCCCTGATGCGCGAGCGGGTGCTGGCGATGAAGGAGCTGTGGGCCCGTGAACTGGCCGAGTTCCACGGCGAGTACGTCGACTTCCCGCCGGCGTACTGCTGGCCGAAGCCGGCGCACCCGATCCCGGTGCTCGTCGGCGGCTGGGGGCCCGGGACGTTCGACCGGATCATCGAGTACGGCGACGGCTGGTTCCCGTTCGGTGCGAGCCCTCCGGCGCTCGTTCCCGCCGTCGCGGAGCTGCGGGAGCGCGCCGGGCGGCGGGTGCCGGTCGTCGTGCACGCGGCCCCGCCCGAGCCGAAGGCCGTCGCGGACCTGACGGAGGCGGGCGTGGACGAGATCACCTTCAACCTGCGGTCCGCGCCGCGCGACGAGACCCTGCGCCAGCTCGACCGGATGGCCGGGCTGCTGGGCTGACCGCCCGTCCCCCGGCCCGCGGGCCGGGGGACGCGGGTGGCTCAGGAGGAGGCGTCGGGGGCGTGCTTCATCAGCGCGGTCTCGCCGGCCGACCAGCCGCCGTCCACGGCGATGTCCGCGCCCGTCATGTACGAGGCCGCGTCGGAGACCAGGAAGGCCACCGCCTCGCCGATCTCCTCCGGGGTGCCGAGCCGGTCCAGCGGGGCGAACGGGAAGTTGCCCTCGCCGGGCCTGGCGCCGTTGGCGGCGGTCATCGGGGTGTAGACGAGGCCGGGGTGGACGGAGTTCACCCGTATCCGGTAGCGGCCCAGCTCCACCGCCGCCGTCTTCGTCAGGCCGCGGGCGCCCCACTTGGACGCCCCGTACCCCGCGGTCATGGGGTGCCCGTTCAGGCCCGTGGCGGAGCCGACGTTGACGATCGAGCCGCCGCCGGCCGCGCGCATCGCCGGGACCACCGACTTCACGCCGAGGAACACCCCGGTCAGGTTGACCTTCAGGGCATGTTCGAACTTCTCCAGCGTCTCGTCCTCGATCAGCGACCAGGAGTCGACCCCGGCGTTGTTGACCAGCCCGTCGAGCCTGCCGTAGCGCCCGACGACCGCGTCCACCACGGCCCGCCAGTCGTCCTCGACGGTCACGTCGTGGCGCAGGAACATCCCGCCGGCCTCGGCGGCGGTCTTCTCACCCTGCTCGCTGCCCCGCCCGGTCACCACCACCGCGGCACCGTCCCGGGCCAGACGGGCGACGACCGCCCGGCCCAGCCCGCCGGCGCCGCCCGTCACGATCACTACCTTGTCCTGCAAGCCAGACACGGTCGTTCCTCCCGGAGTTCCTGCGGTGGACGGAGCCGGCCGGGGCCGGCGCGGTACCGGGCGCGCGGCCCCGGGGCCGTTGCGGCTCCCGGCTCCCGGCTTCCGGCGGGTCAGAACCCGATGGCCTCGCGGAGCAGCAGGACGGTGCCGCGCCCGGGGTAGTAGTTCGGGTTGAAGGCGTGGAGGATGAGGACGCGGTTGAGGGCGCTGCCCACCCCGTACGCCTTCATGGCCCGCTCGTCCTCCAACTGGGTGCAGTGGGTTTCGAGCCGGCGCAGCCCGGTCTCCACGTCGGGCACCACCTTCTGCGCCCCGACGACCCAGATCGCGTGGTCGGCGCCGCCGGTGTAGCCGGTGAGCTGGCTTCCGCTGGCCGAGCCGATCACGAGGGAGCCGGTCTCGGTGACCGCGTGCACGCTGCCGACGATGACGTCGTGGTGGCCGAGCAGCCGCCGGATGTCGGTCCGCTGCGCCTTGCGGTCCATGGCCAGGCTCTTGGGCCTGACGGCGTCGTACCGCTCGCCGTTGAGATCCTCGTCGATGCCGGACAGGCGCAGCGTCTCGCTGGCCCCGGTGAACACGCTGGCGCCCTGGGGGATCAGGTCTTTGACGCGGGCACGCGCGGCCGCGGCGTCGTCGAGGATCTCCGCCTCGAAGCCGTTGCCCTTCAGCGCGGAGGCCACTTTCTCCAGGCGCTCCGCGGGCGCCGGCTCGGTGAACGACGGTGCCGGGGTCGTCATGGTTTCTCCTGGTGGGTCGGGTGTGGCTGATCTGAGTGAGCAGGCGGTGCCGTCCGGGCGCGATCGCGCGGGACGGAGAAGCGGGTCGTGGTGGTTCCCGGGCCGCCTGCTCGCCGGATGACGTGTTCGTCGTCTCCCTCTGTACGACAAGACACCCCGCCGGAATGTGACGCGGGCCGCCCCGCCGGGGTGACGGCAGGACCTGGGGCGGCCGGGAACCACCCCGGTGCCCGTCCGGGTGGTCCGGCCCGGCGGCACCGCGTCGCCGCCCTTCCGCCGGGGGGCGTGTCATTGGGGATACATGCAGGTCAGGGCGGTCTATCCGGTTTCGCGCGACCGTCCTCGCGGGCCGCTTGGCGATTTCTTGGCGGCCGGTTGGCGGTCGATTGGCGGCCGCAGAGGACGCCTTGACGGTGTCCGCGGCGGGTGCTTAGCGTCGGATGACATGACGGGATTACGGGAACCGGGGCAATTCCTGCCTGACCAGGTGCACGTGCTCGTGGTGGGAGCCGGTCCTGCCGGCATGGTGGCCGGCATCACCCTGGCCGGTTACGGCGTCGACGTCCTGCTCGTCGAGAAGCGCCCGGAGGCGTCCGAGCTGTCGCGGGCCATGCTCGTCAGCACCAGGACCATGGAGCTGATGCGCCGTTGGGGCCTGGAGGCGGCGGTGCGTGCCAAGGCGAGCGACGTCGAGGCGTACACGTACGTCACCGAGACCCTGGCCGCGGGAACCGGCACCGAGATGCCGATGGCCATCCCGACCAGGCCCGAGGCGGCCCTGGTCAGCCCGACCCGGCCGGCGTGGGCGCCGCAGGACGACCTGGAGCCCGTGCTCCTGGCGCATCTGCGCACGCTGCCGGCCGCGCGGGTGCGGCTCGGCTGCGAACTCACCGCCCTCTTCCAGGACGACGACGGGATCCGGGCCACGCTGCTCGACCGGGCGACCGGGACCAGCCACGTGGTCGAGGCGCACTACGTCATCGGCGGGGACGGCCCGTACAGCACCGTGCGCGAGCAACTCGGCATCGCCATGGAGGGCCTGGACCACCTGGGCGGCTACGAGTCGGTCCAGTTCCGGGCGGAGCTCGACGGCGTCATCGGGGACCCGGACCGCAAGCCCGCCGTCTACATGATCACCCGGCCCGACGCGGCCGGCTTCCTCAGCCGCCGCGGCCAGGGGGACCGGTGGAGCTTCGCGCGCGGCCGCGCCCCCGGCCAGCCGGGCCTTGCCGACCTCGACGACGCCGGGCTGGCCGCGCTGCTCGCCCGCGCGGCGGGCGTCGACGCGCTCCGGCCCCGGATCGAGCGGTTCAGCAGCTTTGCGCTCGCCGCCACGCTCGCCGAGCGGTACCGGGAGCGCCGCGGCTTCGTCGTCGGCGACGCCGCCCACCGGATGACGCCCCGCGGCGGCACCGGCATGAACACCGCGATCCAGGACGCCTTCGACCTCGGCTGGAAGCTCGCCTGGACGCTCCGGGGCTGGGCGCGGGACGACCTGCTCGACACCTACGAGACCGAGCGCCGCCCGGTCGGCAGGCACAACGTCGACTTCTCCGCCGCCCCGCCCACCGAGCCCGCCACCGCCGCGGAGACCCTGCCGTGGGACCTCAACGGGCGGCTGGCGCACCACTGGCTCGCGCCGGCGGCAGGCGCGGGCGACGAGCCGGTCTCCACCGTCGACCTGATCGGCGACGGGCTCACCCTGCTCGCCGGTCCCGAGGGGAAGCGCTGGACCGGGGCCGGGTCCCTCGGCACCGGGCCCGTGCCGCTCGCGGTGCACACCCTCGACCGGGCCACCGCCGACGCGCTCGGGCTGCCGCCCGCGGGAGCGATGCTCGTACGCCCCGACTGCCGCGAGATCCAGCGGTGGCGGGAGTACGAGGAGGCCGCGCCGCCCCGGGTGGAGTCCCTGGCCCCGGCCGCGCACGCGCTCCTCGCCGCCGACTGAGCGCACGGCCGGAACCGCCGCGGGCCGCCGCCCGGCGCGCCGCCGCGCGGCCGCCGCCCGCCTCACATTCCGGAGCGCTGTCCTGTCGGATGACCGGGGGCCGCCCCGGGGCGGCCTCCCGCCCGGCGCACGCGTGCCCGGCAGGTGCCGCCACGACCGTCCACGCACACCGCCCAAGTGCCCTCACGGAGGCTCCTCATGGCCCAGCCCCCCTTTCCGGCCCTGACCCCCAGCGCCACCGACTTCACGAAGGGCGGCGCGCTCTACATCGCCGCCGCGGCGACCGCACTGCCGCCCGCCATGCCCATCGAAGACGCCATTCGCGACGGGCTTTACACCCGGGAGAGCGCGGACATCGCCGAATACACCGGCGTCGCCATCGCGGACGAATCCAGCTCCATCCTCGACCTGGCGTCCGCCGCCGCCCTTTCGGCCACCGCGAGGTCGGACGTGCCGGCCGCCGACATACGCAGCCTGCTGTTCGTCAGCGTCTTCCCCTTCACGCACCCGCGCCTTTACAACCTGCCCGCGGCGATTGCGGAAGCGGTACGCGCGCCGAGCGCCTTCACCACCCAGATATCCAACGCGTCCTGCGCCGCCGGTGTCGACGCCCTCGTCATGGCCGGGCACCGCCTGCTGCTCACCGAGGACCCCGCCGCCCTCGTCGTCGCCGCCGAACTCTGGCGGATGCCGCACATCGACCGCTTCGACTGCAACCCGAACTTCGTCTTCGCCGACGGCGCCTCCGCCGTCGTGCTCGGCAGGACCGGCGGCTACGCCCGGCTGCTGTCCGGGGCGAGCCTCACCGACCCGACGCTGAGCGGGCTGCACGTCGAAGTCCCCTCGGACCGCACCCCCGTCGACGTCAGCGCCCGCGCCGGTGCGTTCTTCCAGCGGACCGGCCGGGACACCGCGGAGGTGCACGGCCGCCTCGAAGCGGGTCTGACGGCCACGATCGACAGTGCCCTGGCACTGGCCGGCGTCCGCCTGGACGACGTGGCGTGCGTGGTCCTGCCGGCGGTCGGGAGGACATTCCTGCAGCGGTATCTCGACATGCTGAAGATTCCCGTCTCACGCACCACGTGGGACTACTTCGCGACGACGAGCCACATCGGCCCCGGCGACCAGTTCAGCGCCCTCGAACACCTCGCGGAGAACGGCCGCTGCACCGGCGGCGACGTCATTCTCCTCATCGGCGAGGGCGTGGGCTTCCAGTTCGGCGTCGCCGTACTCGAAGTCCAGTAGTCCCGGCCGGCGGCGTCCGCACGTACCGGAAAGTGGATAGTGGAGCGGCGGACGAGCGCTCCCGCGTTACTTGAATTAATGCCTCGCCGCACCGCTCCACGATTTCGAGTATGGGGACGCTCCTTGGGCAGGACTGTGCCGCGAGTTGGCGGCGGCTTGGCGTCCCGCGCAGGCCGGGAGCGATCGATCAAACGCCCGCAAAAATGACAAGAGTCTGCCATGCCGGGCCACCGGCAACATGTTGCCTCGCGGGACTCCTTGCTGAATTCGGTCCTGGCCCCGAGTGTTGTTCCATGACACTTCTAGATTCGCTCCGTGGTCCGAAGGATCTCAAGGACCTTGGGCCGAATGAGCTCACCGGTCTTGCCGCCGAGATCAGGGACCGATTGATCTCCACGGTGTCGGCGAACAGCGGGCACCTCGGTCCGAACCTCGGCGTGGTGGAACTCACCATCGCCATGCACCGGGTGTTCGATTCCCCCCGCGATCCGCTCATCTTCGACACCGGCCACCAGTCGTACGTGCACAAGCTGCTGACCGGCCGGCAGGAGGAGTTCGCCACCCTGCGGCAGCCCGGCGGCATGTCCGGATACCCGTGCCAGGCCGAGTCACCCCACGACCACGTGGAGAACTCGCACGCCTCGACCTCCCTGTCGTACGCCGACGGTCTCGGCAAGGCGTTCAAGCTGCGCGGCGAGGACGACAGGACGGTGGCCGCCGTCATCGGCGACGGGGCGCTGACCGGCGGGATGGCCTGGGAGGCGCTGAACAACATCGCCGCGGCCAAGTCGAACCGGGTCGTGATCATCGTCAACGACAACGGGCGTTCGTACTCGCCGACGCACGGCGCCATCGCCACCCACCTCGCGCAGGTGCGGACGTCGCAGAAGTACGAGAACGTGCTCGCCTCCATCAAGTCGACGCTGCCGAAGACCCCGTTGGTCGGCGCGCCCCTCTACGAGACGCTGCACGGGATCAAGAAGGGCCTCAAGGACGTCCTGCAGCCGCAGGTGATGTTCGAGGACCTGGGCCTGAAGTACGTCGGCCCCATCGACGGCCACGACCAGGCGGGGCTCGAACTCGCGCTGGCCCACGCCAAGGACTTCGGCGGCCCGGTGATCGTGCACGTGCTGACCCGCAAGGGCCACGGCTACGCGCCCGCCGAGAACAACGACGAGGACCACCTGCACCAGGTCGGTGCCAACACCGACCCGCTGACCGGCGCACCGGTGAAGAAGGCCGCGCGGACGTGGTCGCACGTCTTCGCCGACGAGATCCTGAAGATCGGCGGCAAGCGCGAGGACGTGGTGGCGATCACCGCCGCGATGCTGCACCCCACCGGGCTCGCGCCGTTCGCCAAGGCACATCCGGACCGGGTCTTCGACGTCGGCATCGCCGAGCAGCACGCCGTCACCATGGCGGCGGGGCTCGCGATGGGCGGGCTGCACCCGGTGGTGGCGCTCTACTCGACGTTCCTCAACCGGGCGTTCGACCAGATGCTCATGGACGTGGCCCTGCACAAGCTGCCGGTCACCTTCGTGCTGGACCGCGCCGGCGTCACCGGGCCGGACGGCGCGAGCCACAACGGCATGTGGGACGGCTCGATCAGTCAGATGATCCCGGGCATGCGCGTCGCAGCCCCGCGGGACGCCAAGCGGCTCTCGGAGCTGCTGACCGAGGCGCTGGACGACTCCACGGGCCCGACGCTGCTGCGCTGGCCGAAGGCGCCGGCCGGCGAGGAGGTCCCGGGTCTGGGCAAGCTCGGCGGCATGGACGTCGTGGCCCGGCCCGAGGAGGGCACCGCGACCGACGTGCTGCTCGTCGGCGCCGGCGTGATGGCCGGGGTGTGCGCGGACGCCGCGGCCCGGCTCGCGGACCAGGGCATCGGCGCGCTCGCCGTCGACCCGCGGTGGGTCAAGCCGGTCGACCCGGCGCTGGCCGCCGCCGCCCGCGACGTACGCCTCGTGGTCACCGTCGAGGACAACGGCATCTCCGGCGGCTTCGGCGACGCCGTCTGCCGCGATCTGCGCGACGCGGGCGTCGCCACCCCGGTGACGTCCTTCGGCCTGCCGCAGGAGTTCCTGGACCACAACAGCCGCGGCGGCATCCTCGAACAGGCCGGGCTCACCGGCCAGCACATCGCACGCTCCGTCACCGAGGCGGTCTCCGGCCGCCGCAGCGAGGTCGTCGGCTCGCGCTGACCACCGCGGACGGCGAGGGCCGGGGCCCCCTGCGGGGCGCACCGGCCCTCCCGTGCCGTACGCAACTTGCGCTACCGCGCCCTGTACGGGGAGACTCGGCGGCGCCGGCATCGAGCCGGCCGCCGGCGTCCTCGCCCGCCCCGAGTCCGGGCGGCGCGGCCGGCGGCACGCCCCTGGGAGGGCGTCGTGCGGGCGTGACCTGCGCCCCCGCATGATCGGCGGGCATTCCCCCCGCGTTGCCAAGTCGACACCAAGCCGATCGCAAGCGAAATGAGCAAACATATACATCGCTTGTGCACCGTTGCTATAGCGGCGGCGGCGCGGCCGAATTTGCTGTAACCCCGAACGGGCGCGACGGGAAACTTCGGGGAAACCTCTACCTCAGAAGGTGGATGCCAGGCATGTCGACTCTTTGCAAACCAGCGGTGAGCGTGCCGGAATACGTCATCACCATGGAAGAGACCCTGGAATTCGCCAAGAAGGTACACGCGGGAAAGCCGCAGTTGCCGTTGGCGCTTCGACTCATCCAGAAGACCGGGGTGCGTAAAAGGCACATCGTCCAGCCCATCGAGAAGACCCTCGACCACCCGGGCCTCGAGGAGCGCAACCGGGTCTACGAGGTCGAGTCGAAGAGGATGACCCCGCCGGTCATCGAAGAGGCCCTGGCGAACGCGGACGTGACCGCCCGGGACATCGACGCGATCATCTACGTGTCCTGCACCGGCTTCCTCATGCCGTCGCTGACCGCGTGGCTGATCAACAAGATGGGCTTCCGCTCCGACACCCGCCAGATCCCCATCGCGCAGCTCGGCTGCGCCGCGGGCGGCGCCGCCATCAACCGCGCCCACGACTTCTGCCGCGCGTACCCCGGCAGCAACGTCCTCATCGTCTCCGCCGAGCTGTGCTCGCTCTGCTACCAGCCGGAGGACGACGGCATCGGCTCGCTGCTCTCCGACGGCCTGTTCGGCGACGCCGTCGCCGCCGCCGTCGTCCGCGGCCGCGGGGGCACCGGCGTGACGCTGGAGCGCAACGCCTCGTACCTCATCCCGGACACCGAGGAGTGGATCTCCTACGCGGTCCGCTCCACCGGCTTCCACTTCCAGCTCGACCGCCGGGTCCCCGGCACCATGGAGCCGCTGGCCCCGGTGCTGCGCCAACTGGCCACGAAGCACGGCTGGGACGTCGAGAACCTGGACTTCTACATCATCCACGCCGGCGGGCCGCGGATCCTGGACGACCTGAGCAAGTTCCTCAACACCGACCGGCACATGTTCCGGCACAGTTGGTCGACCCTCACCGACTACGGGAACATCGCCAGCGCCGTCGTGCTGGAGGCGCTGCGCCGCCTCTTCGAGGAGAACTCCGTCGTGCCCGGCGCCAGCGGCATGATCGCGGGCTTCGGCCCCGGCATCACCGCCGAGATGTCGGTGGGCAGTTGGGTCGGCGAGGACCCGCAGCAGCGGGCGGCCGGTACGCCCGTCGCCGCCGCCGTCGGCTGAGCCGGCGCCCCGCCGCCGCGCCCCGTAGCCACCACGAAGGGAAGATCGCATGACCAGCCTGGTCGTCCCGCCCGGTCAGGGACGGAAGCTCATCACGAAGGCGCAGGAGGTGACCTTCAAGGTCACCGGCGCGGACAACGGCTTCGCCTCGACCTTCGAGGTCGTCGTCCCGCCCGGCTTCGACGTCGGCGCGCACGTGCACGAGGACGCCAAGGAGTTCTTCTACGTCCTCGAAGGCGAGCTGGAGCTGTTCGCCTTCGAGCCCGTGGCGCGCACCGAGGACACCTGGCACAACTGGGAGTCCCCCGAGGGCGGCAAGCCGCTGCGGGCCGGGCCCGGAAGCTGCATGTTCGTGGACAGCGGCACCCCGCACGCCTTCCGCAACCCCACGGGCACCCCGACGCGGATGCTCTTCCAGAGCTCGCCGCCGCCCGACCACGAGCGCTACTTCGAGGAGATCTGCGAGATCTTCTCCAGCGGCAAGACCGTGGACCCCGGCGCCGTGCAGCTTCTGCGGGACCGCTACGACGTCAAGCAGATCACGCCGCTTCGCTACGGGTAACCGGCCTCCCCGTCAGCACCACCCGAGAGGGAACGATGGACAGCATTCCATTGGTTCACGCGAGTTTGGGCATGCAGGAGCTGGCCGCCGTCGAGGAGGTGTTCGACTCCGACTGGACGGCGGGCCAGGGCCCGCGGGGCAAGGCCCTCGAAGCCGAGCTGGCCCGCCGCTACAGCGTCGCCGACGCGGTCACGCTGAGCAGTTGCGCCGCCGCGCTGCACCTCGCCCTGCTCGCGCTGAAGGTGGAGCCCGGCGCCGAGGTGATCGTCGCCGACTACACCTTCCCGGCGCCCGCCCACGCGGTGCACTACGTCGGCGCCACCCCCGTGTTCGCGGACGTACGGGCCGACACCGGCACGGTCGACCCGCAGGCGGTCGCCGACCTCATCGGCCCGCGCACCGTCGGCATCATCGCCGTGGACACCGTAGGACTGCCCGCCGACTACGCCGAGCTGCGCCAACTCGCCGACCGCCACAAGCTGTTCCTCATCGAGGACGCGGCCTGCGCCATCGGCGCCACGTACCAGGGCCGCCCGGCCGGCTCGCTGGCACCGGTGGCCTGCCTGTCCTTCCACGGGCGCAAGGGGATCACCTGCGGCGAGGGCGGCGCGCTGCTCGCCGAGGACCCGGCGATTGGCGCGGATGTGCGATTGCGCTCGTCGTTCGGCATCGGGAGCATCTTCGACAAGGCCCGGGTCATCGGCCTGCCGATCCCGATCTTCACGGACATCGGTTACAACTACAAACTGTCCGACATCTCCGCCGCGATCCTCCAGGTCCAGCTCGGCCGGATCGAGGAACTGCTCGACCGCCGCAACCAGGTGGCGGCCCGGTACGGCGAACTCCTCAAGGACGAGGAGCTCGTCACCGTCCCGCACGTGCCCGCGGACCGCACCCACGCCTGGCAGTCGTACCTGCTGACGCTCGACCCGGGCGTCGACCGGGCGGGCGTCGCCGCGGACCTGCGTGCCCAGGGCATCGGCTGCGGCCACGGCACCTGGGCCAGCCACCTCCAGCCGGCGTACGAGACCGACCAGACGTGCCCCGTCTCGGCGGACCTGGCACAGCGCCAGCTCGCCATCCCGATGCACGCGGAACTCTCCGTCCAGCAGGCCGAGCGGGTCGTCGAGGCGCTGCGCCCCGCGCTGCGCAACAACACCAGCTCGTCGCGGCACCACGGGGGTTCCGCCGCGCCCCGTACCACGCCCCCTGTCCAGCAGGGCGACAAGGGAGGAGCGGCATGAGCGACGGCCGTCCCAACTCCGATCGGGTGCTGCGGCTCATCACGGGCTACTGGGCCACCGGCATCGTGGGGACCGCGTCGAAGTACGCGCTGTTCACGCACATCGAGGACGGCGCCCGTACGGTCGACGCCCTGGCCGCCCGCGCCGAGCTGTCCGTCCGCGGCACGCAGGCGCTGCTCGACGGACTGGTCAGCCTGGAGCTGGTCGAGCGGCACGGCGGCGAGTACCACAACACCGAGGAGGCGGCCACCTACCTGGTGGACCACCTGCCGACCAGCCTCACCAGCTTCGCCCAGTTCAAGATGGGCCACATGGGCTCCCTCACGGACCTGCCCGAGGTGGTACGCGCCGGCGGCCCGCTGTCCACCTCGGTGGTCGAGGTCGCCGACAACCCGCACTGGGAGGCGCTGGTCACGGCGCTGGCCGCGTCGTCGGTGCCGGCGACGCAGATCGCCGCCGAAGCCCTCGGGATCGCGGCTGCCGGAGAGGTCTCGATCCTCGACATCGGCGGCGGCTCGGGCATCATCTCGGGCACCTGGCTGGAGCTCAACCCGGCGGCCCGCGCCACCCAGCTCGACTGGGCGCCCATCAACGCCATCGCGCGCCGGCTGCTCGCCGAGCGCGGGGTGGGCGAGCGCGTCGACTACATCGACGGCGACTTCCACACCACGGAGTTCGGCACGTCCGCGTACGACTACGTGGTGTATTCCAACATCGCCCGCCAGGAAGGGCCGCAGGACAACATGGCCCTCTTCGCGAAGATCAGGGCCGCCCTGAAGCCCGGCGGCACGCTGGTCGTCTCCGACTACGTCGTGGACGACGACCGGGGCGGCGGCTCGAAGTACGCCCTGCAGTTCGCCTCGGAGATGCTGCTGAAGAGCAGGCACGGCAGCACCTGGCGGCGGGCCGACTACCACGAGTGGCTGGTCAAGTCGGAGTTCGAGGAGATCACGTTCCAGCCCACGCCCTCACCCGCCACACTGATCTTCGCCAGGTAGAGGGGCGAGCCGACCGTGGCACGGGGGAGCGGGACAGCTTTCGGCGGAGGGAATGCAGTGAGCCCTGATGGCAAGAGGGCGGTCGTCTCGACGGGTACGCGGTCGGCGGTCGCTTCCGGCACCTCCCGGGACGCGGCGCCGTGAACGCCGGCGCCGTAGTCGCGGCCAAGGAGCACGAGGACGTGTGGGGTCCGGAGGACCTGTTAACGGGCCGGGCGACCAGCCCCGCCGGATACCTGGGCGACACGCCCACGCCGCTGGTCGGCCGCACCCGCGACCTCGACCGGCTCGCCACCGTGCTGTCCGCGCCCGACGCCGGTCTGGTGACCGTCACCGGGCCGGCGGGCGTGGGCAAGAGCCGGCTCGTCATGGAGTACCTCCGCCGCTTCGGGCCAGGGCCCGGCGGCACCGTCGAGGTGTTCGACTTCGGCCGGATCACGGACCCCGCCATGGGCGCGCTGATGCTGCGCCGGCTCAAGGAGCAGCTCCACTCGGGCCCCGCCGCCGTCCAGTCGGCCCTGGAGGGCCTCGGGCCCGGGCCCTACACCGTGCTGTTCGACCACTACGAGGATGTCGCCGATGAACTGGCGCCACTGCTCACGGAGTTCCGGCGGAGCTGCCCGCAGGTTCGGGTGGTCACGGTCGGCACGGCCCGCCTGGGGCTGTACGGCGAGCGGGTCGTACGGCTGCGGCCGCTGCCGACCGGGCACGGCGTGGAGGCCGACCTGCCGGCGGTCTCGCGGATTCCGGCCGTGGAGCTGTTCGTACAGTACGCGCGGGCGGTACGGCCCGAGTTCAAGCTGACCGCGGAGAACTTCCGCTACGTACTGGCGCTGTGCCGGCTCGTCGGCGGGCTGCCGTTCGCCATCGAGCTGGCCGCCGAGCAGGTCAAGCTCGCCGAACCCGACCTGATCCTGGAGCGCTTCGAGCGCGGCACCGGCGACCTGCGGCGCATCGACCAGCACCCGTACTCGCGGCACTCCAGCATCTCCGGCATGGTCTCCTGGGTGTTCGCCCGGCTGCCCGCGGAGGAGCGGCGGCTCCTCGACCGACTGGCCATCTTCGAGGGCCCGTTCACCACCCGGGCCGCGGCCGGTGTGCTCACCGGCTTCGACGCCGCCGGCTACCGGACCCTGGAACGGCTCATCGACGCCAGCGTGCTCATCCCCGACGAGCGGCCCGACGGCGAGCTGAGCCTGAGCATCCCCAGCTCCGTACGGCACGCCGCGGTCCGGTCGCTGGCCCTGCTGCCGGAACACGAGACCCTGCGCAAGGCCCACGGCGAGTACTTCCTCGCGCTCGCCACGCCCCACCCCACGCCGTCCGAGCCCGGCACCCCGTCCGCAGGACCGCGCACCGCGCCGGGACCGGAGACCCGGGCGGACCTGCTCGCGGCGTTCGGCTACTGGCGGGAGGCCCGTGACGGCCGGTTCATGGCCCTCATCGCCGGCGCCCTGCGCGACCAGTCCACCGGCGCCGCCCAGACCCGGCAGTGCCTGCGGCTGACCGAGGAGGTGCTGCGGGCCGGCGTCGAGGACGCCCGGCTGCACGCCAGGACCCTGGAGGCCGCCGGCGGGCTGGCGATGCGGCTCGGCTCCGGCGCGGCCCGCGGCTATCTCGCCCAGGCCCGCGACGCCTACCGCGCCGTGCACTGCGACGTCGGCCTGGTGCGCTGCCTCGGGCTGCTCGGCGACGAGGCGTACGCCGCCGGGGACCTGGAGCGCGCCCGCCGCCGGTTCGAGGAGGGGCTGGCCGTCCTGGCCTCTCCCGCCCGCGCGGGGGTCACCGGGGACACCGCGATCAGCGTCGGCAGGTACCTCAGCCGGCGGCTCGCCGTGGTGGCGCGCGACGCGGGCAACCTGGCCCGCGCCGACGAACTGGCCCGTACCGCCCTGGCGGCGGAGCTGGGCCGGGAGGACTTCGGCGGCGCGGTCACCGCCCGCTACGTCCTCGCCTCCGTCCGGCTGCTGGAGCAGGACTCGGCGGAGGCGCGGGCCCTGTTCGCGGACGCCGCCGAGCAGCTCGGCGGCCTCGCGGACGCGGCGGAGCAGCCCGAGTGCCTGGAGATGCTGGCGATCACGCTGTACAAGTGGCGCCGGATCACCGACTGGCGGCTGCTCACGGCGACGCTGGGCCTGGCCAACCTGCTGCGCAGGCGGCTCGGCCACCCCCGCCCGCGGCTTTTGACCGACCTGACCACGGCGATCCTCGCCACCGCCAGCCAGGAGCTGACCGCCGACGACTACATGTGGGCGTGGCGCTCCGGCGCCGAGCTGACCTGGGAGGCGGCGCTGCGTCTGATGCCCGCCGCGGACGCCCGCCCGGCGGCCGGGGACGACGTGCCCACCGACGTGGCCGACATCCTCACCAAGCGGGAACTGGAGGTCGCGCTGCTGGTGTCCGAGGGGCTGACGAACCGGGTCATCGCCCGCCGGCTCGGCATCGCCGAGTGGACGGTCGTGAACCATCTGCGCAAGGTGATGCGCAAGCTCGGCTGCCAGTCCCGGGTGCAGGTGACCCGCCGGCTGGCGACCGGCTGAGGCCGGCGGCGGAAGGCGGGTACCGCACCCCGTCTTCCGCCCGCCCCCGCCCCAACTCCGGGCGTTCACGCGGTGTTACGTGATCCGCACACGCCCGTGCTGACACCGTGTCGAGCCGCACCGTACGATCCGTAACCGGGGGAACGGGGAGAGCTGCGTCACGTCAGGGTGGGGGAGACTCGTGCGACGACGGCCCGCGGGGTGCGCCGGATCCGTGCTGCTCGCCGCCGTGCTCGCCCTCGCGGGCTGCACGGGCCATGACGGGAAGCCCGCCGCAGGTCCGTCGCACGCTTCCGGTACGCAGAGCGCCCCGGGCCCGGCGCCGACCTCCCCGCTCGACGCCGACCCGGCCAAGGCGCCGCGGGACGAAGCCGCCGCCCGCACCCTGATCGGCGAGGTCATCGCGGACCCCGCGCTCTTCGGCCCCGAGGCGGTCGCGGCCACGCCGTACGAGAGCGACCCCGGCCGCCGGCCGGTCCTCGGCGACGACTGCGTCTGGCGCCGGGAGCCGCTGCCCGACGACGTACTCGCCACGCTCACCCGGCACTTCGAGATCCCGCCCGCGGCGGGGAAGGGCGCCGCCCGACTCATCGCCGTGGTCACCGTGCACCGCACCGCCGCGGAGGCGGACTGGGAGAACGCGGGCATGCTGGAGGAGATGCTCCGCTGCCCCGAGCAGCAGCTCGGCGCGGGCGAACGGCTCACGGACCTGATCTCCTCCGCCTCCTACTACGGCGACTCCGCGAACGGCTACGCCGACGACGTGCTGCGCGAGAGCGGCGACCACCGCGCCGCGGGCGCGCCGCCGTCCCCGTACGCCTGGATGCAGATGCGGCTCGGCCAGGTCACCGTCTCGGTCTCGGTCAGGGCCGGGCGCGGGTACGACATGACGGAGGCCCAGGACATCGGGCGGGAGGCGGGGGTCCGGATGCTCCGGCGGGTGGCGGACGCGCTCGGGCGCGACGGGACCGGCGGCAAGCGCGGGGAGGCCGCCGCGGACGCGGAGGGCAAGGGCGCTCAGGGCACGAGGGCTCAGGGCACGAGCGCTCGGGGCACGAGTGTCCGGGGCGCGAGCGCTCAGGGCAACGGCGCGGAGGGGAACGGCCGGTGACGGAGCAGCTCACGCCCTCGGATCCGGTACGGATCGGCGGCCACCGCCTCCTCGCCCGGCTCGGCACCGGCGGCATGGGCGTCGTCTACCTCGGCCGCGCGGACACCGGCGAGCTGGCGGCCGTCAAGGTGATCCGCCCGGAGTACGCCGCGGAGGCGGACTTCCGCGCCCGGTTCCGCCGCGAGGTCGCCGCCGCCCGGCGGGTGCGCAGCCCGTGGGTGGTGCCCGTCACCGGCGCCGACCCCGACGCCGAATCCCCCTGGCTGGCCACGGCGTTCGTGCCGGGCCCCGCGCTCGCCGAGGCCGTCGCCCGCTGCGGCCCGCTGCCGGAGCGCGGCACGCGGATACTCGGCAAGATCCTCGCCCGCGCGCTCGCCGCCGTGCACGCGGCCGGGCTCGTCCACCGGGACGTCAAGCCCGGCAACGTGCTGCTCGCCGTGGCCGGCCCGCGGCTCATCGACTTCGGCATCGCCCGCTCCCCGGAGGAGACCGCGCTCACCTCGCCGGACGCCGTCGTCGGCACCCCCGGGTTCCTCGCGCCCGAGCAGGCGCGGGGCGGGGAAGTCGGCCCGGCGGCGGACGTGTTCGCGCTGGGCTGCGTGCTGGCGTACGCGGCCGGCGGACGCCCGCCGTTCGGCACCGGCGCCGTGGACGCGCTGCTGTACCGCACGGTGCACGACGATCCTGACCTGACCGGCGTCCCCGACGGCGTACGGGACGTGGTGCTCCGCTGCCTCGCCAAGGATCCCGCCGCCCGCCCGACGGCCACCGAACTCGACCGGGCTCTGGTCGAGGACGCGCCCGAGGGCACCGCGGACTGGCTGCCGGACGAGGTCGTACGGCTGATCGCCGACCGCTCCGCCGCGATGCTGGCGCTGCCCGACATCGACGCCACGGCGGCCGCGCCGCCCGGGCCGGGCCGCGCCACCGGCCGCCGCCGCTTCCTCGCCCTCGGTGCCGGCGGCGCCGCGCTGCTCGCGGCGGGCGGGGGCGCGGCGCTCTGGGCGGCGCTGCGGGACGACGACGGGCCGGGACCCGCCGCGCGCCGGTGGACCCTCGGCGTCCAGTCCGATCTGAGCGGGCCGCAGCGGGCGGCGGGGCGGGCGCAGGAGCGCGGCGTGCGGCTGGCCGTCGAGCAGTTCAACGCCCGGGAGCGCCGCCCCTTCGAGGTGGACGTGGCCGTCGCCGACGACCGCGGCGACCCCGCGGAGGCCGAGCGCGCCGCGCGGCGGCTCGCGGCCGACCGCGACGTGCTGGCCGTCGTCGGCTCCACCGGCGACAAGACCACCGGCGCGGCCCTCGGCCCGTACGACGAGCGGCGGATCCCGCAGCTCACGGTCTCCTCCGCGCAGGGCGCGTACGGCACCGCCTCCCGCCGCTCCCTGCTGCAGACCGTGCCGACCTACGGCACCACCAGCCTGCCCGCAGCGCTGATGCTCCGGGCCGCGGGGGTGCGCCGGGTGGGCATGGTGATCGACCGGGCGGCGGGCGAGTTCGCGTGGGAGGAAGGGCATCTCGCGTACAAGACCATCGGTCTGGTGGACATCGAGGTGCACCCGCGGGTGGTGCCGCGCAGCGCGGCCTCGCCCGTCGCGGTGCTCGCGGACGTGCTGGACCGGGAGCCGGACGCCGTCTACTACGCGGGCGGTTCGCGGCGCGGCGCGGACCTCGCGCGCGGGCTCGCGGACCGGGGCTTCACGGGCGTACGGATCCTCGGCTACCCGGCGGCAGGGCCGGAGTTCACGGCGCGGGCGGGCGCGGCGGCGGACGGCTGGGAGGTGTACGCGCCGTACATCGACCCGGGGGCGAAGCCGGTCGCGGACTTCGCCGCGGCGTTCCGCAAGCGGTACGGGCGGGCCCCCGGCCGGTGGGCGGCCGAGGCGTACGACGTGACCCGGATGGTGCTCGACCGGCTCACCGAGGCCGCAAGGGGCGGCGGCAGGCCGGCGCGGGAGGAACTGTTCGGGCTGCTGGCGAAGGGCACGTATCGCGGGCTGGTCAGGGAGTACGCGTTCCAGGACGGCTACTTGCAGGGCGTCGAGACGTTCCACTACCGCGCCGCGGACGGCCGCTTCGGCTACACGGGCCCCGCGGACACGGGCGAGTGAGGGGGCCGGTGCCGTGCGCGCGCTGACCTCCGGCGACCCCGGGGCCGTCGGCGGCCACCGGCTGCTGGCCCGGCTCGGTGCCGGCGGCATGGGCGTGGTCTACCTCGCCAGGACGCCGGGCGGCGCGCTGGTCGCGCTGAAGGTGATCCGCGCGGAGCACGCCGCGGACCCGGACTTCCGCGCCCGCTTCCGCCGCGAGGTGACGGCGGCGGGCCGGCTGCGGGGCCGCTGGCTGGTCCCGGTCGTGGCGGCGGACGCGGAGGCCCGGGAGCCGTGGCTGGCCACGGAGTTCGTGCCGGGCCCGACGCTGACGGAGACGGTGGACGGCCACGGGCCGTGGCCGGAGCCGGCGGTCCTGCGGCTGGGCGGGTACCTGGCCCGTACGCTCGCGGACGTCCACCGCGCGGGCCTCGTCCACCGGGACGTCAAGCCCGGCAACGTCCTGCTGACGCTCGACGGCCCGCGGCTCATCGACTTCGGCATCGCCCGCGCGCCGGGGGCCACGGCGCTGACGGAGAGCGACGTGGTGATCGGCTCCCCGGGCTACCTCGCCCCCGAGCAGGCGCGCACGGGCGCGGCCGAAGTCGGCCCGCCGGCGGACGTCTTCGCCCTCGGCTGCGTCCTGGCCTACGCCGCCTCGGCGCGCCGCCCCTTCGGCACGGGCAACCCGGCGGCGGTCGTCTTCCGCACGGTCCACGAGCCCCCGGACCTGTCCGGGGTCCCGGAGGGGACGCTGCGAGCCTGGGTGGAACGGTGCCTGGGCAAACCCCCGGAGGACCGCCCGGCGGCGGCGGAGCTGGCGGCCGCGCTGGAGTCGGCGGCGCAGCCGGGACCCGCGGGGGAGGGGCCTGGGCCCGCGGCGGGCGGACCCGGGGACACCGTTGCGGATCCCGTGAGCTGGCTGCCGGGTGCCGTGGTGCGGGTGGTCGCCGAGCGGGCCGGCCGGGCGCTCGACATCCCCCCTCAGGACCGCGACACCCCCGTCTCCGGCTCCCCGCCGCCCGCGGCCCCCACCCGGCGGCGGTTCCTGGCGGCCGGCGGGGCGGCGGGCGTCGTCGCCGCCGGGGGCGGGCTGCTCGCGTACGGGCTCGGCCGGGGCGGGACGTCCGTTGGGGGAGCCGCCCCCGTGCACACCCTCGGGCTGCACGCGGACCTCAGCGGGCCGGGCAAGGACACGGGCCGCGCCCACGAGCGCGCCGCGCGGCTGGCCGTCGACCGGCACAACGTCCGTGAGAACGCCGGGTTCCGCCTCGCCCTGGAGGTCGCCGACGACGGCGGCACCCGGGAGGGCGCCGCCCGCGTCGCGCGCCGCTTCGCGGACGACGCCGCCGTACGGGCCGTCCTCGGCCCGACCACCGCCGCCGGCACCCTGGCCGCCGCGGGCACCTACCGCACCGCCCGGCTCGGCGCCGTGCTCGTCGGCATCGACGGCACCGGCGTCCCGCAGCCCGACGCGGAGACGCTCGCCGTGACGCGGGCGCCGGAGAAGCTGCTGGCCGCGGCGTTCCTGAGATACTTCACCGACGACCGCCCCGTCAACCGCGTCGCGATTGTCAGCGACAGGGGGCGCGAAGCCGCGGACTTCGCCCTGGCCGTGGACGAGAACCCGCCCAACGACGGCATCGTCACCGTGCACGACACCGATGACGGCGTCACCGCCGCCGTCGAAGCCGCTGTCGTCGACTGGCGCGCCGAGGCGGTGCTCTACGCCGGCACGTCCCCTGAGCGCGCCGCGCGGCTCGCACGCGCGCTGGCCGTCGCGGAGTTCGCCGGTCCGCGCGGCGGCACCTGGCACACGATGACTCCGGCGTTCCTCGACGCGGCCGGCATCACGGCCGGCGGCTGGCTCTTCGCCGCCCCGTTCACGGCACCCGCCGCCGCACCGGACTTCGCCGCCGCCTACCGCGGTGCCTACGGCGTGGCGCCGCCGCGCTGGGCGCCCGAGGCGTACGACGCGGTGGGCCTGGTCGGCGCGGCGATCGCCCGGCTGAAGAGGACCGCCGTGGACGACACCATCGACCGCGGGCCCCTCGCGCAGGAACTGTTCCGGGAGACGTACCGCGGCGTGGCCAAGGACCTGACCTTCGCCCGGGACGGCACGCACCAACTGGAGCTGCCGGGATCCCTCTTCCTCTACCAGGCCCGCGGCGACACGTTCGCCTTCCTCGGCCCGTACGGCGAGTGGCGGCGGCCCTGACGGGCCCGCCGCACCCGGTCCGGCTACACCTTCCGCGCCACCGCCGCGTACTGGGACACCTCCGCGTCCAGCGCCGTCGCCTCGGCGTCGGTCAGCGGACGGCCCTCCGGCTGCCACCGGTGCGGCGCGACCAGGCCGGGACCGACCAGCTCCAGTCCGGCGAAGAACGGTTCTATGCAGTCCTTCGCGCGCGTGGTCAGCGGGATGCCCTGGCCGTGGTAGATCTCCTGTACGTACCCGATGTGTTCGGGGTCGAAGTCGGGGGTGCCGTGCGACAGGGCCAGGAAGCTGCCCGGGGCCAGCGGCTTGAGCAGCGTCTCCATGATCTCGTGCGGCGCGTCGCGGTCCGGGATGAAGTGGAAGAGCGCGTTGCAGGAGAGCGCGACCGGCCGGTCGAGGTCGAGCGTGCCCCGTAACTCGGCCGCGTCCAGGATCGTGTGCGGCGCGGTGACGTCCGCGTGCAGATAGGCGGTGCGGCCCTGCGGCGTGCTGGTCATCAGGGCCTCGGCGTACCGCAGCACCAGCGGGTCGTTGTCGGTGTAGACGACCCGCGCGGCCGGGTTGGCGTCCTGCGCGACCTGGTGGAGGTTGGGTTCCGTGGGTATGCCCGTGCCGATGTCGAGGAACTGGTCGATGCCCTCCTCGGCGGCCAGCCAGTGGGTCGCGCGGCGCATGAACGCGCGGTTGACGCGGGCGGCGGTACGGGCCTGGGGCCAGACGGAGAGCACTTGCCGGGCGGCGGTGTGGTCCACCTCGTAGTTGTCGTGCCCGCCCAGGATGTAGTCGTAGATGCGGGCGGGGTGCGCCCGGGTCTGGTCGACGCGGGTGGGGTCGGCGGTCTCGTCGGTCACCTGGTCAGTCCGTTTCGGTCGTGCCGGCGCTCGGCGGTGGGGGGCGGCGTACGGGACGCGCGGGGGCGGCGGCCGGTGTGCCCGGTCAGGAGAGCAGGAAGTCCGCGTCCCCGCTCTTGATGCCCGCGATGAACGCGCGCATCTCCTCGGCGGTGTAGATCAGCGCGGGACCGTCGTCCGCGGTGCTCTGCCGCAGCGCCACGCGGCCGTCCGCGAGCCGCTTCGCCTCCACGCAGGCGTCGCCGTTGGGGCCGCTCCACGGCTTGTCCCAGCCGTCGGTGCCCAGCTCGCGGGCGGGCATGCCGTTGTACACCTGCCCCCCGCCCGGTGTGCCGGTGCGGTGGGCGTCGTTCGTACCGTGCGTGTGCGCCATCTTCATACTTCCTTCCGGATGTTGGCGATGATGTCCTCGGTCCGATGTGCCGGCGGTGCCTGCGTGGATATCCGGTTGAGGGCCTCCAGGCACTGGGAGACCAGCGCGGTGTCCTCCACGTAGGCGGGGCCGGTCAGGCTCTCGCTGTAGCCGAAGTCGCCCAGCTCCGGGGCGGGGAAGCGCAGCAGGTGCAGCGGCCCGTACATGGCCGGGTGCGGGCCGGTGTCGAACGGGAGCACCTGGAGGGTGACGTTCGGCATCCGGGTGGCCTCCACCAGCCGGTCGAGCTGCGCGCGCATCGTCTGCGGTCCGCCCACGGTGCGGCGCAGGGCCGCCTCGTCGACGATGGCCCACAGCCGCAGCGGCTTCGGCTCGCGTATGAGCAGTCCCTGGCGCTCCATCCGCAGGGTGACGCGGCGCTCGCGCTCGGCGGCGGCCAGCGTCAGTTGTCCGGCGGAGAGCAGGGCGCGGGCGTAGTCCTCGGTCTGCAGCAGTCCCGGCACGCAGTGGGGCTCGTACGCGCGGATGAGGGTCGCGGCCGACTCCAGGCTCACGTACAGGCCGAACTGCTCCGGCAGGACGTCGCGGAACCGGTGCCACCACCCGGGCTTGTTGGCCTCCTCGACCAGGTCGAGGAAGGACTCGATGTCGTCCTGCGGCAGACCGTAGGTGCGCAGCAGCTTCTCCACGGAGGCGTACTTGAGGCCGACTTCGGCCTTCTCCATGCGCCGGACGCTGGTCGCGTTGACGCGCAGCGCCTTCGCGGCCTGCTCGGGGGTGAACCCGGCGCTCTCGCGCAGGTTCTGCAGGCGGCGGCCCAGCACGAGCTGGCCGGCCGTGGGGGCCGACTGGCCGGATATGGCCGCCGCGCCCGCCTCGCCGCCCGCTCGCGCCATTGCCTCTGCACCTCCCGGGAACAACTGTGGGGCGTTGTCGGTGGGTTGCCGGTGCGCAGTGTGCCACGCCACTGGGAACGTTCGCAGCGTTATGCATTCCCGCATGTGCAGTCTGCAAAACAGCGCTTGCGATCTGTGACCGGCCCACGCATAGTTGGCGAGTGACGCCGTTCACACGGCCGACGCCCACCCACGTGCGAAGCTCCGGGGCGGTCGGACGCCGTGTCCCCCTCGACGGACGTACGGAAGGCATCCGGCCCATGGCCTCCTCATCCCACACCGCGCTCGGCACGACGGCGGACTTCGACGTCGCGGCGCACGGCGAGAGCTTCGAGCTCGTGGCCAGGGCCGCCGCGGCGGCCGAGGCGCGGGCGCACGTCCGGCGGCTGCTCGACGGCTGGCGGCTCGGCGGCGACGTGCGCGACGCGGCCCAGTTGGTGGTCTCCGAGCTGGTGACCAACGCCGTGCTGCACGCGAGCGGCGGCCGGATCGTCTGCCGGCTGGCGCTGCGGCAGCCGTGGGTGCGACTGGAAGTGCGGGACCAGGGCGGGTCGTACGGGGTCCCGATCCGCACGGTCGCGGGGCCCGAGGACGAGTGCGGGCGCGGGCTGGGCCTGGTCGCGGCGCTGAGCGAGGCGTGGGGGACGGAGCCGTCGGGGCCGGGGTTCTCCGTGTGGGCGACGATCAGGGTGCCGCGGCCGGTCTGAGGCGTGCGGCGTGCGCGGCGTACCGAGGGGGAGGGGCGTACGCCCCCGCGGGGCCGAACTCGGGTGCGACGGGTCGGTTCCGCGGCGACGAGGCGAGTCCGCCACTACGGAGTGAGCCCGCTGGGGGATCCCCGCCCGCGCGCTACCGGTCCGCCGGCAGCAGCGGGTTGCCGTTCGCCGCGACGAAGTCGACAGCCGCGACGCCGAAGGCGCGGATCCGGTTGGTCTCCCCGGCGGTGCGCCACATCAGCCGCCACTCGTACGGCAGTCCGTCGGGCATCGGCACGTAGACGACGTCGGGGCGCGCGTCGTACAGGCTCGCGTGCGTGGGGACGGGGAACACGCCGCGGCCCGCGCCGACGAGCGCGAACATCTCCTGGATCGTCGCGAAGTCGTCGCCGCGCTCGATGGGCCGCCCCGAGGGGGTCGCGGCGGGCACGGAGAGCGCGTCCACCTCGTCGGGGATCGCGCGCGGGCGCAGCACCTTGTCGCGGGCGAGGTCCTCCAGCGAGACGGACGCGCGGCGCGCGAACGGGTGCCGGGCGGAGACCGCCAGCACCGGGGGCTCGCTGAACAGCACCGGGCCCGCGGTCAGCTCCGGGTCGAAGACCGGCGACGCGAGCAGCAGCACGTCCACGACGTCCCCGGCGAGCAGCCCGGCCACGTCCGCGTACCGCGCCTCGGTGATCTCCACCCGGCAGTCCGGGTGCCGGATGCGGAACTCCTCGGCGACCTGCATCACGAACTGCGCCACGGCCGTGCCGAGGAACCCGACCCGCAGCACCCCCTCCACCCCGCGGCCCGCGGCCACGGCGCGCGCGAAGCCGTCGAGGAGCTGCCGGTACGCGGGCTGCACGTCGTCGTAGAGGCGGCGGCCGATGGGCGTCAGTTCCACCCGGCGGCTGGACCGGTCGAACAGCGGTGCCCCGACGGCGCGCTCCAGCTTCTTCACCGACTTGCTCACCATCGCGACCGACACGTGCAGCCGCTCCGCGGTGCGGCCGAAATGCAGCTCCTCGGCCAGCGCCAGGAACGTCTCGATCTCGCGCCGCTCCATGGCGCCCCCTTCCGGCTGCGGTCACGATCACCCCTGGTCAGAGGGGAGATCCGGGGATCGTCAACCCCCGGTTAACGATACTTGCCCGGTTGCTCGTTGTTGTCGATTCCTTTTCGGCGGAGGGTCGTGGTGTGGCGGAAAACGCACCGCCCGCACCACGTACCGCATCCGGGGAGGACCCTATGACCCGCAACGACCTGACCCTCGTCACGGGCGGCACCGGCAAGACCGGCGGCCGGCTCGTCCACCTGCTGACCGGCCGCGACCTGCCGGTCCGTATCGGCTCCCGCTCCGGAGGCGTCCCGTTCGACTGGGAGGACCGCGCCACCTGGGGACCCGCGCTCGACGGCGTGCGCTCGGTCTACCTCTCCTACTACCCCGACCTCGCCGTCCCCGGTGCGCCGGAGGTCGTCGGCGCCTTCGCCGAGCTGGCGGTGGCGAAGGGCGCGCGGCGCCTGGTGCTGTTGTCGGGCCGCGGCGAGGAGGAGGCCGCGGCCACGGAGAAGGCCGTGGCGGCGACGGGCGCGGACCTGACCGTGCTGCGGGCGGCGTGGTTCACGCAGAACTTCAGCGAGAGCTACCTGCTCGACCCCGTGCTGGCCGGAGAGGTGGCGCTGCCCGCGGGCGACGTCCGCGAGCCGTTCGTGGACGCCGACGACATCGCCGCCGCGGCGGCGGCCGTCCTCACCGAGGACGGCCACGCCGGCCGCACGTACGAGCTGACGGGACCCCGGCTGCTCACCTTCGCCGAGGCCGTCGCCGAGATCGCCGCGGCCACCGGGCGGGACCTGCGCTACGTCACGATCCCGCTGGCCGACTTCACAGCGGGGCTGGCCGCCCAGGGCGCCCCCCAGGAGGTCGGCGACCTGCTGACGTACCTCTTCACCAGCGTCCTCGACGGCCGCAACGCCCACCTCGACGACGGTGTGCGGCAGATCCTCGGCCGCCCGGCCCGCGACTTCGCCGACTTCGCCCGCGCCACCGCCGCGACGGGCGTCTGGAACCCGGAGAACGCCTCGTGAAGAACCTGCAGACAGCCACCCTGATCGCCGCCGTCCTCACCTCGGGACTCATGGCCGGCCTCTTCGCGGCCTTCGCCTACGCGGTCATGCCGGGCCTGGGGCGCTCCTCGGACCGCACCCTCGTCGAGGCGATGCAGGGCATCAACAAGGCGATCGTCAACCCGGTGTTCATGCTCCCGTTCATGGGTTCGCTGCCGCTGCTCGGCCTGGCCGTCGTGCTGGCGTGGCGCGGCCAGGGCCGCGAGGCGCTGCCGTGGCTGATCGCGGCGCTGGTGGTGTACGTGGTCGCGTTCGGCGTCACCGTCGCCGGGAACGTCCCGCTGAACGACCGGCTCGACCAGGCCGGCGACCCGGACCGGGTGCGGGACCTGGCCGCCGTCCGGGCGGACTTCGAGGGCAGGTGGGTGGCCCTGAACGTCGTCCGGGCGGTGCTGCACACGGTCGCCTTCGGGCTGCTGGCGTGGGCCCTGATCGTGTACGGGGCACACCGGCTGGCCGACGACGCGGCGGCGGCGGGGGGACCGGCGCCGGTCACGCCGGGCGCGGCGGCGTGGCAGCAGCCGCAGGCACCCGCGGGGCCCGGGACGGGGTGGCAGCCGCGGCCGCCGACGGCCGGGATCACCGCACCCAGCGCGAGCACCGCGCTCGGCAGGTCGACCGGCGCGCCCCGGCTGCCCCGCATCGCGGGCAGCAGCGGCACACCCGCCAGGACGAGTGCCGCCAGCGGCACGTTCACCAGGAACACCGCGCCCCACCAGAAGTTCTCCAGCAGCAGGCCGCCCAGCGGCGGGCCGAGTGCCATGCCGGCCGGGTAGGTGTTCATCAGCACCGCGAAGGCGACCGAGAACCGCCGGGGGTCCGGGAACAGGCCCCGGATCAGCGAGACGGCGGCGGGCATGAGCGCGCCGCCGGCGATGCCGAGCAGCGCGCGCCAGGCGATGAGCGCTTCCGCGTTCGGCGCGTACGCGGCGCCGGCCGAGGCGGCGCCGTAGCCGGCCATGGCGACGACCAGCATCCGGCGCCAGCCCAGGCGGGTCCCGAGCCGGCCCATGAGCAGGCCGATCCCCATGGTGAGGAACTGGTCGGTGTGCAGGATCCAGAGCATCTGCGTGCTGCCGGGGGCGAGCGCCTCGGCGACGGACGGCGTGGCCAGGAACATCACCGTCATGTCCGTGGCCGTCATGAAGACCGGCACCGCCAGCACGGCGAGGGCGAGCCACTGCCGCCAGGACACGGGCGTGGACACGGGCTTCGTCCGGACCTCGGCCATCGGGGGACCTCTCGGTGATCGTTTGTGTGAACACCGAAAGGGTCACCGGGAGCGCACTCGGTCCGGTGTCGGTCCGCTGTCGGACGGGCCGGGGGGCGCTGCCGGGGTGTACGCGGCCCGGCCTACCCGGCGGGCTCCGCGCCGTTCAGGGTGCGCTGCATGAGGATCGTGCCGACCCACCGCCCGTTCTTGAACCCCACCTCCGTGAGCCGGCCCACCTGCGTGAACCCGTGCCGCCTGTGCAGCTCCGCGGAGGCGTCGCTGCCGGTGTCGGCGATGACCGCGATGATCTGCCGCACGTCCGTCCACGTGCACCGGTCGACCAGCTCCGCGAGGAGCGCACCGCCGATGCCCTGCCCGGTCCGGTCGGGCGCGAGGTAGATCGAGTTCTCGACGGTCCGCCCGTACGCGGGCTTCGGCCGCCACGGCCCCGCGTAGGCGTACCCGGCGACGGTCCCGTCCACCTCGGCGACGAGGAACGGCAGCCCGCGGCCGGTCAGTTCCGCCAGCCGCTCGTGCCAGTGGCCGACGGGCGGCGGGGTCAGCTCGAAGGAGATCACGGTGTGGTCGACGCAGTGCGCGAAGATCGCGGCGGTCGCCGCCATGTCGTCGGCGGTCGCGGGGCGGATGACGGCCTTTGCCGGAGAGGTGGACACATGACCATCGTGCGCCGGGCGGGGGGTGCGGGTGGTGCCCGACGGGCGCGGGGGTGCCTGCGAGGCGGGAGCGCTCCGGGCGGCGGTACGGGCGCCGCGGGTGTCCTACGGGCCCGCGGCGTCCGCGATGCGGGCCGTGATGCGGTCGACGTCGGTGCGTTCCGCGGGCGGCAGGGGGCGGATGCGGGCGGCCTCGGCGAGGAGGCGGGCCGCGTCGCCGGCGTCGCCCGCCAGCGACGCGGCGCCGGCCAGCCCCTCGGTCGCCAGCGCCACCGCCCGCGGGTCGGACGCGGCGCGGGCCAGCGCCAGGCTCTCGCTGTGCCGGGCGCGGGCCCGGTCCGCGTCGCCGCGCTGCTCGGCGGCGAAGCCGAGTTCGGCGAGGACGTAGGCGAGCCCCGAGCGGTAGCCGTCGTCGCGGTGGGCCCGCTCCGCGGCGTGCAGATGCTCCTCGGCGGCGTCGAGCCGGCCCTGCCGGCGGGCGGAGGTCCCGAGGCCGACGCGGGCGTGGACCACGCCGTGGTGGAAGCCGCGCTCGCGGGCGACGTGCAGCGCACGCTCGTAGTGGGCGTCGGCGCGGGCGTACGCCCCGGCGAGCGTGGCGAGCCGGCCGAGCTGGGAGTACTCCTCGACCACGACGGGCCACAACTCCAGCTCCTCGGCGGCGGCGAGCCCCTTCCGGTGCAGCCGCCCGGCGCGCTCGTAGTCGCCGCCGACCTCGGCGAGGACGCCGAGCAGCCGCAGTGCGTGCGCCTGCCCCCAGCGGTCGCCGGCCTCCCGGAAGAGCGCCAGCGCCTCCTCGCCCTCGCGGCGGGCGCGGCCGGGCTCGCCGAGCCGCAGCGACTCCCAGCCGAGCACGTCGAGCGCGGCGGCGGTCGCCCACCTGTCGCCGTCCCGGCGGAAGTCGCCGAGCGCGCGGTCGACTTCCCGTACGGCGGCGGGCAGATCCCCGCCGTCGGCACGGGCGAACCCGAGCAGCCACCGCTGCCGGGCGGTACGGACCGGGGGCAGCTCACCGAGGGGCGCACCCCCGGGCATGCGCTCCCACGCCTCCAGCGCGGCCCGCCACACCAGCGCCCAGGAACGCGGGGTCCCTCCGGCCGCGGGGTCCGCGGCACCGGGACCCGGCTCCGGCCGCCGCGCGCCGCCGGGAAGGTGTGCGGGATCCTGCGGGGCCGGACGGCCGGGCACCCCCGGCCGGGCGGAACCGTCCGGTCCCACCTCGCCGGCCGGCGCCGGGGGACCACCCCGCCCGGCCCCGCCCCGCGATCCGGCCGTGCCGCGAGGATCCGCCGTGCCGCCCGGCCCCGGAGTACCCGGGGCGGCCTCCGGCCCCGCCGCCAGCGCGTCGCCGAAGGCGCGGTGGGCCTCCCGGTAGCTGCCGCGCAGGAACCAGTACCAGCCCAGCGCCCCGCACAGCCGCAGCGCCGCCTCGCCCTCTCCCCGTGCCACGCAACCCGCCAGCGCCGCCCGCAGGTTCGCCGTCTCCGCGTCCAGGCGGCCCAGCCACTCCTGCTGCTCGGGGCCGCGGAGCCGGGCGTCCGCCTGCTCCGCGAGGCGCGTGAAGTGCACGGCGTGGCGGGTCGCGTACGCCGCCGTCTCCGCGGCCTCCGCCAGCCGCTCCCTGGCGTACGCCGCCACGCTCTCCAGCAGCCGGAACCGGCCCGCCCCCGCGTCGTCCACCGTGATCAGCGAGCGGTCCGCCAGCGCCGCCACCGTCCCCGCCACGTCCTCGCGCGCCACCCCGGGACCCGCGGCGACCGCCTCCGCCGCCCCCAGGCCGAACCCGCCCGCGCACACCGACAGCCGCCGCAGCACCGCCCGTTCGCCGGCGTCGAGCAGCTCCCAGCTCCAGTCGAAGGCCGCCCGCAGCGTGCGCGCGCCCGCGCCGAGGAGGCGGAACCTGTCGTCCAGCCGCGCCGCGACCTCGCGCAGCCCGAGCGTGCGCACCCGCGCCGCCGCCAGCTCGATCGCCAGCGGCAGGCCGTCGAGGCGCCGGCAGACGGCCGCGATCTCCGCGTCGTCCGCGGCGAACCCGGGGACGGCATCCGCGACCCGCTCGCGGAAGAGCCGTACCGCCGCCTCCGTGGGCAGCGGCGCGACCGCCGACTGCCGTTCGCCGGGCACCGCCAGCGGCTCGCGCCCGGTGGCCAGGACCCGCAGCCCCGGGGCGGCGCCCAGCAACGCCACGACCAGCCGGGCCGCCGGTACGGCCAGGTGCTCGACGGTGTCGAGGACGAGCAGGAGGCGCCGGGCGCCGAGTGCCCGGCCGAGGTCGCCCCGGACGCCGAGGGCCGCCGCGATCCGCTCGGCGAGGACGGCGGGGTCCCGGCGGGCCCCGGCGGCGTCGACACCGGCCAGTTCCACCACCCGCGCCCCGCCTTCGGCGCTCGCCGCGACCTCCAGCGCCAGCCGCGTCTTGCCCACCCCCGCGGGGCCGGTCAGCGTGACGAGCCGGTGCGCGCGGAGCAGCGCCCGGATCTCGGCGACGGCGTCGTCCCGCCCGACGAGGGCGGTGAGCCCGGCATACGGCACGGTCCCGGCGGACGCGGCGAGGGCGGCCGACTCCGGCCCGGCGGGCGCCGCAGGCTCCGTACCGGCCCCGGGTTCTGCCGCGGCCTCCGTAGCCGACGGGTGTGCCGTACGCGCTACGCCCCCCGCGGGCGATGCGCCTCCCGTACCCGGCCCCGCCCCCCGCTCCAGCGCGGGGTCCTGCCGCAGCACCGCCTCGTGGAGCGCCGTCAGCTCCCGCCCCGGGTCCACCCCCAGCTCCTCCGCCAGCCGGTCCCTGATCTCCCGGTACGCCGCCAGCGCCTCCGCCTGCCGGCCGTCGAGGTAGAGCCCGCGGATCCGTACCGCGTGCAGCCGTTCGCGCAGCGGATGCGCGGCGAGCATCGCCGGCAACTCGTCCGCCAGCGCGCCGTGTTCGCCCCGCCCGACGCGCTCCTCCGCCAGCCCCTCGAACGCCGTGACCCGCCGCTCCTCCAGCCGCTCCGCGGCCGCCCGCGCGAACGGCGCCTCCGCGAAGCCCGCGAACGCCGGCCCCCGCCACAGCGCCAGCGCCTCCCCGTACCGCCCCGCAGCCGCCAGCTCCGCGAACCGCGCCGCGTCCACCCGGTCCGGCTCCGCCCGCAGCCGGTAGCCGTGCGGGGCCCGCTCCACCAGGGCCCGGCCGCCCGGCTCGGCCGCTTCCAGCGCCCTGCGCAACTGGGCCACCTTCGACTGAAGGGCCCCCGTGGCCCCCGCGGGCGGCGTGCCCTCCCACAGGTCCTCGATCAGCGTCCCCGCCGGCACCGCCCGCCCGTGGTGCACCAGCAGGTCCGCCAGCAGCGCGCGCACCTTGGCGCCCGGCACGGCGACGTCCTGCCCCGTGTCGGTCCAGACGGCGAGCGGTCCCAGCACACCGAAGCGCATCCGGCGATCGTAAGCCGACGGTCAGTGGACCGTCAGCGCGGCTCCGTAGCGTCGTCGTCGTACCGGGGAACGCACACCGCGCCCCGGGAAACCGAGGAGCGACATCATGTCCGAGTCCATCGTGGTCTTCCCGCAGCCGAACGCCGACCCCAAGGGCACCCGCACGGTCTTCGAGTCCGGCGGCCGGCGGCTCACGCTGCTCGCCGTCCCGGACGAGACGGAGGCGGCGCCGGCCATCGCCGGTCTGGTGGGGGAGGGCGCCGGGCTGGTGGAGCTGTGCGGCGGCTTCGGCCCGGTGGGGGCGGCGAAGGTGATCGCCGAGGTCGGGGACCGGGTGCCGGTCGGGGCGATCGGCTACGGCAGCGAGTCCCTGGCCGCCATCTCCCGCTTCCACCTGACGTTCCTGTCCGGCCAGGACCAGTCCGAGCTGTTCCTGATCCTGCTGCCGGGTGCGGACCCGGAGCGGGACCGGCTGGTCGTGGAGCGCCCCGGCGGGTTCACCTTCAGCGCGGTCGCGGTGCCGGACCTCGCCGCGGCGGAGAAGGTGGCGCGGGAGGCGAAGGTGGGCCTGATCGAGCTGTTCGGCGGCTTCGGCGCCGACGCGGCGGCCCGTATCCACGAGGTCGCGGGGGGCACGCCGGTCGGCTCGATCACGTACGGCATCGAGTCGATGGACGCCGCCGCCGCCTTCCGCGCCGCCTGACCCCGGGGTCCGGGTGCTACGCGCCGCCCTGCCCCGTGCCCGGCAGCCCGAGCAGGTCCTCGGTGCTGCCGGCCTCGGCCGGCAGGGCGTCGAGGGCCGCGACGATCGTCCGCTCCTCGAAGCGGAAGTGGGACTCCACGATCGCGCTCAGCCCCTCCAGTTCGCCCCGCACCCGCGCCGCGTCCCGCTCGCCGGGGTCCTCGGGCACCTGGTCGAGGACCCGCTCCAGGCTCTGCAGGAGGCCGCTCATCATCGCGTGGTCCTCCTCCATCTTGGCGATCAGCGGCCGCAGTTCGGGGTCGCGCGCGGCGAGCGCGGGGAAGGCGCCGCGGTCCTCGCCGGTGTGGTGGGAGGTCAGCGCGGTGCAGAAGGCGAGGCAGTGGGCTTTGAGGTCGCGCGGCCGGGGGCCGCCGTCCAGGTAGGCGTCGGTCTCCCTACGGAGCCGGGCGAGCTCCGCGCGGAGCCCGCGGTGGATGGCGAGGAGTTCGTCGCCGAAGGCGACGAGCCGCGCACGGGATTCGGGGGACATGGCGCCATCTGATCACGGCGGCCCCGCCCCCACGGGAGGGGGTCTCCCGGCCCTACGGGAGGGGGCCTGGTGGCCCCTCGGGACGGGGCCTGGTGGCCCCCGGTTACCAGGGGCTGGCCAAGTGACCGTCAAGCATCGGCCAAATCCCCGGCATGACCCGCGCCGGGCGGCTCACCAGCGCATACGCTGCACGCACGGTCCTGTCCCTGCCACGGGCGGCGTGGCAGGGACAGGAAACGGGGCCGGTCGCGTACGGCCGGGTTCAGGGCGTGCGGCCGATGAACGCCAGCAGGCGGGTCTGCACGTCGGCGCTGTCCGGGACCTCGACGCGCGGCCCGTAGTGGCCGCTGTCGCGCAGCACCTCGTCCATCGGCAGCATCCCCGCCAGCAGTGCGGCGCACTTGGCCGGATCCAGGTGCTCGTCCTGGCCGGTCGCCCGCGCCAGATCCCAGGTGTGCATGAAGACGTCGCTCGTGTAGAAGCGGTCGATCGCCTGGGCCAGCGGCAGGTCGCCGGTCTGGGGGTGCGAGAGCGTCCTGCCCGCGGTGGCCGGGTCGTCCAGCAGCGACTGCACGGCGTCGTTGTGGACCTGCCAGGCCGCCACCGGGTCGTCGTCCGCGGAAGGACCCTGCGGCAGTTCGATGCCCGCGCCCGTCTTGAGGAAGCCCGGGAACCACTCGACGAGGTGCCGCACGACGTCCCGCGCGGCCCACCCCTCGCACGGCGCCGGGTCGTCCCACCTGCCCGCCCCGACGCCGCGGACGCGCGCGGTGAAGCCGGCGGCGATCCGGCGGTGCTCTTCGGCCGCCTGGGTGCCGTCGAGCAGCGCGTCCAGCCGCTCGTACCCCTCGCGGATGCCGGTCTCGGCGCCGCTGGCGATCATCCCGTCGCGGGATTCGAGGGAGTCGAGCAGCGACGTGGTGGTGAGCCGGGTGCGCCCGCCGAGGTCCTCGAAGACGGCGGTCTCCAGGCTGACGCTGTCGGGCATGCCCTCGTAGGTGAAGGTCTGGACGATGCGCTCGGCGGGGCGCACCTCGTGGAACACGCCGTGGAAGGCGTACTCGTTGCCCTCCTCGTCGGCGTGGACGTAGCGGTACGAGCCGGCGGTGCGGGCGTCGTACCGGTCGATGGTCATGGTCAGCCCGCGCGGGCCGAGCCACTGGGCGACGAGGTCGGGGTCGGTGTGCGCGCGGAACACCCGCTCGGGCGGGGCCTCGAACTCCCGGGTGATCACGATGGTGGGCAGCGCGGGGTCGACGGCGATCCCGGTCTCGTTGCGGTGGCGGGTGGGCGTGGTGCTCATGATGCTTCTTCCTTCGTCGTCCGGGGGTGCGCCGCCGGTGGTCGCTCCTGGGCGTGCATCCGCTCCAGGACGGCGTCCAGGCGGCGGTAACGGTCCTCCGCCGCGCGCCGGTAGCGCTCTATCCACTTCGTCATGAGGTCGAAGACCTCCGCCTCCAGGTGGCAGGGCCGCCGCTGGGCGTCCCTGCTGCGGCTGACCAGGCCGGCGTCCTCCAGGACGCGGATGTGTTTGGAGACGGCCTGCACGCTGACGTCGTACGGCTCGGCCAGCTCGTTGACCGTGGCGTCGCCCGCGGTGAGGCGGGCGACGATGTCGCGCCGGGTCGGGTCCGCCAGGGCGGAGAACACCAGCGACAGCCGTTCGTCGGGCTCGGGCTTGGGGACCGAGGTCATCTCACGTCCTCAACTGTTTGGTTGAATACACGCTAGCCCGGACGCGGGCACGTAGTCAACCGTTCGGTTGAATAGCCTGGTGGCTACCGCTGGGGGAGTCCGCAGCTCGCGCCCGGACGGGCCGGGAGGAAGGGGAAGCGCAGCCGGTAGCGGTGGCGGGAGACCAGGCGGTAGACGGCCGATGCGGGGCGGCGTACGGGCCGGGCGGCCAGCGCGCGGCCCAGGAGCCGGCCCGCGCGGTTGCCGCTGCGCAGGGTGCCGGCGATGGCCATGGCGCCACCCGGCGGCGCGGTGGCCGCACGGGGCCCGGCGGGCGCGTGCCCCACCTCCTCGACCAGCACCACCTCGCGCAGCAGCCGCTCCTCCGGCACCCCGTACACCGCCGGGTCCACCGACTGCCACGGCACGATCCGCACCCCCGGCGCGAACCGCCGGCGCCCGAAGTCGGCCCACCCGGTGCAGAACCCGCAGTCACCGTCGTACAGCAGCAGCATCCCGCGCCTCCTCCGTCTCGTGCGGTGTCCCGCTCGTCCCCTCCAGCATGTGGTGGTGCGCGAGGCCGGGCAAAGCCGGGGGCAGCTCCGGCGGCAGCGCGAGCCCCGCGCGGGCGAACAGCCCGCGGTACTCGGCCAGGGTGCGCTCCCGCCCCGCCGTCAGCACCATCATCTCCACGTCGCTCAGCGCCATCGCCACCTCGGCGTCCGCCCGCGTACGGTCCCCGCCCGCCGCCTCCGGCAGGACCAGCGCGGGCACCAGCACCCGGCCGCCGGGCCGCAGCGCCGTCCGGCAGGCGCGCAGCACGCGCACGCAGTCGTCGTCGCCGAAGTTGTGCAGGATGTTCTTCAGCAGGCAGGCGTCGGCCGGGCCGCCGTCGCCCGCCGGGACCGCGGCGAAGAAGTCGCCCGCCACCAGCGTGCACCGGTCCGCCACCCCCGCCGCCCGCAGCACGCCGGGCGCCGCGGCGAGGGCCGCGGGCCGCTCCAGCAGGGTGCCGCGCAGGTGCGGGTGCGCGCGCAGCAGCGCGGCGAGCAGCGTGCCGTCGCCGCCGCCGACGTCCACGAGGTGGCGGATGCCGCCGAAGTCGAAGCCCGCGAGCACCGGTTCCGTGACCGCGGCCGTCACCGTGCCCATCGCCTCGTTGAACCGGGCCGCCAGCGGCCCGTCCGTCTCCAGCGCCGCGAAGAGGCCGGTGCCGTGGGCGTGCTGGAAGGCGGAGCCGCCGTCGCGTACGGCGTCCTCCAGCGCCCCGTACGCCTGCCACACCGCCGGGTCGCCGTACAGCTCCGCGAGCCGGCGCAGCCGCGGGTCGTCGCGGAACAGCTCGCCGAGCAGGGTCAGTTCGTAGCGCCCGCCGGGGCGTACGGTCAGCAGGCCCAGCGCCGTCGCGGCGCGCAGCAGGCGGCGCAGGGAAGGACCGTGGGTGCCGGTGGCGTGGGCCAGGCGGTCGGCGGGCAGCGCGGTGCCGGCGAGCGCGTCGGGGATGCCGAGGCGGACGAAGGCGCCGGTGATCCGGGAGAGCGCGAAGCCGTAGACCAGGGTGCCGGTCGCGGCCCGTACGGCGGCGGCCTCCTCGGCCCCCCGCCCGCCGGGCCCGCGCCCGGCCTCCTGCCCGCCCGCGGCATCGGCGCCCTGCCCGGGGCGCTCCCGCCCGGCCGCGCGCAAGGCCCCCTGCCCGCCCGGCGGTTCCGCGCCGCGGCCGGCCCCCGCAGGCCGCGTCCCCTCCTGCCGGTCCCGCCCCCGTGTCCGCTCCCCGCCCCCGTCGTGCGTCGGCTCGCTCATGCCCCGGCCCTTCCCCTCGGCGTCTCCATGCCCCGGAACGTAGGACCGCCGCCCGCGCCCGCGCATCCGCAGTTCGCCGGAGGGGCCGCGGCACACCAGCGGGCTACGGGGGATTGACAAACCCGGTCCCGGGCGCGCTGCCCCCGCCCGTACCCGAACCGGCCCGTGGCGTCAATCCTCAGAACTCCTCCGTACCGGCCGCCAAGACGGTGCATTGACCGGATGCCGGGCCCCGCCGGCGCACCTAGCTTCGGAGTCTCCCGACGAAAGGAGAGGGTCATGACCACGACCCTTCAGCCCCCCACGACGGCCGACTCGCGCATCGCCGTCTGGGCGCAGAAGAACGCGGCGGAGCACGACGAGCACTTCGTCGCCCCGACCGACCGCGTCGTCCCGGTGCTCTTCACCCCGCTGATCGCGCTGACGGTCGCCGGGGCGGTCGGGTGCGCGCTCGGCCCGGCCACGGCCTTCGCCACGGCCTTCGGCTTCCACGACGGCACCTCGCCCGACGCCCCCGGCGGCGCCGCGCTCAGGGGACGTTCGGTCGACCAGTTGACCGGCGGCCACCCGGGCATGGTCTGACGGCCGGCCCGCACCTCAGCCGCCGTACGGCCTGACGTCCCGGCACCGCCCGCACCTCGGTACCACCCGGCGTCCGGCCGGCCGCGGCGCTCCCGGGCGGACGGCACCCCGCCGCCGCCCGGGAGCGCACTGCCGTTCCGCCAGAAGGGAGACCCACCCGTGACACCCTCCAGTGCCCCACCCCCGTCCGGCACCGCCCGCCTGCCGGCGGGCCGGTTCGCCGACCGGCTCTACGGCGGCCGGGACGACATCGACTCCGTGTTCCGCAAGCTGGAGCTGATGACCTCCGTCGGCGCCACCATCGGCGCCGTCGAGCAGCTCGCCACCGCCGAAACCCTCGCCGACGACGGCCTGTTCGCCTGGCCCGTGATGCGGCTGCGCGCCCCCCTGTGGTGGCGCCGTGCCGGGGAGGAGCGGCTGGAGAAGGTCTTCGGCTACCCCGGCATCGTCGGCCTGGTGCAGACCCGCGCCCTGACCGGCCTCGGCCTGGTGCTGCCCGGCGCCACCCGCGCGCAGCGCGGCGTGCTGGCCGCGACCATGTGCGGCACCGCGCACGGCCTGCACACCCGCATGGGCGGCTTCGGCCTCGACGGCTCCGACCACCTGACGTTCGTCAACTACGCGGTGTCCGCCGCCGAGAAGGCGTTCGGGCACGACCCGCGGGCCCGCGAGATGCTGGTGCGCTTCCTCGCCGCGCAGGTCTGCATGGCGTACTTCACCTCGGGCGCGGCCAAGCTCATCTCCCCGGTGTGGCGCGACGGTACGGCGATCCCGGAGATCTTCCGTACGAGCACCTTCGGCGACCCGCTGTTCCACCGCGCCGTACGCGACCGGCCGTGGCTGGCGAAGTCGGTGGCGTGGGCGACGATCCTCGGCGAGATGGCGTTCCCGCTGGTGCTGGTCGCGCCGAAGCCCGTGGCCCGCGGCATCCTGGCCTCCGGCACGGTGTTCCACCTCGGCAACGCCCGCTTCATGGGACTCAACCGCTTCGTCTGGTCCTACTGCTCCACCTACCCGGCGCTCGCGCACGTCTCCCGCTCCCTCGGCCCGCGCGCCCGCACCGCCGCCCCGGCCGGCTCCCCGGCCGGCTCCCCGGCCGCCTCTCTGACGGCGAGTGCCGCCACCGCGGGCCGCCTGCTCCGCGCCGCCGCGGGACCCCGCGGCGCCGCCGCCGTCACCGCGGGCGCCGGTCTCGCGCTGCTGGCCGGCGCCGCCGTCCGGCAGGCCGGCCGCGCCCGCGACGCCCGGCTGCGCCGCGACGCACCCGGCGAACTCCTCACCGTCGCCGGCCGCACCGTCCACGTCCTGCCCCGCAACTCCGCCGCGGACGGCCCCTCCGTCGTCTTCGAGAACGGCCTCGCCGCCCCCGCCACCCAGTGGGGCTGGGTGCAGCGCGGCCTGGACCCGCGGACGCCCAGCGCCGCGTACGACCGGCCCGGCATCGGCTGGAGCGACGCCGCCGACCGGCCGCAGGGCCCGGACGAGGCCGCCGACGTCCTCGCGGAGACCCTGCGCACCCTCGGGCTCAAGCCCCCGTACGTCCTCGTCGGCCACTCCATCGGCGGCCTGCTGGTCCGCACCTTCGCCCGCCGCCACCCCGAACTCACCGGCGGGCTGGTGTTCGTGGACGCCACCCACCCCGAGCAGTTCGTGCGCTCCCCGCGGCAGCGCGAGGCCCTGCCCTGGATCCGGCAGCGCATGACGACGACCGGGTTGCAGGCCGCGCTCGGTCTGCTGCGCTACTCCAGCCGCCCGCAGCAGATGAGCGGGCTGCCGGCGCCGCTGGGCGAGGCCACCGAGCGGATCGTGCGCCGGCCGCGGCTGTGGCGCACGGCGCGCGAGGAACTGGCCGAGTCGCAGCGCACCTGGTGCCCCGACGCGCGCCGCCCGCTGCCCGCGACCGACACCCCGGTCGCGGTGGTCACCGCGGGCGAGACGGTGCGCAGCGACCCGCTGCACGCCGAGTTCCAGCGGGAGCTGGCGCTGCTGTCGACGGTGTCGCGGCACGACGTCGTGGAGGAGGCGGGACACGAGTCGCTGGTGCTGGACGAGGCGCACGCCGCCCATGTCGTACGGGCCGTGGAGTGGGCGCGGACCCGCGCGGCCGGGGGCGCCGCCCCGGTCGTACCCCCGAAGGCCGGGAAGACCGCGAAGGCCCGGCCCGCCCCCGACAGCGCCTGAGGAGACCGCACATGACCACCTCCACCGCACTCCCGCGGGCCGCCGCCCGCTACGGGCTCTACGGCGTCCTCGCCTCCTGGCTGGGGCTCACCGCGGCCAAGCAGTTCCGCAAGACCCCGAGGTTCCTCACCCGCATCGACCCCATCAACACGGCGATCCCCGTCACCACGTTCTTCGCCCCCAACCCCGGCCGCTCCGACATCCACGTCCTCAAGCGCGAGCGGCTGGCGGACGGCGGCACCACGGAGTGGACCGAGTACCCGATGCTGGAGCGGCGCACGATCCGGCACATGCTCTGGCACCCCGGGCGGCGGGTGGAGAAGCTGCTGCCCGACACCGTCTCGGAGCTGACGCAGCTCGCCCTGGACGAGAAGCGCATCGAGGTACTGCAGTTGACCATCCCCTATCTGGCACTGCTCACCTTCGTCACGCACCACTGCCCGCACCCGCCGGGCTCCCGGCAGGTGCAGTTCCTCGTCGTGTCCTCCGGCGGCTTCGACGAGGAGGAGGAGCCGCGCACGCTCTTCGCCTCCGACTTCCACGAACTGCCGGAGAAGGTCCGCACCTGACGGCCGTACGCGACCCGCACGCGTGACCCGCGTATGCGGCCGCCTCCGCACCCGGCGTACCGCGCCCCCCTCAGGCGCGGTGCGCCGGGTGCGCGATCAGCGACTGCTGCAGCGCGGCGATCACCGCCTGCGTACGGTTCCCGGCGCCCAGCTTGCGCAGGATGTGCCCCACGTGCGTGGACACCGTGGCGGGGCTGATGCACAGCGAGCGGGCGATGGCCCCGTTGGACATGCCCGCGGACATCAGGCTCAGCACCCGCTGCTCCCGCTCGGTCAGCACGTCCACGGCGACGGTCAGCGGCCCGCTGAGCACGTCGCTCAGCCGCCGCGACACCCGGCGCAGCAGCCGCGGCGAGACGAACAGGTCCCGGGAGGCGGCCGCGTACAGACCGGCCGCGGTGTCGAACACCGAGTCGTCCGGCAGCATCACGGCCGACGCACCCAGCGCCAGCGCCTGTGCCACCTGGCTCTCCTCACCCCCGCACACGACGGCCAGCGGCCGCGGCCGGCCCACGCCCCCGCCTGCTCCGGTACCCGCCCCGGCGCCGGCACCTGCCCCGGCGCCGCCGTCGTCTGGCCCGTACTCGGCGGTCCCCCGCGGCGGCGCCAGCCGCCGGAACTCCCGTACGGACTCCCCCGTGGCCGCGGCCGGCCGCGCCAGCCAGACGTCCACCCGCCCGGCCTCTGGGCGGGAGACGGCGTCCGCCACCACGGTGCTGCTCAGCACGATGTCGATGTGGAATCTGTCGAGTGCGAGCCCGAGCACGTGCGACAGGTGCCGGCGGTCAGGCGTCACGATCCCAATGGAAAGCACGCGAACTCACCTCACTGATACGGAAACGGTCGCGCAGAAAAACCCGACTGGTCAATGCGCAAGCTACCGCCCTACCGGTGGGTGACCCGCGCGTGGGACCCGGCGGATCGTGCCCGGTTCGGCCCGTTTCCGCGGCCGTCCGCCGGGCCCTGAACGGGTGCGACGGCACCGCCCGCCCGGCCCGCGGGGCCCGCTTGTGGGGAAAACAGCCCTGTATCGTGGCCGACTTCCGCCCCACCCGTAGCGGAACCATCCTGTCCGCAGTCGCGTCCGAAGAAGCTGAGTTGATCACGACAAAGGACAAGGACACAAGCGACTGTATGGGTGCGAACACAAAGAAGTGGGCGTTACTGGCCACGGTGGCCGCGGTGCTGCTCGCCGCGGGCTGCGGGGACGACGGCGGCGACGGCGGCGACGCCGCTGACGGCGGGGCCCCGCTGGCGGAGGAGTGGCGGACGCAGGCCGTGGCGCACGAACCGAAGGACGTGTGGCTGCCGCCGCTGTGGGTCACCGGTGACACGGTCGTCGGTATCAGCACCGAAGGAGTCACCGGCCACGACGCCAAGTCCGGCAAGGCCGCCTGGGAACTGGCGCCGCCGGAGGGCGCGGGACAGCCGTGCGCCGCCTCGCCGGCCGTGAACGCCGAAGGCGTCGGCGCCGTGCTGTTCGGCCCGGCCGACGCGAAGCCCGGCGACGACTCCTGCGCGGTGCTGGCGGTGGTCGACACCAAGAGCGGCAAGCTGCTCTGGAGCAAGGACCTGACCTCCGGCGACAGCGCGTACCCGAGCGCAGACGTCATGCCCGTCAGCGTCGGTGAGGAGGCGGTCACGGTCGAGCTGATCGAGGACGGCCTGCACCGCTTCTCGCTCGACGGCGAGGAACTGCCCACCCCCGAGGTGACGGTGGGCGAGCAGTGCGACGACTTCTACGTCGACTGGCGGCACAGCGCCACGTACCTGGTCGCCGTCGTGGACTGCCCCGACCTGACCGGTGCCGAGAACCACATCGCCGCGTACGACGCCGTGAGCGGCGAGGAGCTGTGGACGGGGGCGGACTTCACCGACGAGGACCAGCCCGCCCGGGTCGAGATCCTCACCGACGAGCCGCTGACGGTCGCCACGCAGGAGCGGCTGGTGTCGTTCGGCGAGGACGGCAAGGTGCTGACCGACCTGCCGCTGAAGCGTCCCGACGGGTATCTCCACCTGGACCCGGGGGACTTCACCATCCGGGACTCGGTGCTGGTCACCAGCTACGACGACGCCACCAACGACTACGTGGGCATCGATCTGACCACCGGCAAGGAGCTGTGGAAGAAGGAGTTCGACTTCGCTCCGCACCCGCTGGCCCCCGGCAGCGGTTCCGGCGGCGAACTGGTCGCGCTCCGCGACGGCATGATCGAGGGCGAGAACGCCATGGGCGAGTACCTGGCGCTGTGGGACGCGCGGAAGGGCGGCGAGCCGTCGACCGCCGGCATGCTGCCCGAGAACGCGGGCTCCGCGCAGGCCGTGGCCAGCAGCGACGACGGCGGTGTGCTGTACGTGCTCGCCGAGCCCGAGGTCGGCGAGGAGGCGCTGCAGATCGAGGCGTACCGGCGGTAGCGCGCCGGGCGGGGCCGCCGTCGTGCGCCGGAGCGGACGGCGGCGCCTCGTGCCCGGCCGCGGGTGCAGACCTCAACTCGGCATCCCCGTACGGCAGTCGGGGACTCCGGCTAGCCCCAGGCGCGGGCCGGGGGATGGCGCCCGCAGCCAATGGGGTGGCAGCCGGAGGGAACCGGCGGCGGCGCCGCCCTAGCGTTCCGGCGTATGAGAACTCCCGCGCCCCGCCCCTCGCGCCGCTCCGTGCTCGCCCTCGGCTCCGCCGCTGCCGCCGCGCCCGTGCTGGGCGCCACCCCCGCCCGCGCCGGGGCCGGCGGCGCCCAGGTCCCGGACGCCCCGGACGACTTCGACGAGCTGGACATCGCCGAACTGCGCCGCCGTATGGCCGACGGGCGGCTCGACGCCGTCCGGCTCACCCGCCACTACCTGGACCGGATCGAGGCCGTCGACCCCCTCCTCCGCTCCGTCATCGAGGTCAACCCCGACGCGCTGGACGAGGCGCGGAAGCTCGACGGCGAACGGCGGCCCCGCGGGCCGCTGCACGGCATGCCCGTGCTGCTCAAGGACATGTTCGAGACCGCCGACCGGATGCACACCACCGCCGGTTCCTACGCCCTGGAAGGGATGCGGGTACGGGCGGACTCCGCCGTCGCGGCCCGGCTGCGCGCCGCCGGCGCCGTCATCCTGGGCAAGACCAACCTCAGCGAGTGGGCCGGCGGCATGTCCCTGACCCACCACGCCGGCTGGAGCGCGCGCGGCGGGCAGACCGCCAACCCGTACAAGCTGGACCGCTCGCCCAACGAGTCCAGCTCCGGCACGGGCGCCGCCGTCGCCGCCAGCCTCTGCGCCGCCGGCATCGGCACCGAGACGAACGGCTCGATCCTCGACCCGTCGTCCGCCAACTGCCTCGTCGGCGTCAAGCCGACCGTCGGGCTCGTCGGCCGCGGCGGGATGATCCCCGGGGTGCCGAGCCAGGACAGCGTCGGCCCGATGGCCCGTACCGTACGGGATGCCGCGATCCTGCTCGGCACCCTCGTCGGCGTCGACCCGCGCGACCCCGCGACCGGGGCGAGCCGCGGCCGCTACCACCGCGACTACACCCGCTTCCTCGACCCCGGCGGGCTGCGCGGTGCCCGGATCGGGGTGGCGCGCGACGTCTACTTCGGCTACAGCCACCACGCCGACGAGATCGCGGAGAAGGCGATCGCCGCGCTGAGCGCGGCCGGTGCCACCGTGGTCGACCCGGCCGACATCCCCACCGCCGGGCAACTGGAGGACCTGCCGGGCCAGGTCGTCGTCCAGGTCCACGAGTTCAAGAGCGGTATCAACGCCTATCTGGCCGGCGCCGCGGGCGACGTGCCGCGCAGCCTCGCCGAGCTGATCGAGTTCAACCGCGAGCACGCCGACCGCGAGCTGCGCTACGTCCGGCAGGACGGCCTGGAGACGGTGCACCGGCTGGAGTACGGCGAGGCGGAGTACCGCGAGGCGCTGGGCGTCAACCACCGGCTGGCCCGCGCCGAGGGGATCGACGCCGTGCTGCGCCGGCACCGCCTCGACGCGCTCGTGATGCCCACCAGCGGCCCGCCTGCCAAGATCGACCTGATCCGCGGCGACACCTACGGCGGCGGCTCCTCGACCCCGGCGGCGCTCGCCGGGTATCCGGCGGTGAGCGTGCCGGCGGGGTTCGCCTTCGGGCTGCCGGTCGGGCTGACCTTCATGGGGACGGCGTGGAGCGAACCGACGCTGCTGCGGCTGGCGTACGCGTACGAGCGCGCGACGGCGGTCCGCAGGCCGCCGGAGTTCCGGGCGCCGGACGTGGGCCTGTAACGGCCCGGCGCACGGCCCGGGTCAGTGGGCGATGCCGTCGATCAGCTCCCGCGCGCCCTGCCGCAGCAGCGCGAGCGCGACGGACGTGCCGAGGTCGGGCGGGGTGAGCCGGCCGGCGGACTCGCGGGCGTCGAGCACGGTCTTCCCGTCGGGGCTGAACACCCGGCCGCGCAGCCACAGTTCGTCGGGCGCCGCGGTGGCGAAGCCGGCGATGGGGCTGTTGCAGTGGCCCTGGAGCACGTGCAGGAACATCCGCTCGGCCATCGCCTCGCGGTACGTCTCCGGGTGGTTCAGGTCGCTGACGACGTCGATGGTCGCCGTGTCGTCCTCGCGGCACTGCAGCGCCAGGATCCCGGCGCCCAGCGGCGGGCACATCGTCGCCACCGGCAGCACCTCGGTGATGACGTCGGCGCGGTCGATGCGCTCCAGACCGGCCACGGCCAGCAGCAGCGCGTCGACCTCCCCGGCGTACAGCTTCGCCAGCCTGCGGTTGGCGTTGCCGCGGAACGGCACGCACTCCAGGTGCGGGTACGCGGCGGAGAGCTGGGCGATCCGGCGCACCGAGGACGTGCCGATCCGGGTGCCCGCGGGCAGGTCGTCGAGCCCCAGCCCGCCGGGGTGGACCAGCGCGTCGCGGATGTCGTCGCGGCGCAGGAACGCGGCGAACGTCGTCCCGGCCGGCAGCGGCCGGTCCGCGGGCACGTCCTTGACGCAGTGCACCGCCAGGTCCGCCTCCCCGGCGACCAGCGCGGCGTCGACCTCCTTGGTGAACGCGCCCTTGCCGTCCACCTGGGAGAGGTCGCCCAGCCACTTGTCGCCGGTGGTCTTCACGGGCACCACCGCGGTGCGGATGCCGGGGTGCCTGGCGGCCAGCTCGGTGCGGACGCGCTCGACCTGGGCGAGGGCCATGGGGGAGTCGCGCGAGACGATGCGGATGAGCTCGGGCACGGACATGGCGTACACGATAGTCCGTCAGAAACGGGCCCCCGGCCGGGCCCCGGCCCCGCGCTCGCGTACGCCTCGGACCTGCCTCGAACGCGTGCGCCGCCCGGAAGCCCGTCGCGGGCTCCCGGGCGGCGCACGTGCCGCGAAGGACCGGTCGGCGTGCCGCCGGCGCTACCTGACGCCGGGGACGGTGAACGACGGCGGCCCCGCGGGGAGGTCCACCGTGTACTGCCTCAGGTACGTGTCGAGGAACGGCGAGCGCTCGCCGCCCGTCGCCACGTCGTCGGCGGTGCCGTCCAGCGCCAGATGCAGCGTGGCGTCACGGACCTCGATCGTCTCGCCGGACGGGGTGTCCCGCCACGACCCGGTCTGGATCGTGCCGATCTCCACGGCCAGCACGTGCCCGGCCGCCAGCCGCCAGTCGGTCGACTTCAGGTCGACGGCGAACCGGCCGCGCTCCAGCAGCGAGACCTGCTCGTCGAACATCACGGCGGTGCCGTCGGGGGCGACGTCGTACAGCTTGAGCATGACGTTCCCCGCGCCCTTCGCGTTCAGCGCGATCTGCGGGGTGCCGGTGACGCGCACGTCCCGCTGGAGCGGCTTCGACCACGCGAAGAAGCTCGACGTGACCTCGCCCGCCCGCTGCTGCTTCGCGGCCTCGGCGGCCAGCCCGTCCGGCGCCGCCGGATCCAGGGCGGGCGCGTTCTCCATGTCCCACTTGCCGGACGGCTGCGCCGGCTTGGCGGGCGCGGCGCGGCCGGAGGCGGTGAGGTCGGCGCGGGCGGAGGCGCCGCCGTCGTCGACGTACGAGCCGCCGCCCAGGGGGATGCTCGCGCGCCGCTCGACGACCGGCCAGGTGCTCTGCGCGCGCCAGTCGCCGCTGTTGTCCTCCATGGCGTACTTCGGGTAGCGGACGGCCGGCTTCTCGCCCTTCAGATACTGGTCGAAGAAGGAGAGGGTCTCGTCGTACCAGCCCTCGCGCCCCATCGCCAGCCGGCCGTCGGGCACGCGGTCGCCGCCGCGGACGTGGTCCCACTGGCCGAGCCAACCGCGCTCGGGGCCGCGGTGGTTGTCCAGGTACTCCTCCATCTCCTCGGGCTTCGTGTTGTTCTCGATGAAGCCCTGCGTGACGAAGAGGGGGGTGTCGCTGCCCTTGGCCTGCCGTGCGAGGTCACGGGACTTCCAGTGCTTGCTGTCCTGGTCGGAGATCCGGTAGCTGGCGGAGTTCTCCGTCAGGCACTCCGGATGGGTCTCCTCCCAGCGGGCGTTGGCCGCGTAGCGGGGGTCGTCGTCGGCCATCGGGGGGATGGTCGCGATGCCGTTGTACGCGTTGGCGGTGCCGGTGACGTTGGGGCGGGGCACGCCGTTGGAGTAGATGTACTGGTACATGTCCCAGACCGGCTCCTGCGACACGACGGCCTTCAGGGCCCACTGGTCCAGGTTGTTGCCGATCAGCCCGGTCACGCCGTCGTACGACTTGCCGTACATGCCGACCGCGCCCGTCGACCACGGCCGGCCGGCGGCCCAGTCGATCGCGGCCTTCACGTCGGCCTGTTCGCCGGGCCCCGCCCAGTCGAGGCAGCCCGTGGAGCCGCCGAAGCCGCGCAGGTCGACCATCACGAAGGCGTAGCCCTCCGCGAAGACGTCGGCGCCCTCGATGAAGTCCTGGAACCGCGAGGAGGGTCCGGTGTGCGACCAGCCCTCGTCGCCGGTCGCGCCGGCGTGCGCGAAGTACGGCCCGACGGACAGGATGACGGGCACCTCCTCGCCCTTCTCCAGCCCCTCGGGCAGCAGCACGTCGGCGTGCAGCTCGGTGCCGGAGTCGTCGGCGGAGGGGAAGTAGTGCTGGGTCCATTCCGCGCCCTCGGGCACGCGGTCGTTCTCGTCGTGCGTGACAGGGCCAGTGGCAGTGGCGATACGGGCCTGGGGGCCGGCCGCGGTCGCCTCGGGCGCCGCGGTCGCGGGCCCGGCGAGTGCGCCGGTCGCCGCGAGGGTGGCGGCGAGTGCGGAGGCGGCCCAGGCGGCCGCGTGGCGTCTCTTCACATGCTCCTCCGGTATGACGGTACGGAGTTGTGGGGGGACGGCGGCTGGGCGCACCCGGGAAAAGCACACGTCGCGGGCGCGACCGGGACCGACGCGTGGAGCGTATGATCACATCGCGTACACGTCAACGAGCCCGTACGGCCGGCCTGTTGGCCGGGGCCCTACGGGCCGCGTGCGGGGCGGCGCTACGCCGCGACGCTCTCCGCGGCCGGCCGGGACGCCTCCGGGGCGCGGCGGCGGGCGAGCACCGGGCCGAGGGCCAGCAGCGTCAGCCCCGCGAGGGACCAGCCGGCGAGGACCGCGAGCGGCCCTGCGGCGGCGTTGCCGTCGAAGTAGGCGACGGAGCGGATCAGGGAGCCGCCCGCGCCCGGCGGCAGCCACTGGCCGAGCGCCCCCACCGGCTCGGGGAGCAGCTCGGGGGCCGAGGTGACGCCCGAGAACGGGTTGCCGAGGAGCATCACCAGCAGGCTGCCGAGGCCCATCCCGGCGCGCCCGAGCACCGAGGCGAGCCCCGCGACCGCCGCGGCGCCCGCGAGGACCGTCAGGCCGAGCGCGCCGGCCTCCGCCCACCAGTCGCCGGCCAGGGCGCCGAGCCAACTGTCCGCGAGCGCGGCGGCCACGAGCCCGGTCGCCGCGGCCGCACCGGCCGCGGCGAGCACCCCGCGGCCGCCCCGCAGCCCCAGCACGGTGACCAGCCCGCCGATCAGGAGGCCGGCCAGCGCGAGCGGCAGGACGCTGGAGCTGAGGGCGGAGCCGCGGGGATCCGCCGGGGGCAGCGGGACCACGTCGTCCGTGGGCACGAGCCGCCCGGCCCGCTGACCGACGGTCTCGGTGAGCATCTGCGCCACGCTGGGCCCGGCGGCGGTGGCCACCAGCAGCTCGGGTCCGCCGGGGGAGGCGACGACGGCGCCGTAGACCTCCCGCTCCTCGATCGCGGTCCTGGCCGCGGCCGCGTCGGCGTACTCGTGCACCTCGAAGGCGCCCTCGCGCCCGGTCAGTTGGGCCTTGAGCGGCGCGGTCGCCTGCGCCGGTCCTGCGACGCCGAGGGGCAGGTCGCGGGGCGCGAGCCGGGCGCTGGGCCAGACGAACGCCCACAGGGCGAGGGCGACGAGGGCCGGGACCAGGACGACGACCGCGAGCACGCTGCGGGTGGAGGGCATCGGGGAGCCTCGATCGTAAAGAGAAGGATCGTTCGTTTTACGAGACTCACCCTGCGCCGAGCCGTCCCGACTTGTCAAGAAGGAACGTTCGTTTTACGGTGTCGGCCATGGCTCGCGTATCCCAGGACCACCTCGACGCCCGCCGCCGGCAGATCCTGGACGGCGCGCGGCGCTGCTTCACGCGCAACGGCTTCCACGCCACGTCCATGCAGGACGTCTTCCAGGAGACGGGGCTCTCCTCCGGCGCGGTCTACCGCTACTTCCGCGGCAAGAACGACCTGATCACGGCCGTCGCCGAGGAGGCGTTCCACCGGATGCGGCTGGCCTTCGAGTCCGCCGCGGGCGAGGCCCCGCTGCGCCCCCTCGACAAGGTCATCGACGAGGTGCTGAGCCACGTACTGGAAGAACAGGACCGCAACTCGGGGGCGGACCGGCCGGGCGCGTTCGCCGAGCTGATCGTGCAGGTCTGGAGCGAGACCCTGCGGGACGAGCGGCTGGCCGCCACCCTGACCGCGGCGTACGACCGGATGCGCGTCATGTGGGCCGGGGTGGTCCGCACCTACCAGGACGCGGGCCACCTGCGCGCGGACATCCCGACCGACCACGTCGTCCGCGCACTGATGGCGCTCGTCCAGGGGTCCATCGTGCAGCGGGCGGTCTTCAAGGACGTCGAGGGCGAACTCCGCAGCGGGCTGCGCGCCCTGCTGTCGCCGCACGCCTGAGCGCGCGGCCGGTCAGCCGCAGAAGGCCGTGTCCAGGAGCGCGTCCACGGAGTCGTCGAGGCCGGCGCGGTGGTCGGGCGTGAGCGCGACGGTGACGTGGCGACGCAGGTCCGGCGTGGTGAACGACCAGCTCTGGTACGTCAGGGCGTCGCCGTCGTTGCCGTACACCGTGACTCCGCATGCGGTCTCCTTCCAGGCCAGCCCCAGCCCGTACGTCCGGCCCCCGAACGAAGGCGTGCGCATCTCCGCCAGCAGGTGGTCAGGCAGCAGCCGCCCGCCGAGCAGCGCGGCGAAGAAGCGGTCGAGATCGCCGGCCGTGGAGATCATCTCGCCGCTCGCGCCGAACAGCGACGGGTTCATCTCCGTGAAGTCGACGAGCGGTGTCCCGCCGGCGCGCTCGACCGGGACGTAGCCGCGCATGTGCGGCCCGCGGATCCGCGGGTACGTCCCGGGCAGCGAGGTGGCGTGCAGCCGCAGCGGCCGGATGATCCGCCGCCCGATCTCCCGGGCGTACGGGCGTCCCGTGGCCTCCTCGATGATGCGGCCGAGCAGCAGGTAGCCGGTGTTGGAGTACGCGTAGGCCGTGCCCGGCGGTGCCGAGGTCGGGGGGTGGGCGACGGCCCGCCCGATCAGCTCGTCGGGGGTCCACGTCCGCGACCGGTAGTCCAGGAACGCCGGGTCGGGCGGCACGGTCAGCGTGCGCTTGTAGTCGTACAGTCCTCCGGTGTGGCCCAGCAGGTGCCGCACGGTGACGCGGCGGCCGTCCGGGACGGCGCCCGGCAGCCACGCCTCGACCGGGTCGTCCAGCCGCAGGCGCCCCTCGCCGGCGAGTTGCAGCACGACGGTGGCGACGAAGGTCTTCGTGATGCTGCCGACCCGGAACCGCCCGCGCGCCGGGACCGCCCGCTGCGTGTCCCGCTCGGCGACGCCGCTGGTGTCCCGCCACACCCGGCGTCCGTCGCGCACCTCCACGAGCGCGCCCACCGCACCCTCGGCCACCAAGTCGTCCAGTTGCTCCCGCAGCTCCGCCGCCCCGGGGGGCTCTTCGCCGCCCGGCGGTGGGGCGGCGGCCGACCCGGCCGCCACCGCCAGCACCGTCACCGCCGCCACCAGTGCACTCCGTACGTGCTTCACCCGGCCCACCCGCGCTCTGTCTCGCCGTCTCGTACGCGACGAGCCTGCGGCAGGCGGAGGCGCGGGGCGATGGGGCTGGTCGGCGTTCCGCTCCGGGGGCTGTCCCCACCCGGCGTCCGGGCACGACCCAGCCGCGGAGGGGCGGGAAAAGCGCTGCCCGCTCCGCGGCCGGAGTCGAGGACCGTTACATGTGCGCTCGCGCCTGGTGCTTGAACGCCACGGTCAGACCCATGGCGAGCAGCCCAAGCAGGGCGGTGACACCGCCGACGAAGCAGTTGGCCCAGATGACCGAGTTCGGTGCGCCGTGGGTCACGGTGACCACCCAGGGGGAGATGACCAGCCAGGCGCCGAGGGGAATCGTCAACCATGCCAGGCCGGACGTCCGCTCCGGGGCGAGTGCCAGGCCGAGCCCGATCAGGGCGATTGCGATGCCGACGATCAGGTTGTTGATGGTGAGGTTGGTGTTCCCCGTGAAGTGCACGACCCAAGGCGAAATCGCAGCGAATAGGCCGGCCAGAAGGATCAGTCCTTCGAGGGCAATCACACCACCTCTGGCCGCCGTGCGATCGAGCCGGTCCCGCATCTCCACTACATCGGGGTGCGAGGTCATCTCGGTGTCAGTGGTGTGCTGCTGATACGACATGGTTGCCGCCTCCTCTCCAGAGACAGAGTCGGATGCATCCCTTTTCGTACGATACGCCTGTTTGGGTGACTCTGCGTGGTGAGGGCTTCCGGCCCGGTCAGAGGGCCTGCGAGCCGTCCCGGCGGCGGACCATTTCGGCGATCCAGACCGGCGCGAACGGAGAGGTGCAGCCGGGGGACACCGGGTAGTCCTTCAGCACCTCCAGGCGCTCGCCGACGGCCACGGCGCGGGCGCGGTGGGCGGGGTGCTCGATGCCGATCTGCGCCAGGCAGGTGTTCATCGCCCACTGCAGCCGGTCGGGGGCGTCCTTCAGCTCCGCCTCGATCACGTCGAGCAGCCCCGCCGGATCGAGGCCCGCGGGGCTCTTCACCACGCGCTCGGCGGTCAGCGCCCAGCCGGCGCTCGCCACCACCGGATCGGGGTCGGCGAGCCAGGCCAGCCGCAGCTCCTCGGCGTGCGGGTTCTTCTTCACCGCGTAGTTCACGAGCCAGTCGTGCACCTTGGGCGTACGCGCCTCGCGCAGCATCGCGTCCAGCTCGTCCCGCTCGAACGCCTTCGGGCGGCAGACCAGCAGCGCCAGCAGCCGCGCCGCGGTGTCACCGGTCCGCCACAGCTCGCGGGCCAGCGGCTGCTGCGTCCTGAGCCGCTTGGCGAGCGCGCGCAGCTTGCCGAGATTCACCCCGTGGTCGTCGCCGTGCCTCTCGTTCACCGCGCGCGCCTTCGGATCCTCCAGCTCTGCCAGCTCCGCCATTACCTCGGTCAGGGTCATCTCGGCCACCGCATCCTCCTGCCGGTCGGTGGGAGCCTAGCCCCTGACTACGGCCGGCCGGCCGCCCGCAGCCCGTTCAGCGTGATCGTGCCCCGGTCGAGGCGCACGCCGGCCGTGTACCGGTACGCGGCCCGCACCTCCGGGTCCGTGAGGTCCAGCACCCCGCCCGCGTCCGCCGTGAACAGGAACTCCCAGCCCGCGCCCTGGTCGACGTACGCCGTGGTGACCCTGCCGCGCGCCACCAGGGCGTAGCGCGAGCCGGGGCGGGAGAGGTCCACGGTGCCGTCGAGGTTGTCCAGCGGCTCCTGGCCGGCCGTGATCAGCTTCCCGTCGATGCGCAGGTCCCAGCCGGCCCGCCGCAGCCCGTTGTGGTGGCGGAAGAGCAGATAGTTGTCCGCGTCCTTGGCGAGGCCGACGAAGACGGTGTCCTGGCCGCCCGTCCCCGCGAACGTGCCGGTGTCCAGCACCAGCGCGAAGGTGTCCGTGCGCGGCGCGGTGCCGGAGCGGAACAGCAGGTGCGTCGGCGCCTGCGTGGTCACGGTCAGCCTGCCGTCGCCCGCGGTGGCGGTGCCCTGGTGCGACCCGCGCGGCACGGTCAGCACGGTGAAGCGGTCGAGGCCGGCGTCGAACCGCTCGTCCAGTTCGGCCACCGGGTACGCCCCGGGGTCCGGCGGCGGCGGGAACAGGCCGACGTCCGCGAGGTGGTCGTCGAGCAGCGCGGTCAACTGGCGCAGCTTCGCGGGGTGGCGGCCCCCGAGGTCGTCCGTCTCCCCGGGGTCGCGGCCGACGTGGTACAGCTCGCCGGCGCCGCCGCGGAGGCGGCGTACCAGCTTGAACTCGCCGTGGCGGACGGCCGCGTGCGGGTGGCGGTTCTGGTTGAAGTGCGGGTAGATCCAGAAGAGGGTGTCGCGGCGGAGCGGCCCGCGGCCGGTGAGCAGGGGGGCCAGGCTCGTACCGTCGAAGCGCGCGGCGGGGGCGCGGCCGCCGGCGGCCAGGTCGAGGGCTGTCGGGAGCACGTCGACGGTGGAGACCGGCGTGTCGTCCGTGCGCCCCGGCGGCACCCGGCGCGGCCAGTACGCGACCAGCGGCACCCGGATCCCGCCCTCGTACAGCTCGCTCTTGCCGCCGCGCAGCGGCGCCGTCGCGTCCCGGTACGGGCTGCCGTTGTCGGACGTGACGAGGATCAGCGTGCGCTCGGCGAGCCCGTGCTCGTCCAGCGCGGCGACGATACGGCCGACCTGCTGGTCGATGCTCTCCAGCATCGCGGCCAGCGCGGGCCGGTTCGGCAGTTGGCCGGCGCCCGGCTTGGCCTCGTACCTGGCGAGCAGTTCGGGCTTCGCGGCCAGGGCGGTGTGCACGGCGTAGTTGGAGACGTGCAGGAAGAACGGCTCGTCGCGGTGGCGCGCGACGAAGTCGACGGCCTCGTCCGCGAGCCGGTCGGTGAGGTATTCGCCGGGCGTGCGGGCCGGCAGGTCGGGCATGAAGCGGTACGGGTGGAAGTAGTCGCCGTCCGCGATGTACAGCCGCTCGGAGGCGATGGCCTCGTCCAGCCCGTGCGCGTAGGGGTTGCCGGGCCGCTCGGCGTACTCGCCGCTGTAGGTCTCGGTGAGGTGCCACTTGCCGATCAGGGCGGTGGTGTAGCCGTACGGGCCGAGGAAGTCGGGGACGGTGGGTATGTCGGGGGAGAGGAACTTGTCGCTCGCGGCCGGCGCCTCGCGGAGGAAGTCGGTGATGCCGGTACGGGCCGGGTACAGCCCGGTCATCAGCGCGGCGCGGGTGGGCGAGCAGATGGGCGCGGCGGAGTACGCGCGGGTGAAGCGCATCCCCTCGCGCGCCAGCCGGTCGATGTGCGGGGTCTCGTTGAAGGTGTTGCCGTACGCGCCGAACTCGCGCCAGCCGAGGTCGTCGATCGACACGACGATGACGTTGGGCGGCGGCGGGCCTGCGGCGGTGGCGCTCCGGGCGAGTGAGGGGGCGGCGACGGCCGTGAGGCCGGCGGCGGAGGCGCCGCGCAGGACGCTGCGGCGCGAGGGGCGGCGGAACGTCGTCGGGGGCATACGGCTCAGCGTCCGGCGGTCCGCGAGCGAGCGTCAACACCCGGGTGAATTAGTCCGGGACGGGCGCGCGGAGCGCGGCGCGGCGGGGAGTCCGGCGGGGGGAGTGCGGCCACGGAGTGCGCCCCGGGGGAGTGCGGCAGGGCGCGGGGTCAGTCCGCGGGGCGCAGCCGTACGTGGATGTGGCCGGCGTCCGGCGCCGCGGGCCCGCCGTCCGGGTCGGTGACCCCGGCGACGTCGAGCCCGGCGACGGCCGCCAGGGTCTCGAAGCCGTCCCGGGTGTACCAGTGCAGCACCCACGGGCGTTCGGTGACGCTGCTGCCCGAGGGGTGGTAGCGCTCGTAGCGCAGCAGCGTCGTCTGGGTGCGGGTGTGCTCGTCGCGGTTCTCGGCCACGACGCGGACCAGCAGTTCGGCGCCGTCAGGACCGGTGGCGGTGCGGGCCCGGCCGACGTCCGCCGCGGCGGTGGGCGCGGGCAGGTGCAGCGGGATCAGGGCGGTGCCGCCCGCGGCGAGGTGGGTGCGGATGGCGCGCAGCGCGGCCAGCGCGGTGGCGTCGTCCGGCAGCAGGTTGAACGTCGGCCCGGCGAGGAAGACGGCGGCGTACCTGCGCGGCAGGTCCAGGGCCTCCATGCGCTGCTGGAACACCTTGACCGGCAGGCCCTCTTCCGCCGCGCGGCTGCGCAGCCGGTCCAGCATGTCGGCGGAGGAGTCGACGCCGTCGACGTCGAGCCCGCGGCGGCGCAGTTCGAGCAGCGGCTCGCCGTCGCCGCAGCCCAGCTCCAGCGCGGGCGTACCGGCCTGCTCGACGAAGGCGGCGTACGGCTCGGGGTCCTGGGTGACGGACTTCAGCGGCCCGTACAGCTCCGCGACGATTCCGGTGTAGAAGTCTGCTGGATCCATGTTCGCCACCTTATGCGGGCGGCGGCGGGGGTGACAGCCTCCCGGTGCGCGACCCGGGTTCCGCACCCGCGGCCGGCGCGTGCACCCCACCCGTGGTGCCACGCCCCGACTCCGCGACCGGCGGCCGCGCCGGAACAGATCCGGACGGCGGCCCCGCCCCCGCGAACCGGGGTGCCGCGCGGGTCACTTGACGAGGACGTGCCCGTCTCGCCTCCGGCGCCCCGGTGGCGTACGAGGCGCCGAGGGGCCGGGCAGCACGGGGTAACCGCCCCCCGTTCACGTACGTCGTCGACGGGTGGCGCACCCGCGCGAGCACGTCACGCGCCCGGGGACGCGACCGCCGGGCGGGCGGCCCGCCGGAAGTGCCAGACGATCTCCGCGGGGACGCCGGCGTGGGACACCGCCGCGGCCTCGGGGACCAGTTCGCGAAGGGACCACGGCCACGCCTCCCACGGCCCGGGGTCCGTCGCCGCGGCCGGGACCGCCTTCGCCTCCTCCGCGTCCGGCGCCCCCGGTTCCTCGCAGGCCAGCACGTCGAGCCCGGCCGCGAGCGCGGCGCGCACGTAGTCCCCGACCGCGTGCCGGTACGACTCCACCCGGGCGGGGCTGCCGTCCGGCAGCCGTACCGTCGGGATCGCCCCGAGCGCCACCCGCTCCGGGTGGACGTCCGAGGTCACCAGGTGCCCGCCCGGCCGCAGCACCCGCGCGAACTCCGCCAGCACCGGGCCCAGATCGGGGACGTGGGTCAGCGCGAGCGTGCAGACCGCCACGTCCACGGCGCCGTCGGCGACCGGCAGCGCGTCCAGTGCGCCGGGGCGGAAGTCGCCCTCCGGCACCCGCTCCCGGGCCCGCGCCAGCATGTCAGGGGAGCTGTCGACGCCGAGGACGCGGTGGCCGCGCCCGGCCAGCAGGGCGGCCATCCGCCCGGTGCCGCAGGCGGCGTCCAGGGCGACGCCCGCGGGCAGCGGGTCGAGGAGCGCCCCGACCACCGGCTCGTCCAGGTCGAACGCGGTGTTGGGCCCGTCGTACGTCTCCGACCAGATGCGGTAGCCCTCGACCGTGGACACCCGGGCGACGTCCACGCCCGCGTCCGCCAGCGCCCCGTCGCCGAGCAGCCGCCGGATCCCGCCGAGCCGCGCGGCGACGAACGCGCGGTCGTACTCCCCGGTGAACGAACGCACCAGGGCGATGCCCTCCAAGCCGACCGCGTAGGCCAGCGGATCCTCGTGCCTCACGGCCGCGAGGCTAGTAACGCCCCGGCCGCCCGCGCCACCCGATTTCGCGGCGCTCCGCCGCGTCCGGCACCGGGCGGCGTGCGCCCCCGGCGCGGGGCGCACGGGCCATCCAGGTGAGCGGCCGGCGGCCGCGCGAACGGCCGAAGTCCCCGGCGGCCAGGCCCGGGTGCCCCCGCCGGCGTACTCGAAAATCTGTGAATGCGACATGCGGCCGAGCTGCCATATCAAATACCCCGCCGAGTTCGATTTGCCGTAGCCGCGCTTCGCTGCGGCCACCGGGCGCGGTCGGTGTCATCCTGGTATGGCTACCTTTGGCGGATTTCATGCGGAGGGGTCCCATGGGCAGGGCAGACACCACCGGGCACGTGCGCGAACGAGCGGCGGACGCCCCCGACCTCTTCGCGGAGCTGCGGGAACGGGAGTTCGGATACCTCGACGAGGGCGGGCACACCTATCTCGACCACACCGGCGCAGGACTCCCGCCGCGCTCCCTCGTCGCGGGCAGCGCCCGGCGCATCGCCGGCGGGCTGTTCGGCAACCCGCACTCCGAGAGCCCTGCCTCACGGGCCTCGGGCGACCGGCTCGCCGAGGCCCGTGAGGCGGTGCTGCGGTACTTCAACGCCGACCCCGCCGAGTACGCCGTGATCTTCACGCCCAACGCCACGGGCGCGCTGCGCCTGGTCGGCGAGGCGTATCCGCTCGGGCGCGGCAGCAGGCTCGTCCTCTCCCTCGACAACCACAACTCCGTCAACGGCCTGCGGGAGTACGCGCGGGCGCGCGGCGCGGCCGTCGAGTACGTCCCGCTGCGCACGCCGGACCTGGGCATCGACGAGGACCGGATGCACGCCGCGCTGGCCGTACGCACCCGGCGCCCCGCGCTCGCGCACCACGGTCCCCGGGGGCTGCTGGCCTACCCGGCGCAGAGCAACTTCACCGGCGTACAGCACTCCCTGGACTGGATCGCCACCGCCCAGGCCCACGGCTACGACGTCGTGCTCGACGCGGCCGCGTACGTCCCGACCAACGCCCTCGACCTCGGCCGCCACCACCCGGACTTCACCGTCGTGAGCTGGTACAAGCTCTTCGGCCACCCCACGGGGCTCGGCGCCCTCGTCGCCCGCAGGGCGGCCCTCGCGAAGCTGCGCCGGCCGTGGTTCGCCGGTGGCACGATCTACGCCGTCAGCGCGCAGGCGCAGTGGCACGTCCTCGCCGACGACGAGGCCGCGTTCGAGGACGGGACCGTCAACTTCCTCGCCATACCGGACGTCACCGCCGGCCTCGCCTGGATCGAGGGCATCGGCATCGACCGCGTCCACGACCACGTCGACGCGCTGACGGCGCATCTGCTCGCCGGGCTGCGGACGCTGCGGCACGGCGACGGCACGCCGCTGGTCCGGGTGTACGGCCCCGACCGGGCCGGCGCGGCACGCGGCGGCACCGTCGCGCTGAACGTGCTCGACGCCGAAGGGCGGGTCGTCGACGAGCGCGTCATCATCCGCGACAGCGGCGCGTCCGGCATCTCCCTGCGCACCGGCTGCTTCTGCAACCCGGGCGCGGGCGAGGCGGCGTTCGACCTGTCGCCGCGCCGGCTGCGCCGGGCGGCCCGCAGACGGCTCGGCTCGCTGGAGGACTATCTGAAGATGCTGCACCTGCCGTCGGCGGGCGCGGTGCGCGTGTCCCTGGGGGCGGCGTCGCAGCCCGCGGATGTCGAAACGTTTCTGTCGTTCGTGACGCAGACCTACCGGGACCGCGTCCCCGACGTGGCGGATCTCGCGCCGCGGCTGGGCTGCTGACCCCGCGGGCCCCGGACCCCGGCCCGCGTCAACGTCCCTGCCGGCTCCGCTCGGCGCCGTCCCGGCACTTGCGCACGACCACCCACCACGTCAGCGCCAGGAACAGCACCGCGAAGCCGGCCAGGATCAGCCACCCGCGGGCGGCCGGGTGCGCGAACGATTCTCCGTACGACGCCAGCAGCGGCCGCCCCGCGGGGGACGCGCCCGTACGCCACAGCGACTCCAGCCCCACCCCGCTGCCCAGCGCCTCGAACGCCCACCGGTTGGTCATCGCCAGGCTGATCGCCTCGCCGCCCAGCGTCATCCGCGGCACCGGCACGAACGCCCCCGAGAACAGCACCTGCGGAAAGCACAGCAGCGGCAGCATCAGCGTCGCCTGCCCCGGCTCCGCCACCGCCGCGGACGCCAGCAGCCCGAGCGCGAGAGCGGCGGCGGAGGCCAGCACGCTGGAGGCGAACAGCGAGGCATACGTGTCCCAGCCGGCCGGCGGCAGCCGGTCCAGCGCGCGCAGCACGGCCAGCAGCAGCGCGTCGGCGAGGGCGAGCGCGGGGAGCATGGTGGTGAGCTTGGAGGCGACGTACGGGCCGATCCGCAGGCCCGCGAGCCATTCGCGGCGCAGCACGGCGAGTTCGGTGCAGATCTGCAGCAGGCCGTACGTCAGCCCGAAGAAGAACGCGCCGAAGGCGATCCAGAACATGATCATCGCGGTGGACGCGGGGTCCGGGGACGCGGGGTCGAAGGCGCCGCCGCGGAAGAGCACCGCGAACATCGCCACGATCATGACGGGGGAGCCGACGAGGACGGCGACGGAGAGGCGGTTGTGGAGGAGCAGCGCGGTGCCGCGCCGGGTGAGCAGGGCCCACTGGCGCAGGGCGCCGACGCGGTGGGGCCTGGTGGCGGGGACGGCGGACGAGGGGGCCCGGGCGGGCGCGGCGGGGTCTGCCGGTGCGCCGGGGGCGGCGGGCGTTGCGGGACGGGCCCGGGCTGTCGGGTCGACCGGTGCGGCGCGGCCGGCCGCGGCCGCGGGGCCGGACCGGGCGGTGGGCTCGGCCGCGGTCGCGGTGGCGAGCCCGGTGGCGGCGACGGCTCCGGCCGCCGCGACGGCTCCTGCGGGTGCCACCTGCGCGGTGGGTGTCAGGTGGCCGGCGGGTGCGGCGTGGCCGGCGGGTGTCGCGTGGGCGGCGGGTGCCGCCTGGCCGGCGGGGGTCGCCGGACCTGCCGGTGCCGCCGGGCCGTTCGGCCGCGTCGCCTCCCTCGTCTCCCTCGTCTCTCTCCGGGCCGCCCGCCCCGGCGGTGCCGCCGGGCCGGAGGGCGCCCCGGGACCCCGGGTGCCGCCCTCCTCCGGGATGTCACCGGCGCCCGCTCCCGGCGCCCGTGCGCCGGCGGCCACCGCCCCGTACACCTCCTCCGCTGTGGCCACGCCGAACGTCTCGCACAGCGCGCCCGGTTCACCCGCGTAGGCGACCTCGCCGTCGGCCGACAGGAACACCACCTGGTCGCCGCGCGGCAGATCGGCGAGCACGTGCGTGGTGAGCACGACCGTCGTGCCGTCGTCGGCCAGCCCGCGCAGGGTGTGCATCAGCTCCGCGCCGGTGGCCGGGTCGAGCCCGGACGTCGGCTCGTCGAGGAAGAGCACCCGGGGCCGGGTCAGCAGCTCCACCGCGATGCTCGCCCGCTTGCGTTCGCCGCCGCTCAGCGCCCGTACCGGCGTATCGCGCCGCGAGGTGAGCCCCAGCGTGGCGAGCACCCGGTCGACCGTCGCGTCGACGGCCGCGGCCGGGGTCTTCGGCGGCATCCGCAGCCCGGCCGCGTACACCAGCGTGCGGTGCAGCGGCAGCTCACGGTGGATGATGTCCTCCTGCGGCACGTACCCGAACTCGGGCCCCGGCGGCCCCGGCGGTGCCCCGTCGTGCCACACCTCGCCCTCGCTCGGCACGCTCAGCCCCGCGAGCGTCTGCAGCAGGACCGTCTTCCCGGCGCCGCTGCTCCCGGCGATCACGGTGAGGGTCCCGGGCGCGACGTCGAGCGACACCCCGCGCAGCACCCGGCCCGCCCCGCGGACGTCCCGGCTCACCCGCCGCGCCCGCAACCGCAGGCCGCCGGCCGGCGAAACGGACACACCGGCGGGACCGCCGGGGGAGACACCCGGGCGCAGGGGCGGCGTCGACATGAGTGCAGCATGCCAAAGGTTCGGGGTGCCGGACCCCCGCGGCTCGCGCGGGGTACCAACGATCGGACGATCCGTCAGCCGCCGTCGCCCGCCCGCGCGGCCGCGTCCGGCCGCCAGTCGTCGGCGAGCAGGCCGAGGATCATCTCATCGAGGAAGGTGCCCAGCACCCAGGCCGCGGAGCGCAGCACGCCCTCGCGGACGAAGCCGTTGCGCTCGGCGGCGCGCACCATGGCGGTGTTGTCGGCCAGGGTCTCGATCTGCAGCCGGTGCAGGCCGCGTACGACGAAGCCGTAGTGGCAGAGCGCGGCGACGATGTCGGTGCCGTAGCCCTTGCCGCGCGCGTACGGCATGAGTCCGAGACCGACGTGCCCGGACCGGTGATGGGCGTCGATGCCCCACAGCGACGCCGTGCCGACCAGCGCACCGCCGTCCAGTTCCACCACCGAGAACGGGACGACGCCCTCGGCCTTGTCGTCCACGAGCAGCGGGTTGTCCTTCGACGCGGCCGCGATCGGCCGCCACGGCGTGGCCTGGGCCCGGGAGCCGGCGACGACGTCGTCGTAGAGGTCGGCCTGGAGAACCGGGATGTCGTCCGCGTGGCGGGCCCTGAGCCCGACCTTCGTTCCTCGTAGCATCCCTGTTTCCTAACCGGCGGGACCCACCGCCCGCAAACGCATTCCCCCGGCGGGCCGGGCCCGTTCGGGGGAAAGCGGACGTCGCGGCTTACGGGTCGCTCACGGCAGCGGGCTCGGGCCGCCCGGCCGCAGTCCGCCGCGGCGGACGTAGAGGAACAGGACGGCGCAGCCCGTGAGGACCAGCCCGATGCCCAGCGGAATGCTGTAGGCCGACAGGACGACGATGCCGGAGAGCTGGAGGACGAACTCCAGCACGAGGATGAACCTGAGCATCCGGATGCCCCCGGGCGGGCCGGTCATCGGGCCGCCCCGGATAAGCCTGTTGTCATACCTGTCCCTCCCTGGTGTGGCCTGCATTCTGCCGCGTTCCGCGCGGCACCGGCCGGAAAGCGAGGAAATCGGGTCAGGCGATGAGGAGACGGAGGCCCAGCTCGGCCGCGTCGAGGGCGAGGAGGTCGCGGTTGCGCTCCCTCCAGCGGCCCGAGGCCAGGTCGTCGCGCAGGCCGTTCACCGCCCGCCGTTCCGCCTCGGGGCCCACCCTGGTCCACACCGACACCGCGCGGCGCACGCGGTCCTCCAGGTACGCCTCGGGCCGCCGCCAGTGCGCCTCGAAGAAGCCGTCCGCGCAGTCCCACGGGATGAGCACCGGCTCCGCGCGCCCGCCGATCGCGCGGGTCAGGTCGGCGAGCGACGGCCAGTCCGTGAGGAGTCCTGCGAACTCCGGCAGGTAGTCGCGGGTGAGCCAGAACCGCTCGCGCCGGCCCGGGTCGCAGGCGTCGTACGTGAACACCACCACCCGCCGCGCCACGCGCCGCATCTCCCGCAGCCCGGCCACCGGGTCCGGCCAGTGGTGCACGGTGCTCACCGCCATCGCCGCGTCGAACGCCCCGTCGGGGAACGGCAGCCGCTCCGCGCTGGCCGCCACGCACCGCGCCGCTCCCGCCGGCCGCTGCGCCCGCATGACCGCCGACGGTTCGACGGCCGTGACGTCCCGGTCCGGCGGCTCGTACGAACCGGTGCCGGCGCCGACGTTCAGCACCGTACGGGCGTCCCCGAGGGCGGCCCAGATCCGCGCGGCGATCCGCGGCTCGGTGCGCCGGGTCGCGGGATACGCGGTGCCGATGGCCTCGTACAACTGTGGTCCGAACACTCTGAGTTGCTCCTCCGACGTCGTCCTGATGCCCCGCGCCCGCGCCGCCAGCTCCGCGTCGATGGCCGTCACCATGGCGGCGGCGCGCTCGCGCTGCGCCAGCAGCAGCGCGCGCAGCCGGCGCAGGTGGGCGACCGCATCGGTGGCCGGGTCGTCGACCAGCTCCGCGATCTCCCGCAGCCCGAACCCCAGCCGCCGGTACCCGAGCACCTCCCGCAGCCGCTCCACGTCGCCCGCGGCGTACGCCCGGTAGCCGGCCGCGGTCCGCGCGGAGGGCCGTACGAGGCCGATCTCGTCGTAGTGATGCAGCGTGCGCACGCTCACCCCGGCCAACTCGGCCACGCGCCCCACGGTCAGATGTTCCGCCACGCCCCCGACGATGCCCCCTCACGCCACGTGAGGGTCAAGCGGCCTTCCTCGCGCCCGCCGCCCCGCAGTACGTTGGCCCGGACGCACGCTGGCTCCACCGCGCTCCACCCGCGCTCCACCCCGCGACTCCCAGGGCGGTCCTGATGGCAGACCACGCACCGGACGCGATCGACACGAGCCGCCCGCATTCGGCGCGCATCTGGAACCACCTGCTGGGCGGCGAGGACAACTACGAGGCGGACAGGGCCGCCGCGGCGGCGATCCTCTCGGTCTTCCCGGGGATGGCCGACATCACGCGCCACTCCCGGCAGTTCACGGGCCGCGCGGTCGGCCACCTGGTGCGCGAGGCGGGCATCCGCCAGTTCCTGGACGTCGGCAGCGGACTGCCCACGGCCGACAACACCCACGAGATCGCCCAGCGCACGGCGCCGGAGTCGCGGATCGTCTACGCCGACAACGACCCCCTGGTCCTGGCCCACGCCCGGGCCCTGCTCACCTCCACCCCCGAGGGCCGGTGCCAGTACGTCGACGCGGACGCCCGCGACACCGGCCGGATCCTGGAAGAGGCGGCGCGCACGCTGGACTTCACGCGGCCGGTGGGGCTGATGCTGATGGGCATCCTCGGCCTGATCGAGGACTACGACGAGGCCCGGTCGCTCGTACGCCGCCTCCTGGCGGCCCTGCCCCCGGGCAGCTACCTGGCCCTCAACGACGGCACGACCACGGACCCGGCCTACGTCGAAGCGCTCGCCCGCCACAACCCGAGAGCGGCGGTCCCGTACACCCCACGCGCCCCGCACCAGATCGAGCGCTACTTCGAGGGCCTGCGACTACTCCCCCCGGGCGTGGTCCCGTGCCCGAGATGGCACCCGGACCCCACCGAGGAGCCGCCGCCGGAGATAGCCGCCTACGGCGGCGTAGCCCAAAAGCCGTGACGCGAGCGGCGGTCGCAGCCGTCGGGCGCGGGCAGGGGCGGCGGGGGGCTTGCGGGTGGGTATGAGGGCTGGCGGTTCTCGTCCGCTCCGGCTCCTGGCGGTGGCGGGCGTCTTGCAGGTGCTCGCGCTGCCGGTCCTTCTCGCCGAGTGGCCGCTGCGCGTGCTGTCCTGCGAGGACTTCGCCCGCGAGGGCATCGACGGCGAAGGCTCGTACCGAGTCGAGCACAGAGTCAGCCCGCTCGGCGTCCAGTGCCGCGTGGAGCAGGAGGGCGAGGTCGTCGCGTACGCCGACTTCCCCACCCTCCCGGCCGCTCTGGGCGTGCTCATCCTGCTCGCCTCGCTGTCGGCCACCGCCCTCGCCGCCCGGCGGCTCCGCGCCGCACGACCGGCGACCGCCCACCCGGACCAGGCCCGTTCCGAGCGGTGACCCGCACCCGGCTGCGCTGTTCGTCAGGCGGGGAAGGTGGCACCCCAGGTGGCGGGGCCGACGATGCCGTCGACGGTGAGGCCCTTCTTCGACTGGAAGTCCCGGCACGCCGCGTACGAGTTGGGGCCGTAGGCGCCGTCCGCGGTGAGGCCGTAGCCGTGGCGCGCGTTCATCTGGTTCTGCCAGGTGGCCACGCTCGCGTGGCTGAAGGTCGGCGGCTGGCGGAAGTTGACGCCGGGGTGGGGGAGCGGGCCGCCGCCGGGGTTCGTCGCACCGTTGAGCACGCCGTTCACGTACAGGTTCCCCGGGCAGCCGGTGCTCAGGTGGTCGCGATGACCGCAGATGGCGCGGGCCGCACCACCCTGCGTGCGCAGCCGGTTGACGGCGTAGCGGAAGGCGTTGATCAGGCCGGTGGTGATGGTGTCGTAGTCGCCTGAGGTCCCGCCGACGAGACCGCAGACGGCGTACCAGTTCTGGTTGCCCGGGTCGGTGCCGTTCGCCGCGGTGCGGCGGTTCTCACCGCGGCCCTGGAACACGTAGTCGTGCACGCAGACGAGGTGGCTGTACGCGATGTCCGCCCAGCCGTTGCTGTCCATGTGGTAGTTCTGGATCCCGCGTACCTGGGCGGCGCAGTCCGCGTGGTTGGCGCGGGCGACGCGGACGGCGTCGACGTGATGGATGGTCACCCCGCCGTTCTGCGGCGTGATGTTGCCGTTGGTGTTCCGCGGAGCACGGGCGCCCCACGTGGACCGGCTGACGAAGGTGGTCACTGGCCCCTCCGTCCGGACAGCGCGCAGTCGACGGTGGCGTTGAGCGGCTCGGTCTGCGCCTGCCGCAGGCCGGCGGACGGGTAGACCGCGCCGGGATGGTCGGGACGGTTCACGATCGGCAACTCGCGCGGCCCCGCGGCGAAGGCCGGACCGGAGCAGATCACGGGTGCGCCGGCCACGGCGACCGCGGCTATCCCCAGGAAGCCACGGCGGGATGGTCGTTGCGACATGTCGTCTCCAGACGGTCGTGGGGGTTTCGTCGGCTGACTCGCATGCGTCACAGCTTTCTCGCACACCAGAGGTACAGGACCCCGGTAGCGCCACGGTTGCGCCGCCGCGGCCCGGGTGACGCGGCGGGTTCCCTCTCCGGCCGCCGGCCACGGGCGGATCCCGGGTGCTGAACCGTTCGCCCTCCTGTGCCGTTGCCCTCCGTGCCGGCGTCCGTATGCGCGAGGAGGAACGTCATGGTGCAGCGCTCACCCCGGCGGCTGACGGAAGCAGACCTCGAAACCCTGGCTCGGGCTCTGATCCTGCGCGACCTGGGAGTCGACACCCGCCCCGAGCACACCCGCCCCGAGCACACCCACCCTGAGCACACCCGCCCCGAGGACCGCGGCCGTGAGGACCGGCGGACCGGAGTCCGCGAGGGCGGCGACGGCCCGGCGCCGGCGGCCGGGCCGTCGGCCGGCTCGCAGCTCCTGCGGCTCGGGACAGAGCTGCTGCGCCGGGGTCTGTCGCCGGGAAGTCCGCCGGCGCACGGCCGGGACCGGGGTGACGTACGGGCGCCCGGGCGGTCTTCGTACGAGAAGGAAGGTCTCGACCAGGCCGTGGAGGGTCTCGGCGACCGCGACCGTGCCGTCTTCGATCGGGTGCTGCTGCGGCTCATGGAGGGGGCGGAGGTGCGGGCGGCCTACGAGGCGAAACTGCGGGAACCGGGTACGTCCCCCGCGGACTGGCCCCCGCTCATGCGCTACGTCACGGACGCGCAGGCCGAGCTCCCGCAGAGCCGGGAACACCCACGGAGCCTGATCCGCGCAGACGTCGCCTCCTTCCTGCCCTCCCCGCCTGAGGGCTCTCCTCCCCGTGCGTCCGGCGAGCCCGCGCGTGGGCGCGGGCCGGCGCCGAGCAGCCGGGCGACGCGGCGATCCCCCTCGACGAACCGATCGAGGTGAACCGTTCTTACGCCGGGTCCGTGGCCAGTCCGCAGGAAGCAGATCTCGGACTCCGCGGAAGGGAACCCGGCATGGGCAGAAACAGAAGCAGCGGCAGTCGCAGCGAGACGGATCGCCACAGCCCCTCGACGTCCGCCTTCATCATCAATCTCAGCGACCTGGAAGACGGCCGCCGGCGTTACTCCGTCTACGACGCCCTGGAAGAGAGGATGCCCGCGGACCCGGTCCCGGAGAGCGGGAGGCGACGGTCCTCCTACGCCGTCAACGTCGTGGGAACCGGACCGGACGGAGCGCCGGGAGTGGAGGAGTACCAGGCCATCCCCGCCGACGATCACAAGCGCTCCGACAAGTGGCACTTGTACCAGAAGATCGAAGGGGGGTGGAAGGCCGTAAGCGACAACCAGGACATGATCCTGGGGTGGGTCAAGGCCGTCGCCACCGCTGCCCAGGCAACGGGCTACGCGATGCAGGCGTTTCCGGCGACCAAGGAGGCCGGGCAGATCGTTCAGGCCGGCGGCGCGGTGGCGGCGCTGACCGGCAACGCGGTGCAGGCGGGTCAGTTCGCCTACTCCGCCACCCAGGCCAGGACCGACGAGGAATGGCGGCACGACGTCGGGGGAGCGGCCCGCCATGCGGCGGTCGCCGCCGCGGGCGTCGCGGCCGCCGTGACGCCGCTCATCCCCGGCGTCGACCAGAACGGGGCCCAGGCGGCCTTCGCGGTGGTCAGCGCGGCGGTCGACCAGGGCAGACCCAGCAACCGGCAGCGTGCCGACGCCGAAGAGCGGCTCGACCAGTCCGGCTATGCGCAACACCCCAACGTCGCCGACTACTGGGGGGCACAGGCGGCCTCGGCAAACGCACCGCAGGCGAGCGACGTGGCGTACGCGCCGGCGGAGACGGGCGGGATGTCGTTCGCCGCCGTCAGCTATGCCGGGCCGTCGCGCACTCTGACCGCGATCTCGGAAGTGGAGCCGCACGACACGGCACGGGCCTCCGGCTCCATGACGGATCAAGGAGAACCCCAGGTGCCCGGCTGGAATCCGGGTTTCTCGATGACACCCCACCAAGGGTCCCAAGGGCTCCGCCGTCGCGAGTCGAGCGTCGTGCCGCCGGAGCAGGCCCCGCACATGCGCGGCGGCCACGGCACGGCCGGGCGCCATTCGAAGAAGTCCGGCCGCGCCAAGTAGGGGACCGGACGGCGAAGCCGCCCTCCCGGTGAGCAGATCCGTTCGGGAAGGAGCCCGGCGGTTCCGCCCCGGCCCGGTCACCGACCGGCCGGCCGCGGGGCCGCCGGGTGCCCGTCCGCGGCGTGCCTGGCCGGGCTCGGGCCGCGTCCCGAGGAGCACCCGAAGCCGGGAGTTGAACCCTTTGTCCCCGGGGGCCGTTGCGGTGTGCGTCGATGCCATGTGCCGACACCGGAGGAGGAGAACATGAACCGGGGCGACGAAGCCGGCGGGCCGGGCGAGGAGCACGGCACATTCGTACCCGCGCTCCCGGACGGCCCCGACCGGCCGGAGCCGGGGGAGCCGCACTTCGCCGTCGTCATCTCCGGCGACGGCACCGCGGACATCGGCGGCGTGCCCGTCCCGGTGCCGCCGGGCGAGGCGCTCGACGTGGCGATCCTCGACATGCTGCACGAACGCGCCCGCGGCAGGGGCGCCTCCGTGACGGCGGCCATCTCCGATCCGTCCGCGGGCTACGTGGCGATCGTCGAGGTCCGGCCCGACGGGTCCAGCAAGCTGGTGGAACAGCGCGCCCAGGACGCGGACGACGACGCCCCGGCGCCCGTCGTGCCCGCCGGTCCCGTGGTGCTCGACAAGCCCACCGGCCAGGGCGAGTCGCCCGACCAGGACGCGGCGTCCGGCACACTCGGCGCCGCCGCGCCGTCCGGGCCCGCCGCACCCCCGCCCGCGGCCGGGGAGCCGGAGGCCGGTCCCCTGCCTTCGCGGGGCCGCAGGCCCGGACGGCGGCGGGAGTCCCAGTCCGATGACGAGTTCCAGCGTCCCGGACTGTTCCAGCGGCCCCTGGGCCTCGGGATCGTGGCCGTGAGCGTCGTGACGCTCGTCATCGGGTCGCTCGTGGCCGTGGCGAGCGGATCGGACGGCGGTACGGAGCAGAACCGGGCCGCGAACGCGGACGAGAACGCGGACGAGGAGAGCGGCAAGCCCGAGATGTCCCTCCGGCCCCCGGGACCCACGCGCACCCCCAGTTCCTCACCCTCCCCCTCCGAGTCGCCTTCGCGCTCACCTTCCGCGTCGTCCTCTCCGTCGAAGTCGCCTTCGCCCTCGCCGTCGTCCGCGAGGCCGACGTCCCGGCAGCCGGAGACGGAGGCGCCCGAGCCGGAGAGGCCCAAGCCGGCCGCGGGCGGCGGCCCGCGCGTTCCCACGGGCGAAGTGCTGATCAGGAACCAGAAGTACGGCTACTGCGTGGACGTCCCCGGCGGCGGCAAGGGGAAGCCCCGCGGACCGGTCAACGACGAGCCCTCCTGCATCGCGACCAGCAGGGACAACCAGCTCTGGACCCTGGAGCGCAAGCACCGGGGTGACGGCACGGGCGGCGCCGACCTGTACCTGATCCGGAACGTCAAGGACCGCCTCTGCCTGGACCTGCCCGGCGCGGGGCCCGCCCCGCTCTCGGCGGGAGTGCAAGAGGACCACTGCGACGGCGGCAAGAACGAGAACCAGCTCTGGTGGTTCGACAAGCGCTCCAACGGCACCTTCTGGATCCGCAACCAGCAGAGCGGTGACATGTGCCTCGACGTGTCGCGGACCGACCCGGCAGCCGGTGACGCCAGGCTCACGATCTACCCGTGCAACGACCACGACGACCACCAGTGGCGCTTCGAGAAGAGCTGAGCCGGGGCGGCCGTCCGCCCCGGGACCGAGCCAAGGATGGAGTGGCCCGACCGATGTCCGACAACCCCCGCCCCGGGCGATCCGTGTTCGGGAACCCCCGCCCCGTCCGTACCGCCCTCGCGACGGCTGCGGTGACGGGCGCCGTCGTCACCGCGCTGTTCGCCGTCGCGCCGCGGGGGACGCTCTCGCCGGCCGGCGGGGAAGGCGGCGGCGGACCGATCACCGGGTTCGCCGGCAAGTGCGTCGACGTGGCGAACGGGAATCCCGCCGGCGGCACCGTCGTGCAGCTCTACGGCTGCAACGGCACCGAAGCCCAGCGCTGGTCCAGCCCCGGCGACGGCACGCTGCGGGCGTTCGGCAAGTGCCTGGACGTCGCCGGCGGCGGCACCGCCGCGGGGACGTCCGTGCAACTGTGGGACTGCAACGGCGGGCCTGGCCAGCAGTGGAGGTTCTCTCCCGCCCGGGACATCGTCAACCCGGCCGCGGACATGTGCCTCGACGTGCGCGCCTATGTCAGCGATGACTGGACGCCGCTGCAGATATGGACCTGCACGGGCGCCGACAACCAGAAATGGACGGCGGCCGAGGCGAACAATCCCCCCGCGCCGGAAACACCCGCGAACGACGGCGACGGCGTGGATTCCCCGTCGGAATTCGCCGTCACCGAGGACCAGTTCAACGCCATGTTCCCGGACCGCAATCCCTTCTACGGCTACGGCGGGCTGCGCGAGGCGGCCGCCGCCACTCCCGCCTTCGCCGCCGCCGGCGGCGACACCGCGAGAAAGCAGGAAGCCGCCGCGTTTCTGGCGAACGTCAGCCACGAGACCGGCGGTCTCGTCCACGTCGTCGAGCAGAACGAGTCCGCCTACGCTCACTACTGCGACGCCGGCCGGCCCTACGGCTGCCCGGCCGGCCAGGACGCCTACCACGGCCGCGGCCCCGTCCAGTTGAGCTGGAACTACAACTACAAGGCCGCGGGCGACGCACTCGGCCTCGACCTGCTGAACGATCCGGGACTGGTGGCGAGCGATCCGGCGGTGGCCTGGCGGGTCGGCCTCTGGTACTGGACCACCCAGGCCGGTCCCGGCAGCATGACGCCGCACGACGCCATGGCCGGCGGCCACGGCTTCGGGGAGACCGTACGTTCCCTCAACGGCGCCCTGGAATGCGACGGCGGGAATACCGCCCAGGTGCAGAGCCGCGTCGACAGCTACCGTCGATTCACGCAGATCCTCGGCGTGGATCCAGGGCAGAACCTCTTTTGCTGAACCGCGCCGCGGCGAAGAAACCGGGATCGGCCGGAACAGACCCGTGAACCGCTCGCTCCGCGCATCCGTCGTGCCTGTGCAGGCGCCCTCTCCAGAAAGGCGAGTCCCATGCGCGTGAGACCATTCAAGCCGATTCTGCTGGCATTCCTCATCGTGGTGGCGGGTGTGTCGGTCATGTTCGCGACGGCACAGGAGTCCTCCGGCGGCCGTGCGGACAGCGTCACCGCCGCGGCCGGGGACGGCGGGTACTCCGTCACGCTGCGGAACGAGACGGACGAGCCCGTCTGGGTGGGCTCGACGGTCAGCGCCGACGGCACGGAGCCCCTCGTGGGGCTGCCGAAGCTCGACCCCGGCCAGTCCGGCACCGTGACCATCCCCCAGGACACGGCCGGGCACTGGCGCGGCAGGTTCTTCGCCCGCCAGGGCTGCGGCACCGACCAGGCGACCGGCACGTTCCGCTGCGCGGTGGGCGACTGCGGGCCGGAGGAGGACCGCTGCACGACCGGGGAACAGCCCACCGGCCTCGCGGAGTTCAACTTCGACACCCGCGACGACTCCGCACCCTGGTACAACGTCTCCTACGTCGACGCCGTCTCGGTGCCCATCACCATCACCCCCGACGGGGCGCCGCCCACGGACGGCGGCGCGTGCGCCCCGGTGGGCTGCGACGTCGACCTGCTGTCCGCCTGCCCGCCCGAGAACCTGACCACGGACGAGTCCGGCAAGCCGCTGGTGTGCGTCAACCCGAACCGGGACGCGAAGACCCCCTACAGCGACGCGCTCGCGGCGAAGTGCCCCACGGCGTACTCCTGGTCCAAGCACGACGCGGAGTCCGGCAACCAGGTCGTGCGCCAGTGCAGCGAGTGCGGCGGCTTCACCGTCACCTTCCACGGCGACGGCGCTCCCGCCCCGGGGGAGGACCCGGCCCCCGACCCTCCGCCCGCCGACGGCGATGACGCACCCCCCGTGGAGGGGATTCCCGGGCAGCACCTGAAGGGCGTCGCCCTCAACTCCGGGCCGGGTGTCGCCGAGGCGCTCGCCGACTCCGGCGCCACCTGGTACCACAACTGGACCTCCTCCAGCGGCGCGGTGCAGCCGCCGGAGGGCGTCGAGTACGTGCCCACGATCTGGGGCCCCGGTTCGGTGACCCCGGCCGAACTGGACAGCGCCCGGCGGGAGGGGAAGCACCTCCTCGGCTTCCACGAGCCGGACAACCCCGGGCAGGCCGCCATGACCGTCGGGCAAGCCCTCGATCTGTGGCCGCAGTTGGAGCAGACCGGCCTGCGGCTGGGCGCCCCGGGAGTCGCAGGCGACGCCGCCGAGGCCGGCGGCTGGCTGGACCGCTTCATGAAGGGAGCCGAGGAGCGCGGCCTGCGCGTCGACTTCATCCCGGTGCACTGGTACGGCTCCGACTTCGGCCCCGACGCCGCCTACCAGCTCGCCGCCTACCTTCAGCGCGTCCACGACCGGTACCAGAAGCCGGTCTGGCTGACCGAGTACGCCCTGATCGACTTCGAGCAGGGCACCTACCCCAGCCAGGAGGAGCAGAAGAACTTCATCACCTGGTCCCGCGGGGCGCTGGAGGCCCTGGACTTCGTCGAACGCTACGCGTGGTCCCCCCTCACCGAGGACACCGGCCCGACCGGCCTCTACGACGGCACGACCCCGAACGCCAGCGGCGACGCCTTCCGCGCCGACGGCTGACCGGCGGACGACCGCGCCGTGGACTCCGCCGCGGAGTCCACGGCCCGGTCGGGCGCGGGCCGCCCGAGGCCCGTCCGGCACAGCCCGGCCGGGGCCTAGCCCCTCTCACTGATCCACTCGCCGCCGCCCGGCGGGTAGTCGTAGTGGGGGCGGTCGGCGGCGGCGCTGGTGCGGAACGGTATGCCGTCGTCGTCGATGTGCACGCTGCCGGTACGGGCGCCGCTGGACCAGTTCAGGGTGAGGTCCCAGCGCACGTCGTGCGCATCGGTGCGCGCGGTGATGACGAAGACCTCCGGATCGGACTCGCTGACCTTGAAGGGGAAGTCCTGCCCGCCCGGGGTGATGGCGGGGCTGCCCCCGTCGAGGTCGAGGCCGAACGCCGCCTGCCTGACCTTGCCGCCGCAGCCGACGCCCATCGCGTACTCGTTCCAGGCGAGCGGGGTGCCCTTCGAGACGACGCGCACGTGCAGGGATTCCAGGACGACGGTGTCGTCCCCGGTCCCCTGCACGGTGAGGACGACGCGCTGCTCGTCCGCGGAGACCGCTCCGTACGCGCCGGCCCAGCGGCGCGCGTCCTGCTCGGTGGCGGGCGGGCCGACCTGTTCGGGCTCTCTGTCGACGAGGAACTCCTGGCTGCACGGAGTCTCGTAGTGGTAAGGGTTCGCGACGACGGTGAGCGGCACCTCGTCGGTGTCCTCGGCGGCGTCGCGGTCGTCGCCGCCCAGGGCGGCGGGCTCCGACGCCGGGGCGGAGGGGCCCGCGGTCCCGCTCCGGGAGGCGGAAGGGGAGGCGGAGGGGGAGGGCGACTCCGATGCCGGCGGCTCCTTGCCGCCGTCCCCGGCGGCGCCCGTGTCCTCCGCCGGGGTGGCGGCCCCGACTCTCTCTCCGCCGCCGCCCGAGGACGGCAGGTTCACCGCGAATGCGACGGCGCCCAGGAGGACGACCGCGGTAGCGGAGGCGAGGAGCGCGGTGCGCCGTCCGCGGGTCCGTACGGGGGCGGCCGCGCCGGCGGCGCCGAAGGACCGGTCCCCGCTTCCGCCCGGCTCGCGCGGCGTCTCCCCCGTCCAGGCCGGCGTCCCCGGACCGCCCTCGTGCTCCGCCGCTTTGCTCCGCCGGGCCGCGTCCGCCACGATCCACCGCCGGTGCAGCTCGACCAGTTCCCCGGGACTCGCCCGGCACAGCCGGGCGAGCCGCTCGGCCGGCGCGTAGTCGGGCGGAACCGCGATGCCACTGCAGTAGCGGTGCAGTGTCGACGTGCTCATGTGCAGCCGCCCGGCGAGCGTCGCGTAGCTCAGTCCCGAGCGCTCCTTGAGCGTCCGCAGCAGCTCCGCGAATGCCTCCGCTTCACCGGAAGCCCCCGCCCCTCCTGTTGCACCTGACACGTCTCATCCCCTCCCGGCATGACCCGTAACGTCCCGTATCCGCGTCCCATGAACATCACCTTTCCCCTGTTCAAAGGCCGTTCCAACGTCCCGCCGTCCCCGACCGCCCCAGCCTGCCTGGCGGCTGAGACGGATCTCGGCACAAGCTCCGGAAATCCCACGGCACTTCCACCGAGCAACCGACGGAGTCCATCCACATGTTCTGCGCCCGCAGCATCCGCACCCGCTTCCTGCCCGCCGCCGCCGTGATCGCCGCTCTCTCGCTGACCGCGTGCGGCGGATCGGATGCCGAGGGGGCGGGCGGACTCGACACGGGTACGCCGGCGGACACCTCTGCCGATACACCGTCAGGCTCCTCCTCCGGTTCCCTTCCCGAAGACGACGCGGAGAGGGGCGTGCCCGGTTCGCCCGCGGCCGGGGACGGCTCCCGGGCGGCGGGGGAGGGCGGCGCCGCCGCGGACGGCGACGGGACGGCCACCTGCGACGGCTCCCGCACCAAGACGGTCGCCGCCCCCGTGCACCGGCCCGTGAACCACATGCTGCTCACGGTCACCAACACCGGCAGCGGCGACTGCCGTCTCTACCACTATCCGGCCGTTCGCTTCGGTGCGGCCCAGTCGGTGCCGCCGGTCGTCGAAGCCTCACAGCCGCAGAGTGTCGTGACGCTTGCCCCGGGCGAGTCCGGCTACGCCGCCGTGAGCCTGGCCGCCGTCGACGGCAGCGGCACGAACTCGCGCACCCACGAGTCCCTGACCGTCTACTTCCGGGACCGTGCCGGCGGCGACGCCGGCCCGGCGGCCCGCCCCCCGCTGCCCGCCGGGGGCGTCCGCGTCGACGACACCCTCATGGTCACGTACTGGCAGCCGGAGCTGGACGCCGCCCTCGCGTGGTGAGCACCCGGGAGTGCCCGGATCGCCCCGTTCCGCAACTCACCGCGACCCGACCTCTTCGAACCGGAAGGGCTCTGATCATCATGACGAAGGCCAGACGCGTCCCGCGGCGGTACGGCCCCGGCCGCCCCTGCCCGCTCCTCGGGCCGCCGGCGTGCCGCCGGTGACCTCGACCGTGCGGATCGGTTCCGCGCCCCCGGCGTACGAGGAAGCCCTGCGCTTCGCCGTGCTCGGACCCGTCAGGGCCTGGCACGGCGAACGCGAGCTGGATCTGGGCTCGCCGCAGCAGCGCGCGGTGCTCGCGGCGCTCCTGCTCAGACGGGGCCGGCCCGTCACCGTCGGCGAACTCATCGACGCCGTATGGGGTGAGGAGCCGCCGCCCGCCGCCCTGTCCGTGCTGCGGACGTACGCGTCCCGGTTGCGCAAGGTGCTCGAACCCGGGCGCGTCGACGGTGCGTCCCCGCGGGTGGTGGTCTCCGCCGCGGACGGGTATCTCCTCCGCGTGCCGGAGCGGGCCGTGGACCTGGGCGTGTTCGAGCAGCGCGTCGCCGCGGCGAAGAGGCTGCGTACCGCGGGCGAGGTGTCGGCCGTCGCGGAGCTGCTGAGCGCCGCGCTCGACGTGTGGGAGGGGGCGCCGCTGGCCGGACTGCCCGGTCCGCTGGCCGAGGCCGAGCGCTCCCGGCTGGCCGAGGTGCGGCTGGCCGCGCTGGAGGCCCGCCTGGATGCCGACGTCCGACTCGGGCGCCACCGCGAGGTGATCGCCGAACTGACCGCGCTCACCGCCGAACATCCGCTGCGCGAGCAGTTGTGTGCGCTGCTGATCCTGGCGCTGTACCGGTCCGGGCGTCAGGCGGAGGCGCTGGCGGCGTACCGCAGAACGCGCGGCACCCTCGTGGCCGAGCTCGGCATCGAACCCGGCACGGCGCTGCGGGAGCTGCACGACCGCATCCTGACCGCCGACGCCTCGCTCGACGTCCCCGCCGAGGCGGCCGCGGGGTCCCGGGAGCCCGCGAGCCAGGACGCGGACCCGCTCGTGCCGCCCGCCGCGAGGCAGCTCGCCCGGCCCGCGCAACTCCCCGCCGATCTGCCCACCTTCACCGGCAGGACGGCCGAACTGGAGGCGGCCGAGGCCCTGTTACCCCGCCCCGGTGAGCGGCCCGGTCATTTGCGGATCAGCGCGATCGGCGGCATGGCGGGCATCGGCAAGACCGCCCTGGCCGTGCACTGGGCGCACCGGCTCGCCCACCGGTACCCGGACGGCCAGCTCTACGTCAACCTGCGCGGCTTCGACCCGGCCGGCCCGGTCGTGCCGCCGGCGGAGGCCGTCCGCAGCTTCCTCGACGCACTCGGCGTCTCCGCGCAGGGCATCCCCGCGTCGCTCGACGCCCAGGAAGCGCTCTACCGCAGCCTCCTCGCGGACCGGCGGATGCTGATCCTCCTCGACAACGCCCGCAGCGCCGAGCAGGTCCGCCCGCTGCTGCCCGGCTCCGCCGGGTGCCTGGTCATCGTCACCAGCCGCAGCCGGCTCACCGGTCTGGTCGCGGCCGAAGGGGCGCGCCCGCTGACGCTCGGACCGCTGACCCCGGCCGAGGCGCACGCCTTTCTGGCGCGCCGTATCGGCGCCGCGCGGCTGGCGGCGGAACCGCGGGCGGCGGAGGAGGTCATCGCGCGCTGCGCCCGGCTGCCGCTGGCCCTCGCCATCGTCTGCGCCCGGGCGGCCGCCCACCCCGCGTTCTCGCTCGACGCCCTCGCCGGGGAACTGCGCGACAGCCGGGGCAGCCTGGACGCGTTCACCGGGTACGACCTCGCGGGGGACGTGCGAGGGGTCTTCTCGTCGTCGTACGACGCCCTGTCCCCGCCGGCCGCCCGGCTGTTCCGCCTGCTGGCACTCCACTCGGGCCCCGACCTCTCCGCGCCCGCCGCCGCAGCTCTCGCCGGGGCCTCCCTGAAGGAGACCCGCCCGCTGCTCGCCGAGATGGCCGGCGCCCACCTGCTGACCGTGCCCGCGCCGGGACGGTACGTCCTGCACGACCTGCTTCGCGTCTACGCCGCCGAACGCGTCGCCGCCGAGGAGCCGCGGGCGGAGCGCGAGCAGGCACTGGAGCGGCTGCTCTCCTGGTATCTGCACACCGCGGACGCCGCCTACGTCCACCTCACCCCGCGGCGCCGCCGCATCCCGCCGCGGCAGTTGCCCCGCGGCTGCCGCCCGCTGGCGTTCACCGTGTACGACCAGGCCCTGGAGTGGTGCGAGACCGAACGCCCCAACCTCGTCGCCGCGGTGCACCAGGCGGCCGGGTCCGGGCGGCCGGGCCTCGCGTGGCGGCTGGTGGCCGCGCTGTGGGGGTTCTTCTACCTCCGCAGCCACCGGCACGACTGGCTCGACGTGGCCCGGGCCGCCCTCGACGCCGCGCGCGCCGCCGGCGACCGTACGGGAGAGGCGTGGGCCCTCGCCGACATGGCGGCCGTACTGACGGCATTGCAGCGGTTCGACGAGGCGATAGACCACCTCCGGCTGGCGATGGCCCGGTGCCTGCGACTCGGCGACACCTACGGCAGGGTGCAGGCCGTGGCCAACCTGGGCAACGCCTACCTCCAGGCCGGCCGACCCGACAGGTCCGTCGAGTACAGCCGTCGCGCGCTGGCCGTCCACCGGGCCGCCGGCGACGCCTGGGGCGAGGGCATCATCCTGGCCAACCTGGGCGACGCCTACCGGCGACTCGACCGGTTCGACGAGGCCCTCGACTGCCTGGAGCAGGCGCTGACCGTCCTGCGCTCCATCGGCAACCGCTGGGTCGAGGGCGTCACCCTCGACACCCTCGGCGCCGTCCACCACCGGCTCGGCCGCCGTGCCGACGCGGTCGCGTACTACCGCCGGGCGCTCGCCGCACACCGGGACGTCCGCAACCGCTGGGGCGAGGGCCACACCCTCTGCCACCTCGGCGACGTCCACCGGGAGGGCGGCGACCCGGCGGCGGCCCACACCGCCTGGCGGCTGGCGCTCGCGGCCTTCGAGGAGTTCGACCATCCGGATGCCGAGGAGGTACGGGTGCGGCTGCGCGGCCTGGACGCCGGCACCTCCGGTCCCGCGGCCCTGCCGTGACCCGGCCGGCGGCCGCGCCGCCGCCGTCACGGGGCCGGCCGCGGGCCGAACGGGTCGGCGGTCTCGACCGGGGGAGACTCCTTCGCACGGTGGCTGCCCGGCTTGCAGCCCGCGAACGGCCCCATCGGGTCGCGCAGGGAGCTCATCACGGGACCCAGATAGTCGCGGTGCCAGTTGGCGGCGCCGCACATCCCGGAGCCGGGCCCGGTCAGGTCCCCCCAGGCGAGCCACAGGCCGTGGAGCAGGGCGACCGCCTCGGCGTGCTCCCACCAGCGGGAGCACCAGGGAGCGGCCGAGGTGACCTCCCGGCCGTAGACGGGCAGCAGCACGTGGTGGGTCCAGAGGGTCAACTGCCGCAGGTTCCGGAGGTATTCGGGCCCGCTCATATAGAGGATGAACTGCGGCGGGGCCGGGTCCTGCCGCTGCTCCCCGGAGACGGCTCCTCCCGTCCCGTCGGACGCCGTTTCGGCGGGGGCCTCGTGCGGCCCGGCGACCGCACCTCCCGGGGTCTCAGCGGACATCGCCCTCCTGCTCTCTCGGCGGCTTCGGCTCGGTCGCCGCAAGGACGACACGTGCGCACGCCGTGACCGGTTCACGCCTGAACCGGTCACGGCCGGCTTCCGTGGTGGCCTACCGACCCGCGGCCGGCGGGGAGCCCGCCCGCGGCCGGGCCGTTCCCCGCCCACTCGCCCCCTCCACCGCCCCGCCCCACCGACGCACCGACGTACCGGCTACGGAGGTCTCACCGTGCCCTTCCCGCCCCGTCTGCGGACTCCCGCCGGCACCGACGCGGTGCCCGGAGGCCGGCGCATACCCGAGGTCGACGTCCTGCGCGGGTTCGCGCTGCTGGGCATCCTGCTGGTCAACGCCCAGGCCATGGCCGGACCACGGCTGGACCCGGCGGGCGGGCCGGCCGCGTCACGGGCGGACGAGGTGGCCGCGTGGCTGCTCACGATGCTCGTCAGCGGCAAGTTCTACCTGCTCTTCGCGTTCCTCTTCGGGTACTGCCTCACGCGGCAGCGGCTGTCGGCCGAGCGCGCGGGGGCGCCCTTCGCACCGCGGCATCTGCGCCGGCTCTGCTGCCTGTTCGCGCTGGGCACGGTGCACGGCGCCGTCCTCTTCCGCGGCGACATCCTGGTGACGTACGCCGTGCTGAGTCTCGTGCTGTACGCGGCCCGGGACATCGCGCTGCGCACGGCGGTGCGGACCGCGGCCGGCCTCGTCGCCGTCGTCGCGGCGTTCCTGCTGACCTGGGGCCTGTGCACGGTCGCCGTCGCGGCGCCGCCCGACCCGCGGCACGCCGCCGCCGCGACCCGCGCCGCGGCGGCGGCCTACCAGGGCGAGCCCGCGGCCGTCGTCCTGGCCAACCTGCGGTCGCTGCGCGACACGCTGGGCTGGAACGTCCTGTACGGCGCCGACGTGCTGGCGGCCTGCCTGTTGGGCGTCGCCGCGGGGCGGCGCCGGCTGCTGGCCGGCACCGGCAGGCACCGCGCGCCGATGGTGCGGACCGTCGCCTGCGCCCTGCCCCTGGGCCTGGCCGGCGGCGTACTCACGGCGATCTGCCGCAACGGGCCGCTGGACGCCCGCTGGTACGACGTCGGATCGGCCGTCGGCGTGCTCACCGCCCCGGCCCTGACCGCGGCGTACGCGTGCGGACTGCTGCTCCTGCTCGGGGCCCGGCCCGGCCGCCGCGTCGCCGGTGTCCTGGCCGCGGCCGGCCGGCTGTCCCTGACCCACTACCTCACCCAGTCCCTGGTGATGGCGCTGGTCTTCACCGGCCACGGCCTCGGCTGGTACGGCCGCCACGGCACCGTGGCCGTCCTGGCCGGGGCCCTCCTGCTGTACGCGGCACAACTGTCCGCCGGACCCTGGCTGCTGCGCCGCGCCCGCTACGGGCCGGCCGAGTGGCTGCTGCGCGCGGCCACCCTGGCGCGCCGCCCCTGAACGCGCACCTCGCCTGCCGCTACGACGGCTTCCGCAGCGATACGGCGTCCCGCTGCCACCGGTCGGCGGCGTCGGCCGGGGGAGGGGCCGCACCGGCCCAGGCGTGGGCGGCGCGCTCGGTGATGGCCGCCGTCTCGGCCTTCGCCGCCGCCGAGACGGCGCCGGCGCCGGCCTCCTTGTACCAGGGGCGCAGGCGGATCAGGGCCGGTCGCACGCCGGTGGCAAGCAGCAGCGCGGTGCCCTTGGGCAGCGCCCGGATACGGTCCGCGGGCAGCACCGGGTCCAGACGGTAGGAGTAGGAGCGGGAGGTGCCGTCCTTGCTCCGGGAGACCGACGGGGTGCGCACGTCGCGGTTGCCGACGAGCTTGGAGACCTTCTCCACGAAGTCGGCGTCGTCGAGTCCCGCGCCGAGCAGCTTGATCGTGGCCGCGCTCCACATCGCGTCCATGCCCGCCTCGCCCCACACGCGGCTGCCCTGCCGGTAACTCTGCAGCAGCGTCACGACGTTGATGCCGCGGGAGCCGAAGTGGCTGTAGAGGTCCGGCAGATCGGAGATGCGGCAGACGTTGGCGGCCTCGTCGAGGACCGCGGTCATCGGCGGGTCGAGCCGGCCGCCCATCCGCTCCGCGGCGACCACACCCGCGCGCATCGTCGCGTCGGCGAGGCCGGCGATCACGCCCGCGGCCGAGCCGCCGCCGTCCTTCGACAGCAGGTACAGGGTGTCCCGGCCGAGCACGTGCCGGTGGGGCCGGAACTGCGGCAGCCGCGGGTCGGGCGTCACCCAGGCCACGATCTCCGGGTCGAGCAGGCAGGCCACACACTGCCGGGCGGTCTCGTAGATGCCGTCGCGGGTCTCCACCGCGCCGCGGACCGTGCCCTGCAACTGCTCGGCCATGGCGGGCATGCCGGCGTCCCGGAGGAGGTCGACCGGGGTGCGGTCGGCGGGGTCGGCGAGCCAGCCCAGCAGGTCGACGACCGAGGCCCCGCCGCGCGTCGCGGCGAGGAAGAGCGCGGTGAGCGTGTTCTGCGCCGCGGAGATCCAGAAGTCCTTCTTCGACTGGTCGTCGTTGACGGAGGCGACGAAGTGCCCGGACAGGCGGCGGGCGCCCTCGATGGTGTGGCAGTCGGCGAGGATGTCCCACCACATCTCGCGGGGGGCGTGGGCGATGCCCTGCGGGTCGAACGTCCACACCTTGCCGGCCTTCTCGCGCTCGGCCCGGGTGACCGCGTAGACGTCGGACTTGTTGGAGGTCAGCAGCACCGCGCCCTGGGCGCGCAGCACCCGCGGGACGGCGATGCCGGTGGACTTGCCGGCGCGCGGCGCCATCAGGTCCAGCTCCACGTCCTCGTACGAGGAACGCAGCTCGGGGCCGCCCGGTTCGAGGTCGCCGAGGAGGTTGCCGGTCTCGTCGGGGTGGAGGCGGTCCCGGCCCTTGAGCGAGGGGCGCAGCTCGCGGGCGCGCCTGGCGATGCCGGGCTGGCACATGGCGGCCAGTTCCCGCTTCCCGGCCAGCCCCCTGGACCGGGAGAGGTACCGCATGCCCGTCCTGACGGACACCACCAGGGCGGCGCCGGCCGAGCCGAAGACCACGGCGATGCCGGTGGTCACCGCGGCCGGCGGCGCGTCCGGCCAGAGGCCGGCCGTGCCGTCCGTGAGCAGGGTGGCGAACGTCGCCCTGCCGAACGGCGGCGGGTCCCACCCGGCGCCGGACAGCGCGGCACCCAGGGTGCCGCCGAGCCAGACGCCCGTGAAGAGCACCAGGCACACACCCGTCACCAGCACGATCGCCCACGGCAGCAGCTCGCCGCCGTACGTCCGGCCCCTGTCCGCGCTCATGTCGTCCGCCGCCCGGCCGCCGGCGACTGCCCGGCCGGGCCGGGGACGCGGTGGTGCCGCTGCCCGGCGACCGGTTCGTCCGGTGCCCAGCGCTTGTTGGTGTCGTGCAGGCGCCGCTCGGTGTCGGTGATGGCGACCTGGATCGGGATGCCGGGCCGGCCGCCCACCTTGATCAGGAACCGGCCGCGGCCCGGCGGCTCCTCGCGTGCCCCGTGCGCGGCCCAGCCCGGGGGCGAGGACCAGGAGGCCACCAGCTCGATCTCCCGCCGGGACAGCCCGACGACGTGGCCCAGTTCCTCCATCTCCTGCCGCGGCAGCCCCGCGCACACCACCATGCCGGCGCGTTCGACGAAGCCGCGCGCCTTGACCTTGTCGGCCTCGCTGCCCAGTGCCTCGGCGTCCTTCAGCGTGTGCGTGATCTTGGCGTCGCCCAGGCCGAGCGTGCGGTTGAGCCGGGTCAGGGCGTCGATGCGGTCCACGATGCCGGACGCCGCGCGCAGCGGCCGCCACAGCTCGTCGAGCACGGTGAAGAACCAGCGCCGCGGCTGGAGTCCGGCGTCCGCCAGGGCGTGCGAGGCGGCCACCGTACCCAGGCCGTCGGACCAGGCCGCCAGCATCGCCGCCGCGGTGAGCTGGGTGTCGGCCTCGCCGATCCGGGAGATGTCCACGCACACCGCAGGGGCGTCCAGATCGATGCGGGTCGAGGTCTCGGAGCCGAACGTCTGACCCAGCGGCCCGTCCAGGACGCCGAGCAGCGAGCGGTGCAGCGGATCGATGGCGTCGCGGTAGCGGCTCTCGTCGCCGCGGTCCAGGGTCACCGCCCGCACCCGGTCGGGACCTTCGGCGAGGACGCGCACCAGGCCGGGCAGCAGGGGCTGCTGACCTGGCGGCGTGCGCTCGCGCAGATGGTGCAGCGCCGCGGAGAGCGCCGACTGCTCGTGGTCCTCCATGGCCCGGTTGCGCACGATGGTGATGAGCGCGGCGACCATGTTGAGGACCCGGCCGTGGGTCTCGGCGGCCAGCTCCCGTCCGGCCTCGCCGCCGATGCGCCGGGAGGCGGCGCCCATGGCCCCGGGGTCGAGCACGTTGATGCCCCCCACCCCGCGCCCGATGGGCAGGACCTGCCCGCCGAGGGCGCGCACCGTGTCGGCGTAGTCCGGCTTCAGGTCGCCCAGGACCAGCGGCACCACGCCCGTCGCGGCCAGCCCGATGAGCATGCGGTTGACGAGGGTGGACTTGCCCAGGCCCGGCATGCCGAGCATGAACAGCGACGGGTTGGAGATGTAGTGGGCCCTGGTGAACCACGAGAGCGGGTCGCCGCACACCGTGGCGCCGGTGTACAGGTGCCGGCCCAGCGGGACGCCGCTCATCGGTGCCCCGGAGCCCGCCGCGAACGGCCACAGCCCGCACGCCTGCACGGTGGTCGCGCGCCACATCGTCGGCGGGTCGACGTTGGCGACCTGGCCGCCGCCGGGGCCGGGCCAGCCGCGCGGGGCGGGCGGGCCGGTCCCGGGCCCGGCGGGCTTCCCCGCCTTCGCCGCGGCCTTCTTGTTCCGCTCGTTCCGCTCGTTCCGCTCTTTCCGCTCGTTCCGCTTGATCCCCGCGGTCTTCGGCGTCCTCACAGCGCTTCCTTCACTTCGCGCGGCACCAGCGTGTACTCCCAGGGCAGGATCCCGGCCGGGAGCGTGCAACTGAACGCCGCCGCCTGCATCCTGTCGGCCGGGCGCATCGACAGCCGTGCCCCGGCCAGCAGGTTGCGCACCGTCGCGCTGGCGTCGTCGACCTCGTCGGCCGAGTCCACGGTGACCGTGACCATCAGCGAGAACTCCACCAGGCCCGCACCGGTAGCCTCCTCCACCGCCGTCTGCTCCGCGGCACGCACCTCGCTGGCGGCCCGTGCCTGCACGTTGCCGCGCCGGGAGGTGGCCATGAACTGCGCCGCGCGCCGGTCGGCTTCGACGATGCGCGCCGACGTCGCCGGGTCGATCGGCCGGTACAGCAGCGCCACCCGTTTGCGGCGGGTGCCGGGCGCGTCCTCCAGCAGCCCGCGCAGCACCTGGGCGCGTACCGTGCCGCGCGGCGCGAGCGTGAGCATCCAGGTGCGGGAGACCCCCGAGTCGTGCTGGTACGCGCCCACCGTCTCGACCGCCGCAGCGGGACCGGCGTCGTCCCACTCCAGGCCGGTGCCGCCGTGGACGGCACGGGCCTCCAGCACGTCCGCCGCCACGGCCGGGTCGTAGGCCACCCGGACGACCTCGGCGATGCGCTCGGCCGACAGCGGGGTGGCGGGCCCGCCGCCCGCGCCGACCACTCCCACCAGCAGGCCGGGGACGCGCAGGGCGAGGTCGGCGACGACGTCCTCCGTCCTGCGTTTCTGGCCGGGCTGTACCCCGTAGGTCAGCGCGATGTACGTGTGCATCTCCGACGACGCGGCCGGATAGCTCCCGACGACCTCCTCCATCACCGCCCGTGCCGCCGGCGGGGCGTCCGGTGCCAGGCGCGGCAGCACCTCGTTGGCCAGCCGGGTCCCCGTGTCCGGGGCGGTCTCCACCACCACGGACGCACCGCGCAGTCCCGGCTCGCCGGAGAGCCGGGCGAGCCAGTGGCCCCAGGCCGCCACCCAGTTGTCGATCTGGTCGGGGTCGACGAGGGAGCCGCCGTCGGGCTCGCAGCCGAGCACGATCGTGTACAGGTTGCGGCTGCGGTGGTGCAGCACGCCGAACGGCTGGTCGTAGGCGTCCCTGCCCTCCAGGACCCGGACCCGGCTGAGCAGTCCCGGCGGGGGGTACCTGCCGCCGGGCCGCCGGGAGAGCGGACCGGAGACATAGGTGGTCACGCCCTTGGCCTGGCGCCGGAACCAGCCGATGCGCACGGCGAGGAGCTGGTAGACGTTGCGCCCGTCCTGGGTGCGGACGGCCAGCGGGAGCAGGAGGAACACCTGGAGCACGAACACCACCAGCGTCAACTGCAGGGAGATCAGCGAGATCAACAGGTCGAAGACGATCCCGCCGAAGACCCCGACGGTGCCGAGGAGTCCGAGCGGCCCCAGGCCCGGACGCCGGGGGCGGCGCCAGTTGCCGTAGGTGGGATCGACGTGGGCGGCTTGGGGGGACATGGGGGTACCTGCTCTTCCTTTCGGCCGGGGGGCGTCGCGGCGGTTCAGCGCCCGTCGTCTTTGCCGGCGTCCTCCACGCCGCTCGCGGCGACGTCCGCCGCGCTCTTGGCCCGATTCGCCGCGAAACTGGCCGCGTTGATCGCGGCGGTGATGCCGACGCCCACCGCACCGGCGGCCGTCGCGCGACCGGAGCCGCCGCCCCTGCCGCTGCCTCCGCCGCTGCCTCCGCTGCCCCCGCCGCCCTCGCCGCCTCCGCTCCCTTCCGAGCCGCCGCCGGACGGCTTGCCGGAGCCGGCTTTCGCTCCCGAGGGCCCCGGGCCGTCTCCGGAGCCGCGGCTTCCGCCGCCTCCGCCCCCGCCGCCGGCGATGGCCCCGGTGGCAGCCTTGCCGCCCGACTCGGCGAGCGACTTCGCGCCGGAGGCGACGCCGCCGAGGAGGCCCATCGTGGCCTCGCCGGTCTTGTCGCCGCCGAGTGCGGCCGTCGCCGGCACGATCACCCGCATCAGCGCGGGCAGGGCGATGGCCGACAGCAACAGCAGGCCCATGCCCGCGATCTGGACGTCCACCTGCTTGTTGTTCGCGTTGTAGATCATGACGGCGCCCGAGTAGAGCACGAGGCCGACCGTGGGTTTGTACAGCAGCCAGGCGATCATCCAGCCGAGGTGCTTGCGCCACCACGTGCCGCCCCACTCCGTCATGGACGCCGCGGCGGCCAGGGGGAGGGTGCCCATCAGGACGATCATCACGCCGAGCCGGATGTAGAGCAGGATCGTATGGATGATGCCGGAGATGATCAGAAGACAACCGAGGATCAGCATCAGCATGGGGTGGACGCCGTTGCAGTCGATGCCTCTCAGGAGCCGCGCGAGCGCCTGGTCGAAGAGGTGGGTGGCGTACTCGTCCATGACCTCGGCGAACGCGATGATCACCGTGGACCCGGCCGCGCTCACCGCGACGACGCGCAACAGGCCCTTCAGCGCGAGCTGGCCCGCCTCGGCGCGCCGGTCCAGTGCCATCTTGGCGGCGGCGAAGAGGAGCGACCCGATCGCGAGATAGATCACGAGCCACCGCACCTGACCGGTGATCGTGTCCGACGACTCCTGGTCGTACGTCGAGGGGCTCCCGATTCCCTGGAAGATCTCCAGGGCACCGCGCATCGCGATCTTGCCCACGACCTTCATCATCTCGCCGACCGGGTCGTCGAACATGCCGAGGAAGTCGATGCCGCCGGTGCACTTGTCGCCGAGGACGTCGCCCTGAGCGATGAGGTTCGTGCCGCTGTTCGCTGCCATGTCACCCTCTCCAGCCGAGGAAGCCGTCGGGAGTCGCCTGTTTCGCGGCCGAGTAGGGAGACCCGTCCTCCTGCGGTGCCACCTTCCAGTCGCCGTCCCGCCAGAGCACGGTCACCGACATCGACAAGTGGCCGCCGACACGGCTGGCGACCAGCAGCCGCACGGTCGCGGCGTCGCCCGAGTACGACGTCAGGGCGAACCCGGAGAACCTCGCGATGGCGCCGTTCTCCGGGTCCGGTCCGCCGGTGGCCGTCATGCCGGCGACGAACGTGTCGCGTTCGTCGCCGGGCACCAGTTGCTGTTCCGCCACGACGCGCCAGGCGCTGCCTTCCAGTTGGATCGGAATGACGTGCGCCGCCAGCACCGCCCCCAGGGGCGTGCGGGCGAAGCACCACCACATTCCGGCGTCGATCCGCCGGGGCCCGGCCGACGGCGAGGTGGGCACCATGAGGCCACCGAGCCTCTCCCACCCGATGTCCCCGGGCGCGGCGGTGGGCTGCGCGGTGTCCCGGTCGTCCGTACGGCAGCCCTCCGGCCGCCCGTCGGCACCCTGCCGGACCCCCTGCGGATCCCCGGGGGACAGCGGTCCTCCGATCCCGGCCAGGGGGTCCTGGCCGCCGGGCGCGGCATCGGCCTCCCGCCCGGCCGGATCGCTCGTCAGCAGGGCCACGAGCGACATGAACACGAGAAAGCCGAGGAACGCGGCGGAGTTGATCCAGCCGCGCTGTTTGTAGAAGGGCCCGTCGGGCGGTATCCGCGTACGTCTCCGGCCGAACACGTCGATGTCGTCCCCCGCACCCGGCTACTCGCCGCCCCCGCCGCCCTCGTCCTGTTCGCCGAAGAAGAACTCGACGATGGGCCCCGCGGCGGCCACCAGGATGCAGCCGCCCAGCACCATCCCCAGGCGGCTCATGTGCTCGGAGCCCTCGCCGCGCTTCACGGACACGGCCATCATGATTCCGGTGACGATGACGCCCGCGATGCCGGCGGCGGTGCCGGCCCAGGCCGCGATGCCCAGCACGGTGCTGACCGCGTCGGAGAGCTGACCGGGGGCTTTCCGGTCCACCGAGGGCGGCTTGTTCTCGCCCTCGCCGGCGAGGAAGACCCGCCCCTCGACGTAATAGGCCAGGAGGCTCTTCATCTGTTTCTCCGTAAGGGTGAGTAGATGGGGTGACGTGTCGCTACCGGACGAGATAGGGGTCCACCACGAAGTCGACGAGCGGTCCCGCGGTGACCCCGAGGAGGCAGGCGCCCGCGACGACGGCGCCGCCCCTGAAGAACACGGAGCCCTCGCCCGGTTCGCCGCGGCGCAGTTGCAGGGCCATCTGGATGCCGATGAGGAGCAGCCCCCCGATGGCGGTGGCGGTCACGGACCACGCGAGATAGCCGAGCAGGGCGTCGGCCTCGCCGCCGGAGGGGTCGAAGGTGTCGTCGGGCTCGAACTCGTCCGGGGTGACCGGGTTCGCGAGGATGAGGCCCGTCAGGTTCACAGCGGCCTCCCCGCACGACCGGACGCGCCCCCGACGAGCGCGGCCAGCGCGCGCACCTCCCCGGGTGGGCGCTCGGTCTCCCGGCCTACGCGCCACGCCGGCACCCAGGGAATCCGCCGGACCTCGGCCGCCGAGCGCAGCACCCGCACGCGCCGGCCGAGTTCGCGTGGCAGCCGCCCCGGCGCGTCGGCGACGAGCACGACGGCGACCAGCTCCACCCCGGCGGGGTGCTCGCCCAGGCGCAGCGCGTTCAGTGCCTGGGACGCGGCCCGGATCCCCGCGGCGTGGGTGCGGGCCACGAGCAGTGTCCGGCCCGGCTCGCCGCCGGCCCGGTCGGGCCACCGGCGGCCCACGTCCGCGCCGCCGAGCGCGCGCGCGAGCGTGCTCGCGCCCGCGCCGCCGTGCGCGCCGACCCAGCTCACCTGAAGGGTCCGGGGGTCCGACGGGGCCCGTTCTGCGGGTGCTGCCGGCCAGTACCGCGCGGGGGGTGCCGCGCGCCGCGGCGGTACGGCGGACGCGCGCGGTACGGCGGGTGCCGCCTCCGGTTCCGTGTCCGGTCCGGGCGCGGCCGGTTGCGTGGTGGGCCCGCGGACCCACGACTGGGAGCCGGCGGCCGACGCCGAGGGGACGCCCATCTGCCTCCACCTCTTCCTGACTTCTCCGCCCGCTTCGCGTACCGCGGCGGTTTCCGTTCCGAACCGGTGTGAACTGATGCGCCGCCGGGCCCGTTGCAGCCTGCGGGCCCGCGGCGATCCGTCGGGGAGCCACTACGGGAAATCGCGAGATCCGGTTCACGGTCTCCGGGACCCGTTTCGCGCCGTCGGGCGAACGTCGAGGAATGGGGTGCGACCGGTCGTGGGACGAGGTGCCACCGGCGAGGGTCAGGAGTCCCGCCAGCAGAAGACGCAGACGACGCTGCTGCTCGGCGGATTCGTCGTGGGCAGTCTGGGGTGCGTCGGGACCGCCCTGTTCATCATCGTTCTCCTGGCGGCCGTGCTCATCGTGTGCGCCATCGGCTTCCTGCTGTGGCCGCTGGTGATGATCTGCCAGATCTTCGACGTCTGCGGCAGCGACGGCGAGAACAACGACGAGATCGTGCGGGTCGTCAACGGCAACGGGAAGGACGCGCTGTACGCCCCGGCCGTGCAGGACGACCTGCTGGAAGCCGTGCGGAAGGCCGGGCGGGAGTGCACGGAGATCGGCCCCGTCGTCATCGCCGCGCAGATCCAGCAGGAGTCCGGGTGGAACGAGGACCTGGTCGGCCCCGACGGGGAGAAGGGCATCTCCCAACTGCCCCCGGACAAGTTCGACGAGTTCGGCGAGGACGAGGACGACAGCGGCGAGACCTCGGCGACGGATCCCGAGGACTCGATCGTGGCGCAGGGCAAGTACCTGTGCTCGCTGGCCGAGGAGATCGCCGGGCTCCTGAAGAGCGGTGCCGTCGAGGGAGACCCCCTGGACCTGACCCTGGCCGCGTACGACGTGGGGCTCGACGTGATCAAGGACGCGAAGGGCATCCCCAAGGGCTCCCCCGCGAACGGTTACGTCTCCGCCGTCAGGAGCGCGTTCCCCCTGTACGCGGGGACCGTCAAACCCCCGGACGGAGAGGACTACCCCAGCCTGGAGCCACGGCCCACCCCCAGCTAGGGCCTGTCCAGCGCATCTTCGCCGGGCTCACCGGGCTCCCCGGGGACGCCGCCACCGTCAATCGAGCGTCAAAGCGATGTGGAACCCCGCTCGCGAAGCTTCCTGCGCCCGGGACCGGGACCGGTCCCGGGGCCCGTACCCCACGAGGCCACACAGCGAGGAAGTGCGATCGTGAGCTGGACCGTGATGGGTTCCTCGGCAGCCGTGAATGCCCGGGAACGTGCGCTGCGTACGCTGTACGACGAGCAGGCGGGCGCCCTTTTCACCTATGTGGTACGGCTGTTGGGAGGTGACCGGCACCGGGCCGAGGACGTGGTGCAGGAAACGCTGCTGCGCTGCTGGCGCACGCAGGACCTGGACGTCGGCCGGCCGATCCGGCCGTGGCTCTTCCGGGTGGCCCGCAACCTCGTCATCGACGATTACCGGCTGCGGATGGCCCGCCCCCAGGAGGTCGGCGGCGACGCCTGGCTGGACGACTTGGTCACGCGCTCCGACGACGTGGACCTGCTGCTCTCCTCCCTGCTGCTCAGGAGCGCCTTCCAGCAGTTGTCGCCCCACCACCGCGAGGTGCTCTACGAGACGTACTACTCCGGCAGGTCGATGCGCGAGGCGGCCCGGCGGCTCGGCATACCGCCGGGCACCGTCAAGTCGCGGGTGCACCACGCGGTACGGGCGCTGCGGCGGGCCATGGACGTCGACGGCGCCGACGGGAAGCCGGGCGCGAGACCCGCGTGGCTGTCGTGACGTCGCCGCCCCGCCGGGGCGGGCGGGGCGGACGCCCGCGGGCCGGGCTCTGGCCGTGCCGTGCGGCGGGCCGTCCCGGAGGCGCCGCCGCTCATCCCGCCGACCGGGCGTGCACCGCGGGACGCTCCCAGGACGGGACCGTACGGGGACGTCGGTGGTGGCGGGCAGGTGCCTCCACCGCAGGTGCGTCCACCGCCGGTTCCGGCAGGGCCGGGGCAGGTGCGTCCACCGCGGGTTCCGGCCGGGCCCCGGCAGGGGAGCCGACCGCCGGTTCGGGTCGCCGCGGGGCAGGCGGGGCCGGCTCCGGGGCGGGGCGCCGCGAGGGGTGGGAGTCCGCCGCCGGGAGCGCCGGCCTCTCCGCCGCGCGCGCGTCCTGCGCCTGCGTCAGCCACGCCTGGTGTTCCAGCACCGCGGCGAGCGCCTCGCCCGCCCTGCCCGGGAGTTCGCGGCGCATGCGGATCACTTCGTCCCCGGCGGCCAGCGCCTGCTCCCTCCGGCCGATCTGCAGCCACAGGGTCTCGGCCCGGCTCGCGATCGTCTCGGCCCGCTCGCCGTCCTTCCGGTAGTGCCAGCGCTCGGCCACGTCGCGGTAGAGCCGGATGCCGCCGAGCGCGTCCCCGGCGAGGGCGACGACCCGGGCGCGGATCTCGCGGATGCGCAACGCGTCGGGGTGGGAGACACCGAGTCGCAGCGCGGCCAACTCGTCGAGCCGGGCGGCGAGCACGGCGGCCTCGTCGACACGGCCGGCTTCGAGGTGGTCCCGTACCTGCGCCAGGAACGCCGCGTACGCTTCGGGCTCCGCCTGCGCGCCCGGCCCGGCGGCGTCCGCCCCGGCCGCCGCCGGCTCGCCGGCGATCGCCTTCGCCGCGCGTTTCGCGCGGCGCTTCTGCTGCGCCGTGGCGCGTCCGCCGTCCGGAACTCCGCTCACGGCTCCCTCGGGCGAGATGACGAGGTGCCACACGGCGCCGTCCGCTTCGGTGGCCCTGGCGCGTACGGGGCGGCCGAGCCAGGCCGCGGCGCCGGCCACCGCCGCCACCGCGGCGGCCCGGGTGGGGTGCCCGGACGTGGTGACCAGCGGGCCGGACGCGAGGACCCGGCCGTCGCCGTGCACGGTGAGGCCGTAGACCGGCCAGCCGGGCACATCCGCGTGTTCCTGCGCCGCCGGGGGCGTGGGCGTCGTCGTCATGAGGCGCTCCTCGGTGCTTTCCGGACGTACGTGAGGTCTGGGCTAGTTGACGGTGACGCCGGCGACCCGCCATGCCTCGCCGGGCGCCGTACGGGTCAGGTGGACGTACGCCGCCACGACGACGGGGGCGCCGCGCCATCCGTCGCGTCCCGCCGGGGTGGCCGTGACCCTCCACTGCCGCCACGCCCCCGTGCCGGTGTCGGCGGGCTTGGCGGCCTCGTCGGCCGGCTCCAGCGCCACGGAGGTGGAGGCCCGGTGGCCGGCCCACTCCCGCCACCGGGCGCCGGGGGCCGGCGGGGGCCGGCCGGTGCGCAGCCGGTCCGCGTACTCCGCGGTCAGCCAGCCCGCGTCCGCGGCGCGCAACCCGGCGTCGCCTGGCCCGTCGTCGACGGCCGTGTCGTACGTCCACAGCACGGTCAGCGCGCCCCGGCTCACGGCGTCGGCGTCCGTCCGTTCGACGTCGCGGTGGCGGACGACGCCGCCCGCCGGCGTGCCGGGGTCCTCGCGATCCGGGGGCGCGGAGGCGCCGTTACCGGGGTTCGAGGGAGTCGGGTACGGGCCGGTGCCGGTCGCGGCGGGCACCGGGGGTGCCGTACGCGCGCCGTCCCCGGCCCCGCCGGCAGCACCGCCGGCAGCACCGCCGGAGCCGCATCCGCTCGCGGCGAGAGCGAGCGAGAGCACCGCCGTGGCCGTCGCGGCGAGGCCGCGCCTGCTGCGGGAAGTCACCCGAACCGCCTCACCTTCTGCGGCTTGCCGGCGTAGTGCGGCTCGGCGAGGCTGCTGATCCTGACCACGTCTCCGGTCCTCGGCGCGTGGATGAACTGCCCCCGGCCGATGTAGATGCCGATGTGGTCGTAGCTGCCGCCCAGCCGGAACCCGATCACGTCGCCGGGACGCATGTCCTCGCGTGCCACCGCACGGCCGGCGGTGACCTGCATCTGGCTGACGCGCGGCGGGACGACCCGGCCCCCGCTCGCGTGGTAGACCGCGTACTGCACGAGGCTGGAGCAGTCGAACCCCACGGTGCCCGCGCCCTGCGCGAAACCGCGCCCGGGGCCTTCCGGCCCGCCGCCGCCCCACGAGTACGGGGTGCCGAGCCACTTCTCGGCGGCGGCCACGACCCGGTCGCCGAACGGCCCGCCGGGCGCGGCCGGTTCGCTCGCGGTGTACCGGGACATGGACGTGATGATCGCCGTGACGTAGCTCTGGGTCTCCGGGTACGGCGGAATGCCCCCGTAGGCTTCCACCGCCCCCGGGCCCGCGTTGTAGGCGGCGAGCATCAGCCGGGTGGGGTCCTGGTCCAGGTCCAGCGCCCTGACCTCGTCCGCCAGCCAGCAGTCGTAACGGGCCTGGGTCATGATGGCATCGCCGGGAGTGAACGGGTCGGCGATCCCGTCGGGTTCCGCGCTCCCGTCCCTGCCGGCCGCGTCCACGCCCCACGTCGCCCAGGTGCCGGGGAGGAACTGGCTCAGCCCCTGCGCGTCAGCGGGGCTCACGGCGTCGGGTGACCAGCCGGACTCCGCCTCGATCTGCGCGGCCAGCAGCGGTGCGCCGACCTCCGGGCAGAGGCTGCCGGCGCGCTCGATCCACCGCACGTACGCGGCCGGTACGCGGGCGGTGTCCAGCCCGGTCTCGAACCCCGCGGGGGCCGCGTCCTGTTCCCGGCCCACGGCACCCAGCACCGAGAGGCCGAGCAGGAAGCAGACCAGCCCCACGACGGCGCAACCCGTCAGCAGTGCCGCCGGTCTTGGGTCGGACATGGGTGAATCGCCCCTTGTTGCTCTAGAAGTTCCTATAAGAGTCTCTTGCGAGGATTATCAATCTATGTATATCTTCTGCGTGTTGTGTCGGAAGAGGGAGGGACTGCCGTGGAAGGGAATGCGCCGGTCGCCAACCCCTGGCTGCCGCAGCCGGGCCTTCCGGAGGGCTCCCACGGGAAACCTCCGCCACCGGTTCACGGGCGACCGGCCGGGCTCACCGGCCCGGCGGCGCCCCAGGGCGCCGGGGTCCCGCGGCCGGAGCGGCCGCTGCCGGTCGCCCGGGCGCGGCCGGACGGCGGGCAGTCCTGGTGGTGGCTGGGCGTCCACGGCGGCGCGGGCGTCAGCACGCTGGAGCGCACCGTGCCCGGTGGCCGCGACGCGGCCCGCGCCTGGCCGGTGGCCGGTGAGCCGCAGCCGGTGGTGCTGGTCGCCCGCTCCACCGCGCACGGCCTGGACGCCGTGGGGTACGCCGCCCGGCAGTGGTCCTCGCGCATGGTCACCGGTGTCGAACTGCTCGGTCTGGTCGTCGTCGCCGACGCCCCCGGACGGCGTCCCCGGCCCCTCCGGGACCGGGTCCGGCTGGCTGCCGGCGCGGTGCCCCGGCTGTGGGAGGTCCCGTGGGTGGAGCCCTGGCGGCTCGGCGAGCCGCATGTGCCCCGGGAGTGCGCGTCCCTCGCGCACGACCTGATCCGACTCACCCGACTCGCCTAGAGAGGTGCCGAGTTGTCCAGCCTGCTGGCGGCCTTCGTGGACGCCCCCTCGTATCTGGCCCAGACGGTCCAGCCCTCCCCGCAGCCCTCGGGCGTTCCCGACGTCGGCGAGGGAGAGGCCCCGCCCGGGGCGAACGACCTGCTGACGGTGCTGCGCTGGGCGGCCTGGAGCGTCACCGCGCTGTGCGTCGCGGGCATCTTCGGCGTCGCCGGCCGGATGGCGGTCGACCACTCCCGGGGCGGCGGCCGGGAGCACGCCCGGGGGCTCGGCTTCGTCGTGGGGGCCTGCATGCTCCTCGGCTCCGCCTCGGGCATCGTCGGGGCACTCGTCTAGCGGCCGGCCGGCATCCGATCACCGTGAGGAGAGGGGAAGGGACCATGGCAGACCCCGGCGGCCGCGCCGCGGCCGACGAGCCGCGCAGCCCGTGGCTCCGTACCGGATTCGTCCTCGCCGCCGCGTTCCTGGGCTTCGTCGCCGTCGTCGGCGGGGCGGCCGTCGTCACGTCGGACACGCCGGGCGGCTCCGGGACGGACGGCGCCGCCGCCGACGCCCCGCCGTCCGGCGGCCGGGAGGGCGGGGCGGTGCCGCCGGCGCGCGGGGGCGGCGCCGGCGGTACGTGCCCCGAACTCGCCGACGCGCGGCAGGACATCCCCACCGCCGCCCCCCGCGGGACGACCTGGAGCCTGTACGAGGGCGTCGCCCTGCCCGCGTCCGAACAGGCGGGCCCTGCCGTGGCCGACGCCGACGTGGCGCGCTGCTATGCGCGTACGCCCGTCGGCGCGCTGCTGGCCACCAGCCAGATCAGCGTGCGCTATCTGGCGGCCCGCGACTGGCGGAAGGTGACCCGGACGCAGACCGTCGGCCCGGGCCGCGACGCCTACCTCGCCGAGCGGGCCGAGGCGGAGGAGAGCGCGCCGCCGACCGGCCCGGAAGGCGGCGCGCACGGGCAGATCGCCGGGTTCCGGTTCGTCACCTACACCGGCACCACCGCCGTGATCCAGACCGTGTGGCGCTTCCCCGACGGCCGGATGCAGGCCGCCACCACGACCGTGCTGTGGCAGGAAGGCGACTGGCGGCTCGAATACCCGGCCGCTCCCGCCGCCGCCACCCCCGTCGACTCGCTGGCCGGGTACGCCGAGTGGGGAGGGGTGTGATGGCGGGCTGCGACTTCGGCTGGGTGGCCCCGTCGGTGGGCGGCTACTGCGTCGGCGACGGCGCCGGGACGGCCCCCGGGAACCTCGGCGACAGCGCGTTCGACGACATCGCCGAGAGCGCCGCGGAGGCCGCGGCCATCACCGTCAAGGCGCTCGGCAGCGCCTGGATGCACCTCGGCAGCCCGGACCTGGGCGACGACGCCGGTCCGGTGGCGTTCCTGCGCGGCTCGACGCTGTGGCTCACCGCGTTCACCGCCGTCCTGTGCCTGCTGGCCGCGGCCGGGCAACTCGCCTGGCAGCGCCGCGGCGAGCCGGCCCGGCAGGCGCTTCAGGGGCTGCTCAACCTGGTGGTGGTCTCCTCGGCCGGGGTCGCCGCCGTCGGCCTGCTGGCATCGGCGGGCGACAAGTTCGGCGTCTGGATCGTCGACAGATCCACCGGGTGCCGGCAGATCAGCGCCGCCGGGGAGCCGGTCGCGCAGTGCGTGGCGGAGTTCGACAAGCGCACCTCCGCCATGCTGGCGCTGGGCGGCACGGACTCGTCGTTCCTCGTGCTCATCATGGCCCTCCTGGTGATCGCGGGCACGGTGGCGCAGATCGCCCTGATGATCGTGCGGGTGGCCGTGCTGGTGATCCTCACGGGCACGCTGCCGCTGGCCGCGGCGGCCAGCTCCACTCCCGCGGGACGGGTCTGGTTCCGCCGCTCGACCGGCTGGCTGCTGGCCTTCGTGCTGTACAAGCCGGCCGCGGCGGTCGTCTACGCCGCCGCGTTCTCGATCACGGGCCGACGGCAGGACGACGAGGTCGTCTCCATGATCTCCGGGGTCGTCCTGATCACGCTCGCCTGCTTCACACTGCCCGCCCTGATGCGGTGCGCCGCCCCCGTCGTCCAGGCGGCGGCCTCCGGCCGGGCGGGCCGTGCGGGCCGGGCGGCCGCGGCAGGGCCGGCCGCCGCGGTCACCGGGGCGCTGCCCGTACCGCATCTGCGCAGCCTGGCCACCGGCCGGTCGGTGGCGGGGGCCGCCGTGAGCCCCGACCCGGCCGGCGCCCGCGCGGGCCGTACCGGCGGTACGAGGAGCGCGCGAGGCGCGGTGGCGGCCCGCGGGAGGCCGGACGGCGAGCGCGGCGCGCCCCCGGCCGCCCACGACGTACCCCCGGAAGGCCCGCCGGTGGCTGACGCCCCGGTTGCGGACACCCTCGAGGCGCGGCCAGGGGACCGGGACGGCGCGGCGGCACTGCTGCCGGTGCCGGCCCGGCAGGATCCCGACGACGAGGAGGAGCGGCCCAGTGGCGGCTGACCAGCAGATCACGCGCACGTACGGCAACTTCCGCAAGCCCCGCACCTCCGGCCTGCGCGGCCTGTCCCTCGGGGCGACACTGCTGCTGTTCGCCGGGCTGACCGCCGTGGTGCTCGCGACCCTGGTGTCCGTCTGGGCCGCACTGGCCCTCGCGGTCTCGCTCGCGGTGGTCATGGCACCGCTGGCGCTGAAGGACCGGCACGACCGCACGCTGATGCGGCGGGCCGCCGTTCGCGCTGCCTGGTGGCGCACCACCTCGTCCGGCGGCAACCTGTACCGGTCGGGCCCTCTCGGCCGGACCGGCGGCAGTTGCCGGCTGCCCGGCCTGGCAGCCGAGTCGTCGCTGACGGAGGCGAAGGACGGCTACGGCCGCCCGTTCGCGGTCGTGTCCATCCCGTCGATCGGCCATCACGCCGTGGTCATCTCCTGCGACGCGGACGGGGCCGCTCTGGTCGACGAGCGGCAGGTCGACACCTGGGTGGCCCACTGGGGCCAGTGGCTGTCGGCACTGAGCGAGGAGCCGGACCTCGTCGCCGCGAGCGTCACCATGGAGACCGCGCCCGACACCGGAGTCCGGCTTCAGCAGGAGATCGACGCCAACGCCGTGGCCGAAGCCCCGGCGCTGGCCGTGGCGATGCTGGACGAGGTGCTGTCCGCGTACCCCGCGGGCTCGGCGCAGATCGCCACGCGGATCGCGCTGACGTACTCCGGCGCGGCCCGCCCGGGCACGCCCCGGCGCGGCGCCGAGGCCATGGCGCTGCACATCGGCACCCGGCTGCCGGGCCTCACCGCCGGCCTGTCGATGACCGGCGCCGGCGCGGCCGTGCCGATGACCGCGACCGAACTCGCCGAGGCGGTGCGCGTCGCGTACGACCCGACCGTGGCGCAACTCGTGGAGGAGGCACGGGCCGCCGGCGGCACCGGGCTGACCTGGCGCGAGGCGGGCCCCATGGCGGCGCAGGAGGCGTGGGACCACTACCGGCACGACGGGGCGTTCAGCGTGACCTGGGCCATGACGGAGGCCCCGCAGGGCGAGGTCTTCTCCAGCGTCCTGACCGGTCTCGTCCAGCCCCACGGCGACATCGCCCGGAAGCGGGTCTCGCTCCTCTACCGCCCGCACACCCGGGCCGAGAGCGCCCGCGTCGTCCAACAGGACTACAAGAACGCGCTGTTCAACGCCCAGCAGGCGCAGATCGGCCAGGCCCGGGAGGACGCGGAGGTGACCGCGGCACGCCGGAGCACGGAGGAACAGGCCCAGGGCCACGGCGTGATCCGCTTCGGCCTGCTGATCACGGCGACGGTCAACTCCGCCGCGGAACTGCCGAGAGCGGCGGCGGCCGTCGACAACCTGGCGCCGGCGGCCCGCATCGCGGTGCGGCCCGTCTACGGGTCGCAGGCGGCGGCGTTCGCGGCGGCGCTGCCGCTGGGACTGGTGCTGCCGCTGCATACGGCGCTGCCGCAGACGGTGCGAGACGCGATGTGACGGGGCCGGGGAGAGCACGGCACAGAGTCCCGGACCGGCAAGTGAGAACCGAAAGAACCCGAAACGGAACGAAGGCTACGAAACCGCAAACAAGAGGGAGAAAACTCCATGCCACGCATGCCCGGCAAGCTCCGCGGACGGCCGCGCCCCACGGCCCGGGGCTGGCCGGGCCCCGGCGGCGGCACGGTCGGCTACGTCGACCCCGCGCCGGAGTGGCGCGGTACGTCCGTGCAGGTGTGCGGCCTGTGGCCGTTCGGCGCGGGCGCCGGGACCCCGATGGTCGGGGTCCCGCTCGGCCGCGACCTGGACTCCGGGGCCACGGTGTGCTGCGACCCCGTGTCGTGGTTCATGCGCACGGGACTGCTGGCCAACCCGTCGATGTTCGTGCTCGGCCGGCCCGGGCTCGGCAAGTCGACGGTCGTCCGGCGCATGGCGCTCGGCCTCGCCGGCTACGGCGTCCACCCGCTGGTCTTCGGCGACCTGAAGCCGGACTACGCCGACCTCATCCGCGCGATCGGCGGACAGGTCATCAGCCTCGGCCGGGGCCGCGGCAACCTCAACGTCCTCGACCCCGGCACGTCCCTGCAGGCCGCGTCCCGCCTGACCGGAGGCGCCCGGCGCCGGCTTCTCGCCGATATCCGCGGCCGCCGGCTGCACATGGTCTCCGCGCTGGTGACCATCCTGCGCTCGGCGCCGCCGACGGACCGCGAGGAGACGATCCTCTCGGCGGCCCTGAAGGTTCTCGACGACCGGCACGGATCGGGCGCCGGCCCGAACGGGATTCCCGTGCTCGCAGACCTGGTGCGGGTCATCAAGGACGCGCCGGAGGCGGTGCGTTCGGTCGCCCTCGACCGGGGCGACATGGCCCGCTACCGGGACATCACGGAGCACCTGGAGGCGTCGCTGACCGCGCTGCTCGGCGAGGGCCGCCTGGGCGGCACGTTCTCCCGGCCGACGACGGAGGCGATGAAGCTGGACCGCCCGGTCTGCTTCGACGTCAGCGGCATCGACGACGGCGAGGTCCTGCTGCAGGCCGCGGCGCTGCTGTCCTGCTGGTCGTACGGCTTCGGCGCGGTCTCCGCGGCGCACGCGCTCGCGGACGCGGGACTGGAGCCGCAGCGCAACTACTTCCTCGTCATGGACGAGTTGTGGCGCGTTCTCCAGGCGGGCCGCGGCCTGGTCGACCGCGTGAACGCCCTCACCCGCCTGGACCGCCAGCGCGGCGTGGGCCTGGCCATGATCACCCACAGCATCGACGACCTGCTCGCGCTGTCCTCGGAGGAGGAACGCACCAAGGCGAAGGGCTTCGTGGAACGCGCCGGCATGGTGATCTGCGCGGGCCTGCCCCCGGCGGAGATACCGCAGCTCACCGACGTCGTGGAGTTGACGGAGGCGGAGAAGCGCCTGCTGGTGGACTGGTCCACACCGCCCGCCTGGGACGCAGCCGGCGGCCGCCGCGCCGAGCCGCCGGGCCTCGGCAACTTCCTGGTCAAGGTCGGCAGCCGGCCCGGGATCCCCCTGCACGTAGACCTGACGACGGCGGAGCTGGAGGTCAACGACACGAACAAGCGCTGGCACACGCCGGAGGGACCGGAACCACGGCCGGAGAGCCCCGCCCCGGGGCCGACGCCGGTCACAAGAAGAGAAGACGACCGATCCGCCGACTGAGCCCCGACCGCACCCAACACGCCCACCCGGTTGCGCCCTCCCCGCCCCCACAAACCGGCCACCGCATCTGGCACGCCGCAAGAAGCCCTCCAGCGACCACGGGCCACACGACCGAACGCCCGGCAAGCAAGACATCGCGCCGGGCGTCCCTTCAAAACACCCAACCAGGCCACGACGGTTCTCCACCCCCCCGGAAAGCTGCTGGGGCGTACACACAGTGATCGTCATCCCATGCCGTCCCGGTCCCGCTTCGGCGGCGAGACCGGGACGGGAGGCTGGTCTACCTGGTGATCTCGACGGTGGCCGCACCCGTGGCCGTGGTGTGCCAGTCGTCGCCGGCGTAGGACACCTCGTACGTCACCTGACCGGGATCGCTCGGGCGGTCGGTGAACGAGAAGGCGCCATCGGCTCCTACGGTGGCGCTGCCGCCGGGGAAACCCGTCGGGTGACCGTCGTCGTAGCGGGTCACGGTCACGGCCGTGCCGGGACCGAAGGTCCCCGCCGGGGTCAGGGCTCCGGTGACGGTCAACTCCCTGTTTTTCTTGCTGGTGGCGGGGGCATCGAGGGCCAGCGCCGTCGGTGCGGTTCCGAAGCCGCCGTCCAGAACGTGCAGCGAAAAGCTGTCGGCGCCCCGGCTCACCACGAAAATACGGCTCCGGTCCGGAGCCCAAACCACCCCGCGGGGCAGGAGATAACTCGACCGGGCCAGATCGAGATCGACGCTCTGCAGCGGAGCATACGCTCCCGGTTTGAACACGTGCAGGTCGTCGCCGTCCGACTGGTAAGCTCCCGCAGCCACGGTGCCGTCAGGTGCAATGTCGACGGAATTGGCGTCGGTGGTCATGGGATAGGCGCCGCGGAACGACAGGTCATCGATATCGAAGACCTGGAGTTCGCTCCTGGGAAACACGTCGGTGGCGGGAAGGAAGCTCTCTCCGTCCGCGCTCACCGCGATATCCGTCAGATAATCGCTGCCCTCCGGGCCGAAGTCGCGCTGCTTGTCCAGCAGTTGTGCGGTGCCGGTGCTGACGTCGTAGGACGCGACGGAGGCCGGCGCCAGATTCTTCTCCCCGGCCACGAGGCGATCCGGGGCCGCGGGCGCCGAGGCGAGCAAGGGTGCCGAATTCCAGCTCCCGCCCTGCTCTGTCCGGAGCACAGGCTGCTCTCCGGACACGTCGAGTGAGCCAATGTCGCCAGGTGCCAGCGGCTCGGTTCCGCTGTACCCGAACCAGATCTTCCCACCGGCTGGTGCCAGTGACACAGGAGTGTTGGGCGAGGTGGCGTAGCGTGCGGTCTCCGTCAGCGTGTCGGTGTCGATCGCGGCGATGGCGTCGGCATCTCTGAGAGCCACGTATACGGTGCCGGAGTCAGGCGAAAGCGCCAGCCCTGAGGCGCCCGCCATGCCCGTCAGGTGCGCAACGGTTTGTCCCTCGTAGTCCGTTACAAGGACGCTGTCTCCGGTCGGATCGCTGAGGAAGACCCTCTGACGGCTGCTCTCGACCACCGTCTCCCAGTACGACGAGATGGGCAGCTCGACCGCCATCGCGCTTGCCGTACCGGGCGTGGCCGTGGCGGGAGTCGAGGGAAGTGAGAGCGCGAACGTGCCGAGTAACGCGGTGAGCGCGACGCCCGCCGCGCGTCTGGGTATGCGAAGGATGGGTGACCTCCCGGTGCGAATGGCCCTGCCGATGTGCGCGACAGGATGACGTGTCCATACCGTCTCTGCGGCTGCCCATCGGAATCCGTTACTGCGCTTCCTGGTCAGGCTGGCGGGCCCAGGCCGGCGAAAGCCGCCCGGTCTCTGGCTCCGACTTCCAGAGCACCGGCATGACGGCGCGGCGTAACGCCACGAAGCGTCGTCCGTCGCCCTCGCCAGTGGATGCACCGCAGGGGCGTCTCCCAGTGGCTCAACTCCGGCGTTCCTGCGCCGGAGGTGGCCGCCCGCGCTGGTCACTCGGTCGACGTGCTGTTGAAGATCTACGCCAAGTGCAGCGAAGGCCAAGAGGACGAGATGAATGACCTGATCATGCTGGGCCTCGGCGACGAGGACCGTGACACCTGATGTGGCGGTTTGCCCACGTGTGGGGGATGGGCAGAACTTCGCGGTCAAGACCGAGCACGGACGGGGAGGGTGACGTGGCAGAGGAAGCAGGAACAAACGGGATCAAGGCTCAGCGAATAGCTGATTGGGCTGAGGAGTACGCAAGGGACACCGACGACCGGGTGCACCTGAGTAGCGTCCTCGCTCAGAACGCGATCGCCTACGCGTTACTGGAGTTGGCAGAAGCCGTACGCGAGTCTGGTGGGACACAGGACGACTGACAAGGAAGAACGTGCTGGACGCGATGAGAGCCACGGAATCTTCCGGGGCTCTCATCGTGCTCGGTTGGGCATTCTGTGACCTCACAAAGCGACTCTGATCGGCGGAAAGCGCTTCGAAGATCATTACGTGGTCATTACGTGATCAGTGACATGGGGCTGCTTCCGGCGGCATTCGGCTGCGTACGCAAGAAGACCCCGTACTCAGCGCTTGCGCTGGTCACGGGGTCTTGGGCACCTCAAACGAGGTGCCCCCGGCAGGATTCGAACCTGCGCACACGGCTCCGGAGGCCGTGGCAGTCCCAGGAATCTCTGCAGTTCAGCAGCTTAGGTGACGCACTGTCAGGGATACTGTCCCGTGGATCTCCCGCGATCTGGAAATGCACGATTTCAACCGGTTCCGCCCAGATTCCGGTGTCCTGGCTTATCTCAGTACTGGCGATGGGGAAGGTCCTCTTCGCGCAAGGCGAGATAGGTTTCAGGGGTCGCCGCTTCGAGAAGACCCGCGCCCGTGTCGAGGTCGAGCCGGGGGCTCTTGGCCGCCAGGCAGGAGTTGGTGCCACTGGCTTCTTGGGGGTGAAGTCGTGCATTCCGATGTACGCGTACAGCGGTGCGACTCGGGCTACCAGCTCTCCCAGAGCCAACCGCGGGATGCGCTGCAGGTTCGGCGTGACATCACGGCCCACCTGGTGGCGGCCTTCAGTACTTCGCGCCATGTCGTGCTTGGCGCGTACCAGCCGTTGGTCGCAGGGAAGGCGGCTCCCGCCGTCCAGGGCTGCGCGGTTGCGGTGCGCCACTGCTTCCATGGCCGGCCAGCAGGCTTGTCGCGAAACAAGACCGGTATGTCGACACTGTCGGTGTAAGTCGGAGGCGGGGCATCGTTCATGTGCGCAGGAATCACGTCGCCAGTTTCGCAGCGAGTTCTGGCACCTCAGCTTGAATCCTTGGCATGTCACGTCTCCACGATCACGCTCGCCAAGGCGCCAAGACTCAGATCTTGATGACGGTGACGCCTGTTCCGCAGAGCGCGGTGAGGTCTTCGGGGTCTGAGGTGAGAACCGTCGCCGGCCTGGGGGCGGCGAGGGCGGTGGCGCTGAGCATGGCGTCGATGGCGTGCTTGTGGCCGTGGAGGCCAGCGTCGGCGAGGAGAACGGTAGCGTGACGGGCGATCGGCTCAGTGACCGGTTCGATGACGAGTCGGGAGAGCGTCCACTCCAGGGCCGGGCGGTTGATGCGGGGGTGTACTACCTCGACGAGGGTCGCCGTGGATGTGATCACGCGCAGATCGTCGGCGCGGGCGAGGGCGAGCCAGGCGGTGACGGTGCGGTCGCGCAGGACTGCCTTGGCCAGGCCCTCGCTGTCGAGGACCAGTGTGCCGCCGGGTACGGCGGGGGAGCGGGTCACGCGGCGTCCGCTCCGCCCTGCGTCTGCCCGGCCTGATCGCGGCGGGCCTGGTGCATCTGGTCACGCAGGGCGTGGATCTCCTCGTCGGTGATGGGGCCGTGCTCAGCCTCGGCGACGGCGATGAGCTCGTTGAGGTTGTCTCGTTCGACCTGCCTGGCGACGGCGCTCGCGACGTATGCGGACAGGCCGGAGGGGCCGCTACGGGCTTTGGCGGCTTCCGCGATGTCGCGGGGCATGGTGATCGAGTACTTCGAAGTAGGCTCGCTCATGCTACCTATCCTACCTCTCATCCCCTCTCGGCCTTGGCGAGATCTCTCCTGGGCGGCCCCCGCCCGCGGGTCAGCGGTTTTGGCGGGGGAAGTCTGCGCTGCAGGTGGCTCGGCCGTGGGGGCCGGTGGCGGTGGCGCGTTGGGCAAGGTTGCCGCGGATGGAGAGGGTGCAGGTGGCCTCGCTGCCGTCGTCGGAGAGGACGAGGGTGATCGTGGGGGTTTTGCCGAGGGGTACGCGTACGGTCTTGCGCCAGGGCAGGGCTGCCGCCTGGACGGTGGTGCCGGCGCCGGTGGTGCTTCGTGCGACGTAGGTGATCTGGGCGGTGCCTTCGCCGTCGACGGTGTACGTCACCGGGGCAGTGGGCACCGGGCGTTGCTCGGGTGGAGCGTCGTCGCCGCGGGTGAGGGTGTAGCCGAGGAGGGCGGCTGCGGCAAGCGCGGTGGCGGTAAGGACGGCGGTGACGGTTCGGCGGTGCCGCGAGAGGAATCCGGGTGGCGGGTGCGGGTTATCCGTTTCGGCTTCCGCGGTCGTCGCGGTAGGCATGGGTGAGGATCCCTTCGCCTTCGGGCACTGAATTCCTGGCAGGCCGAGAGTGTCACACGCCCGCCTGCAGAGGGGAAGAGTGGCTATCCCCTCTCTCGTTCTGGCGAGAATTCACCGTGCACGGGTGAGTCTCGGTTTCCGGCGGCACGCGGCTGCGGACCACCCCGCTGTGGTGCGTTGACCAGCGGAAGCTGAGGGATTCACTGCGTGTACGCGGCGCTACGATGTGTCGCTCACTGCGGCCAATTTGTCCAAGTTTCCATGGATATCGCCAAACACTTGACAGGTACACCGCGACCCGTTGAAGATCGGGCGGCTACCCCCCATGCACTGCGTGCGTTGTGCTGGCCGGGCATTTGCCCCGCCGGTTATTCGGCGTGCCGTTTTCCGCGTGTATTCACGCGCGGGGAAATGGCGTGAAGGGGTGCGGAATGAAGGCTCGGCTGGGGCGGTTCGTTTCGTCGGCGGTGGCGGCGGCGTTTTTGGTGACGCTGTTGCCGCAGCCGGCTTTTGCGGCGGGTTCCACGCCCGGGGCCGGCGGGGTCGTCGACACCATCGGGGACTGGTTCAGCGACGACGATCCGGATGACGACGAGCCGCCCTCGAGCGACAGCCGGAACCCTGCGAGCCGGGAGAAGCTGCCTGCGGGCAAGGCCGAGCCGGCGGCGAAGCGGGTGAAGGAGCTGACCGGGCGGCGTACGCCGGAGGCGCGGTTCTGGCGGATGTCGGACGGCGGTGTCGAGGCGGAGCTTGCTGCCGCGCCCACGTCGTACGAGACGCGTGGCGGGGCGTGGAAGGCGATCGACACCGCGGTGGCGGAATCGGATGCCAGGGGTTACGTGTACGCCAATACCACCAACCTCGCGCGCAGTTACTTCGGCGATTCGGCCGAGCGGCTGCTGAGGGTCGAGGGGGAGCTGGGTCAGTCCGTGACGTTCGGGCTGAAGGATGCGAGCGGTGGGCTGAAGCCGCGGGCCGGGGGCGACACGGTCACCTACCCCGACGCGATCAACGGTGCGGACATCTCGTACCGGGTGGGTGCGGGGGAGGTGAAGGAGGACATCGTCCTTAACGAGCGGCCTGAGGGGCCGGTGTCGTTCGCCTTCACCATGGACGTCACCGAGGGGCTGACGCCCGAGTCCCGTAAGGACGGTTCGGTCGCGTTCTTCCACGAGACGAGCAGTGAGCCGGTGCTGGTGATCCCGGCGCCGTTCATGACGGATGCGGTCAAGGACGCCTCCTCCCCGTACGGGAAGGCGTGGAGTCCGAAGGTCACGCAGAAGCTGAGCCGCCACGGGAAGCAGTGGCTGCTGACGCTGACCCCGGATGCGGGGTGGCTGGCCGCGAAGGAGCGGCAGTACCCGGTGAAGATCGACCCGACCATCACGATCGCGCCGTCGCCGTCCCAGTCGCAGGACGTCATGGTGCTCTCCGACGAGCCCGGAGTGAACTTCGCCCCGGCATGGAACCTTTCGGTGGGCACCACGAGAACAGGTGTGGCCCGCTCGCTGATCAAGTTCCCGCTGAACGAGATCCCGGCGGGCGTGACCGTGGATTCGGCCCGGCTGAGCCTGTACTACGACCAGACGCACACCACTGGCGACAAGAGCGTGAAGATCGAGGCGCACGAGGCCACCGGACCCTGGGACGAGACGACCGCCACCTGGGACAACACCAAGAACCTGCTCGGCGATCTGTCGGGCACGAAGGTGCAACTCGACGACGGCCGCGCCGGCACCGCCGCGGTCGGCGACTGGACCCGGATCGCGGGGGCCGGGATCGAGTCCGACTACCGCTACAACCAGAACTCAGCCACAGGCGAGTCGTACACCTGGCAGCCCGACGTGCCCGAGACCGCCAGCTACCTCACGGACGTGTACATCCCGGGGGTGGGCGACGCGGCGTCGGCGGCGCCGTACGAGATCAAGCACCGCGGCGGCACGGCGAACTTCACCGTGGACCAGCGCGGGACGTCCGGTCGGTGGGTGGACCTGGGCACGGAGGAGCTGAGCTACGCCAAGGGCACGGCGAACACGATCAAGCTGGGTGACACCGGGGATGCGTCGAGCAAGAACGTCGCGGACGCGGTGCGGCTGGTCAACCGGGCGGAGTTGTGGAAGGACGTCGGCGAGTACAACCAGTGGCACAACTTCCCGGTGAAGAACTCGGTGCAGGAGTGGGTGAACGGCACCCTGCCCAACAACGGCTTCGTGCTCAAGGCGTACGACGAGGGCCCGACAGGCGTTGACGCGCGCGGTGGGCCGCGGTACGAGGCGGGCGACGGCATCTACGGCGGCGAGACCTCCTCCATCCCCAGGCTCACGGTCTCCTACGGCCGCATCGGCACGGCCCTGGACTCCCCGACCGTCGTGCACGGCACCGGCCCGGAGCTGAAATGGAAGCCGTACGCCAACACCACCGCCGATGCGGGGGCGGACTTCGTCGAGTACCAGATCCACCGCTCCACCCAGCAGGCGTTCACCCCCTCAGCGGCCACACTCATCGCCCCCATCGGTGAGCAGACCGCAGACCATTTCACCGATACGACCGCCACGCCGTCGCCGGATCCGGGTCCGGAGATCGGGAAGTCGTACTACTACCAGATCGCGGTCAAGACGGCAGACGGTGACCTGCTGGGCTCGCCCACCCGGATCGTGGGCATCCCCAAAGCGGGCCGGACCATGAAACTCATCCAGGGCTCCGCCGGCGGGACGGTGGCCGACACGACGCTGTCCTCGGCTCAGCCGAACACCAACCAGGACACCATCCAGTCCTGGAACGTGGGGCAGAACTGGCTGTCCGTGGGCAACAACTCTGACACCTACGGCACCACCCGCGCCGCGCTGGACTTCGACACCTCCACCATCCCCGCCACCGCGACCGTCCTCGAAGCCCAACTGCAGATGTGGGGCACCGAAACCACCCGGGACACAGGGTCGACCGGCGCGGGCTACGAGCTGCGCCCCCTCGACCGCAGCTTCGATGAGACGACCGCGACCTGGAATAACGCCAACGCCACCACCGCTTGGACCAAGCCCGGCGGAGACCACAGCGCCACCGTCTCGCATACCGTGCCGCAGTGGAGCAACGAGGTGGGCCGCCAGACGTGGAATGCCACGTCGATGGTCCATGGCTGGGTCCGTACGCCTGAGTCCAACAAGGGCGCGATGGTCAAGCTGGCAAACGAGTCCGCCACCGGTCCGCGGGAGCGGTCGCTGTGGTTGTCGAGTGAGGGCCAGGACCAGCAGCTCGGTCCGCTGATGCGAGTCATCTACGTCGACGCCACCGCCGAGTCCACGTACTACGCACCTGACACGCCGCAGCGGATGACCCCGAACAGCACGTACAACGTCGAGGTCACGTTCACCAACACGACCGACTTCACCCTGAACGCCAACCCGGGCACCTGGGGGCTGTCGTACCGGTGGACCCTGCCCGACGGCAGCACCCCGCCGGGCCTGGGGCAGCCGGTCGTCACCGGACTGCCGGCGAGCATCCCGCCGGGCACGGAGAAGACCGTCATCGCGCAGGTGAAGACGCCGATCAACTCCGATTCGGGCAACAAGCGCACCGATTACCAGCTGACCTGGGACGTGTACCGCGGTGACGTGAAGAGGTGGCTGTCGGACCAGGAGGGCATCCCCGGCCTCACCCAGCGCGTCGCGGTGGAGGACCCCACCTCCGACGAACTCGGCCTGGAGAAGTTCTACTCCTACACCGGCACGTCCACCGGCGCCGGCTCGACGGTGATGAACAACACCGCCGCCGGTAACGCGGTGTGGTCCTACGACGCCTTCACCAACCCCGGCCGCGGCCTGAACACCTTCTTCCGCGTCGCCTACAACTCCCTCGACACCTCCGACACCATCACCGGCCACGGCTGGTCCGCCCAGGCCGCCGGCCCACTACGCCTCGGCGCCCCGCTGGACTTCCACCCCAACCCGCGCCCCACGGAGGTCCGCTGGCCGGACGGCGACGGCACCACCCACGTCTTCCGTAAACAGGAAGACGGCACCTTCAAAGCCCCCGCGGGCGTCCACTACAAGCTCGAACCCAAACTGAACCTGGACTGCACTCCGGCGAAGGACCCGATCCCGGACGCCTGGACGGCGACCCGCCCGGACGGTACCCGGTTCTACTTCGGCTGCGACGGTTACCTGACCTCGGTCGTCGACCCCAACGGGAACACGCAGACGTACACGTATACCGAGCGCAAGTCCAACAACAAGCCGGTGAAGTTCCTCGACTACATCACCGACCCCGCCGGCCGGAAGTCCCTTGAGATCGAGTACTACCAAAAGGGCGACGCGTCGTACGACTTCATCAACGACGCGGGCCAGCAGGAAACCGATACGGGGAAGCTGAACAATTCCAAGATCTACGACCACATCAAGTCGGTCACCGACATCTCCGGCCGCAAACTCGCCTTCTTCTACACGACCAAGGGCCTGCTGGGCCGCATGGTCGACGGCGCGGGCAGCGCACAGCCCAAGGAATTCGACTTCACCTACGACGCCGCGCAGGGCAACAAGAACGTCAAACTCACCGGCGTCCAGGACCCACGCCAGAACACCACCCGGCTCGAGTACAACGCCCCCGGTGCCGGAGACAACCCCAAGTACCACTGGTGGACCAAGACCATCACCGACCGCCTGCAGAACCCGACAGGCTTCGTCTACGCACCGGACACGGGCAACGTCAAGTTCACCGACACCACGGTCACCGACGCCCAGGATAAGGCGACCACCTATGTGACGGACGACTTCGGCCGACCGGTCAAGACCACCAACGCCAAGAACGAGACCACCGAACTGTCGTGGGACGCGGACAACAACGTCACCCTCCTCCGCGAGGCCAACGGCGCCGAAACCGCCTACTGCTACGACCCCGCCACCGGCTACCCCCGCTGGCAACGCGACGCCGAACAGAACAAGGCAGCAGGCGGCGTCCCCGACCCGGCCGTCTGCACCGACGGCGCCACCCCCGACAACGCCACCGCGTACGAGTACTCACCCCGAGTCGGCGACGAGTACGTGAAGGACCTGTGGCACAAGACCTCGCCCGAGGGCCACACCTGGACCTTCACCTACGACGAGCACGGCAACCTGCTCACCGTCACCGACCCCAAGGGCACCGCCACCGAAGAAGCGGGCGACTACACCACCCGCTACACCTACGACGGCCACGGCCAGCTCCAGACGGCCACCGACCCGCGCGACAACACCACCATCAACGCCAACTTCACCCCCACCGGCTACCCAGAGCTGATCACCGATCCGAAGGGCAACGGCACCGACTTCGTCTACGACGAACGCGGCCAGGTCCTCAAGGTCGTCGACGCCCGGAAGAAGACCACCACCCAGACCTACGACACCTACGGCCGCCCCGGCGAGAGCGTCGTCCCCAAGGACCAGGACGCGGGTGAGTTCATCACCACCCCCGCCCCGGTCTACGACGCCAACGACAACATCACCCGCGCCACCGCCCCCAACGGCGCCGTCTCCACCGCCGTCTACGACGAAGCCGACCAGACCACCTCGGCCACCGCCCCCGACAACAACACCACCGGCCGGGAGACCCGCTACACCTACGACCGCGTCGGCAACCTCCTCACCACGACCGAACCCAAGGGCGTCGCGACAGCGGACAACCCTGACGACTTCGTCACCACCAACACCTACGACGCGATCTACCAGCTCACCGACCTGGTCAACGCCGACGGCGACAAGCTCTCCTACCGCTACGACGACGTCGGCAACGTCACCCACGTCATCGACCCCAAGAAGAACGAGACCCCCGACACCACCGACTTCACCACCCACACCACCTACGACCGCAACCACCGCCCGGAAACGGTCACCGACGCCGCAGGCGAAACCACCACAACCACCTACGACAAAGACTCCCTGGTCATCGCCAGGACCGACCAGGCCGGGAAAACGACCGAGGTAGATTACGACCAGCGCGGCCTTCCGGTGGAGCAGCGCGTCCCGTACACGGACACCACAACGCGCACCACGAAGTTCACCTACGACCAGGCCGGCAACCCCACCAAGGTCGAAACCCCCCGCGGCGTCAACACCGCAACCCCGGACGACTACACCCACCGCACCACCTACGACGAACTGAACCGGCCGGAGCGGCAGTACCAGCCCTACGAACCGGCCGACGCCCGCTACAACAACCCGGACGTCTACACCGAGACGCTCTACGACGAGGTCGGACGGGTCAAGACGGTCTCGGCACCCCCCTCGGAGGGGCAGACGGTCCGTAACGAGACCACCTACGAGTACTTCGACACCGGCTGGATCCGCACCGCCACCGACCCGTGGGAGATCAAGACCGAGTACGACTACAACGACCTCGGCCAGCAGAAGAGCCGACTGCTGACCTCCGCAGGCGGCTCCTCCAAACGCCCGATGGACTGGGCCTACTACCCCGACGGGTCCCTGCAGACCAAGAAGGACTCCGGCGTCCCCGACGGCTCCGCCGTGGTGCTGGTCGACAACTCCGACACCCAGCACACCTCCACCTCCGGGTCCTGGAAGGCGTCGAAGTCCATCCCGCTCTCGGGCGATCCGAAGGACACCGGGTTCAACCACCGCAGCCAGGCATCAGGTAACGGGACGTTCACCTGGCAGACAGTCGTCCCCCGCGACGGCGAGTACACCGCCTACGCCAAGTACCCGCAGAAGTCCGACGCCGGCACCGCCACCTACCGCATCGACCACGCCGGCGGCCCCGCGACCAAGAAGATCGACCAGGCCGAGAACGCCAACAGCTGGGTGAAGCTCGGCACCTACCGCTACAAGCAGGGCACCAAGTCGATCACCGTCTCCGGAACCGGCCAGGGAACCGTCAGCGCGGACGCCGTCAAGCTGGTCCGCTCGTACGAAGCGGCAGCCGACACCGAGGAAAAGGTCTTCGGCTACCGCTACGACCTCAACGGCAACCTGACCGACATCGACGACACCAGCTCGGGCGCCAAGATCGATGCCTACACGATGGCCTACACCGGGCTGAACCAGCTTGAGAAGGTCACCGAGAACCTGGCCGGCGAGGAGAAGAAGGCCACCGCCTTCACCTACGACGCCAACGGCCAACCGGAGACCGTCACCCACCCCGACCAGTGGGCCGGCTACACCTACAACGCGCGCAACCTGCTCGAGACCGTCAAGATCGCCGACACCACCTCGGAGACCGACCCGACCCGCAAGACCACCAGCTACACCTACACCCCCCGCGGCATGGTCGACACGGAGACCAAAGCCAACGGCAACCTTCTCGACCACGACTACTACGCCAACGGCGCACTGAAGACCGACCGGGAGACCAACGACGGCGCCCTGGTTGCCTCCCACGCCTATGACTGGGACCCCAACGGCAACAAGGCAAGAGACGTCTTCAGCCGCATGAACGCCGACACCGGCGCGCTGGCGGACACCACCAGCACCTACACCTACGACCCCGCGGACCGCATCGCCAAGCTCGACAAGACCGGTCTGGGCGCCGGCACCGAAACCTACCGCCACGATGCCAACGCCAACGTCGTCGAGCAGACCGTCGACGGTGTGAACACCCGCTTCGACTACAACCTCAACCGGCTGCAGCAGGCCACCGCCACCGGCGACGGCTCCGGCGGCCTCACCTCCGCCTACACCTACGACCCCTACGGGCGCCTGGAGACGGTCACCGCCGACGGCAAGATCCTTGAGCAGAACGCCTACGACGGCTTCGACCACGTCGCCGAACACACCAAGCTCCAGGCAGACGACACCACGGCGACGACGAAGTACATCTACGACCCGCTGGACCGCACCACATCCAAGACCACCGATGTCGGCAGCTCAAGCCCGAAGACGACCGACTTCACCTACCTCGGCCTGTCGAAGGAAGTCCTCGACGAACGCGTCGGATCCGAGATCACCAAGTCCTATCAGTACGGGCCGGGGGGACAACGCCTGTCGCAGATCACCCACAAACCCGACGGCACCCAGCAACTCGGCGTCTACGGCTACAACAGCCACTCCGACGTCGAGACCGTCACCGGCGAGGACGGCGACACCGACGCCACCTACGGCTACACCGCCTACGGCACCGACAACGACGCCGAGTTCACCGGCATCGACAAACCGGACCCGGTGAATCCTGACAAGGAAGCCTTTAACCCCTACCGGTTCAACGCCAAACGCTGGGACGCCTCCACCAGCACCTACGACATGGGCTTCCGCAACTACAGCCCCGGTCTCAACCGCTTCCTCACCCGCGACACCTACAACGGCGCCCTGGCCGACATGCAACTCGGCACCGACCCTACGACCGGCAACCGCTACGCCTTCACCGGTGGCAACCCCACCACCAACATCGAACTCGACGGCCACCGCCTCGCCTGCGGGGGCGAAGGTGGGGAAGCGGCGGCCTGCCCTTCCGGGCACAACCAGAACACCGGCTACATCCCCAGCCCGGACGAGGAAATCGCCATCACGCCGGACGAGGATGGCTCCTCAATCGAAGTTGAAGGGCAACGCATCCCGACGGAGAAGGAGCTGGCGGCCCTTTATCCGACACGCTCCTATCAGGAACAAATCGAGATGTGGACGGCAAACCGGTGCCACAACCCCGAGGACCAAGACAGCTTCTGCGATGCCGCCGAGGACCTGGGCTGGATATCGTTCGACAGCCCTGGCCTTGATGTCCTGGGAGTCCTCGGTATCCGGGATGCCATCGCCTGTGTCAAGGAGCGTGACGGCGGAGCGTGCGCCTGGGTGATCGCGGATGCAGCTACCCGTGGCGCGAGCAAGGTGCTGAGGCTGGGGAGACTCTGCACACGACACAGCTTCACCCCCGGCACGCGCGTCCTCCTCGCCGACGGCCAAACCAGGAAGATTGAAGACGTCGAGATCGGTGACCGCGTCGTCGTCACCGACCCCGACACCGGTAAAACCACCATCCGCACCGTCAAACGACTCATCACCACCCACGACGATAAGAAATTCGTCCGCCTCACGCTCACCACGAAAAACGGACAAACGGGTCAGCTCACCGCCACCACCACCCATCCGTTCTGGGCCGAGTACGCAGGCGAATGGATCAACGCCGGCGACCTCCTCCCCGGCACAACCATCCGCACCACCACCGGCGGCACCGCCACCGTCCAGGCCGCCGACCACTACACCAAGCGCCAGACCACCCACGACCTGACCATCCGCGACATCCACACGTACTATGTACTCGCCGGAAACACGCCGGTGCTCGTGCATAACGCAGGAGGAGCGGCGTGTGTTCGGGCAGGTCAGGTGGGCGAAACTGCGGCGGGGATCACCAAGAATACCGAGAAGCTCCGAATAAACGGCCGCACTCGGATACCCGATGAACTGGACCACACTGCTGGTGTGATTGGCGAGGTGAAGAATGTAAAATATCAACACCTGTCTACCCAGATCAGGGACGACCTTCAGTATGCCGCGGCAAACGGATACCAGTTTAAACTCTATGTCCGCGGCAGCACGCGACTGTCCGGGCCGCTGCAGGCCAGGGTAAATTCGGGCGAAATCGATCTCATCAGGAACCTGCCATGACGGAAATGAATGAACCCCCCACTGCTGGTCGGCGGCTCACCCAGGCCGAGAAGCAGGCGGCGATCAACAGTCCGGGGGCGCTTGCGGCAAAGTCCCGCGACCCCTACGTGGTCAAGCGTCGTCAACTCTATGCAGAGAGTGCCGCAGGTGTGCTGGCAGACCTGGCCGAATACGGGTTTCCGGTCGGCAGCGTGGGCGAGTTGCGTCGCGGGGGCGTGAAGTACCAGGCCGCGGTGCCAGTGCTAGTCGACTGGCTCTCGCGGATCTCGTATCTTCCGCTCGTTGAGGACATCGTCAGAACGCTTTCAGTTCCCTTCGCGAAGAAGCAGGTGCTTCCGATCTTCCTGCAGCTCTTTCGGGTTCCTCCGAGAGTGGAAGACCCCATGCGGCCGAAGGATTCGCAGCCTGGCGAGGAGCATATCCGCTGGGTGATCGGCAATGGGCTCTTCGTATTCGCAGGGCCAAGTGTCGCCAACGATCTGATCTCGCTTGCTACGGCCCGGGAATACGGGGACGCCAGGAGTCAGATCGTTCTGTCGCTTCCCAAGACGAAGGACGGCAGAGTGCCCGGAATCCTACTTGACCTGGTGGATGACTCCAGTGTTGCACCTTCTGCAATCGAAGCGCTTGGAAAGATGAAGTTCAAGGAAGCGCGTAAGCGTATCGCCCCCCTTGTGGAGGATCCTGACGAGAATGTTCGGAGTCAGGCCAAGAAGGCACTAAAGCGTATAGATGCTTAATTCCGGGAATGTCCTTCGTGAAGCACGTTGCCCCACCAGAAATTTATTTCTTGTGGGGCAACGTGATTGACAGCAACGCCGACGGCAACGCCAGCGGACGAGACCTGCTGCGGGCGGGGGTTCGTCAGGCTCGTGGCGGTCGTCGACGAGGTTGACGAAGTGCTGGAGGTCGGCGTCGGCAGGGGGCGAGTTCGGCGTAGTTGCGCAGCGCGTTCCAGGTGGTGAAGAGGACGTGCCCGGCACGCGCTGGGTATACGCGGGGAACTTGAAGGCCGGCAGCACTCTCCGCTACGACGCGGCCGACGAGATGACCACCTCAGAGGTCGCGTTCCTGCTCGACGAGGACGCTGCGGTGGGCGGAGCGGCGCTCGATGCCACGTGCGGGGATCTGGCGCAGTCTTTTGACGACGCACTGGGTCACCGTCCTAGCTCCGGTGCCGACCGTGGCGTTCTCCTACTGACCTTGAATGCGTGGTGTCGTCATGGTGGTGCGGGTCGGAGTCCTGTGCCGGTGAGGCAGCCGTTGAGCACGTCGGGCCGGTATTGGAGCCGACGTAAACCTTGCCGGACGGTGGCGATCAGATCGTCGGGGTCGGCGAAGGCCCGGTTGGCGAGGACGGAGCGCCGCAGCACGGACCAGATGCCCTCGACGGGGTTGAGGTCGGGTGCGTAGGGCGGCAGTTGGAAGACCGTGAGCCAGTCGCGGGCGGCGATGTAGCGGCGCATTCCGGCGGTGAGGTGGGTGTTCAGATTGTCCCAGACCAGCACGATCGGGCCGCTGAGCTGGTGGTGGGCGGTCTGGATCAGATCGCGGTAGTCCTTCCAGGAGAAGCTCTTGCGGCCGTCGGGGCGGGCGTCCGGGCAGGGCCGGTATATCAGCCGGGAGCGT